>CAMEPD010000074.1 GCA_945931475.1 uncultured Muribaculaceae bacterium | reverse complement strand
TAAAACAACAATTAATGACGGTGCAAAGTTAGATAAAATCCCCGAATTGATGCTGTAAAAATATGTTTTTTAACATAAAAATCACATAAATCGTTGATTTCCAAGGATATTTGAAGCTGTTAAAAATTACTCGAATTTTGCCGTTTTTTTGATATTCGGGGCATCAGCGAGCCAGATTGATGTTGAGCGACAGGCCGTACGACGACGATGTGGTGGGATAGGCGGCATTCGATACGAGCGGGGTGTTGACCTGGTGGTCGAAGTAGGCCGCCAGGGTGAGGCGCCGCGACAGCACATAGCTGGCGTTGAACTGTATGCTGAGGGTACGTGTGCCCGAGGTAGCCTGAGTATAGTTTGATTCGATGCGGCGAATGAGGGCCTGGGTGTTCTGCAGCGAGAAATCGGCGTTGAGCGTCAGGTCGTTGCTGACGCCGGTCTGCGAGCTCTTCATTTTCAATACAGAGTTGAAGCCCACAATCTTGTAGCCGAGCCCTACGGTGAGGCCGCGTGTTGTGGCTTCGACTACCTGACCTGCGGCGGAATTGAGGGTGAGGGTGCGCTGGTCGCGCCATTCGGCGTTGAGTTGCATCTCGTTTTTGAGTGTGGTGCTGACGCCGAAGAGCGGAGCGAAGCGCTCGGTAAGCGATACCGACGATATATTATATGGTGATGACGGGATGGGATTGCCCGAAAGTTCGTCGAGGATGAAGCCGTAGTCACCGTCGACGCCCTGCCAGTTGAGGTACGAGGTATAGTTGCCCACCGAGTAGGTGCACTGATAGGCGTGGTTGAGGGTGAACGACTTGAAGATGTTCCTCAGGTTGCCGAGGTTGATCAGGCCGTCGTAGGTGATTCGCCAGTTGGGACGCACGGCGCCAAACGACGGGAAGGGGTCGAGTCCCTGCTTGTTGGGGTCCTTGCCGGTGTAGGCGGCCATGAATGCCGGAATCAGTACGTCCGACGAAGTCTGCGACACCTGTCCGGCATCACGGCTGAAGGGCTGCCCGGCCAGCGGGTTCCCCTCCATGAAGCCGCCGGTGGGGTAGTTGAGGCCGTCGTACATTCCGGTATAGCGCTCTGCTATGGTGGGGATGTACTTAAGCATGTTGTCGAACGGCTTGGAGTAGTAACCGTTGTTGGCCGACGATGAGCCGAGGGATGTGCCGATAGCGCAGGCGGTCATGGTGAACGAGCCGGTGCGCGTCACTGGCATATCGGCGTACATGAACTGTATCTGGCGTGTACGGTTGTCGGTGCGGTTCATGGTGAGCTGCACCTTCAGGCCCTTGATGGGTTCGAGAGTGAGTTCGAGGTTGAGCTCGTTGGCTTTGGAGAAGAGTGCAGGCGAGGTCTGGCCGTCGTCGGTGATGAGCCAGCCGCGGTCGAGGGCCTTACGGATGTAGCTTTCGTCGGTGAAACCGAATGCGAAGTCGAGACCCGGCGACATCGGGCCGTAGTGGGTTTCCTGTCCGAAGATATTACCGATGTCGTTGCGGAACAGCGGCAGGGTGGTGGTATTGGTGCGTTTCCAGCGAATGGAGGCGTTGCGCGGGCTCATCACCAGGCGCATGGCGTACTCGCCGATGTTGCGCCACAGCGATTTCTCAACTTTGAGCACCTCGGTTATGGTGAATTTCAGGTCCTTGTCGCCGCGTGTCGACACCTCGATGGAGTTGGCGTCAACAACCTTGTACTTTATAGGGAAGGGCTTGTTGTCTACAGCGTTTACGGCCGTAACCTTCACCTTCTTGTTGCGGAGGTTGTGGCGTATGGTCAGCGTGGTGTCGGGCATCAGCCTGAACGTTTTTTCGAACTTCTTGGGCTTCTTGGGAGCGGTGTTGGCGCGCCGGGTGTTGGCGAAACGTTTGTTGACATCCTTCACGAAAGGTATCTTGTTGTAGAGGCTTTCGAAGTTGATGCGGCCGTCGGCCGATAGCGACATCTGGTTGGCGATAGTGTTACCCATCGACACGCCGTCGACATCGGCACCGCGGTCCCAGCGGTAGGTGGAGTTGTAGGTGAACGAACCGGTAAGGAAGTCGAGTACCGGAATCCTGGAGAAGGGTGCACGGTAGGTGGCGGTGGCCGACTGGTTGTATGCCCATGGGGTACCCATCGACATAATGGACTGCCATACGGTGTCCTTCCACTCCTTGTATTTGTCGGGGAAAAGTTTGCGGTTTACGGCGCCGACAGTCTCCTCGATGCGCGCCGAGGTGTTGGAGTTGAAGGTCAGCGAGAGGCTCTTGGTGAGATTCCATGTCAACTGGAACTGGCGGTCCCACAGGAAATTCTTGCTCACCGACACGGGTAGCTGGAACATCACATCGGCCTCCGAACGTGTCTGCTGCTCGTAGTAGTAGCGCGACATGTTGGTCATGAACGATATGGTGTTGGGTAGATAATTTATCTCCCATTCCTTGAAGAACTTAAGGTTCTTGTTCTTTGACTTGATCCAGCCGAACGGCTTGAGCCCCTTAATCATTGGCGAATAGTTGTAGGCAAATGAACCGCGGTAGTCGTTGGTGTACTCGTATTCGGTGGTCGGGTCGGATTTCGACTGCTTGTTGAACGAGAAATTGAAGGTGAAGTTGGCGGGGTCCCATGGCATCGGCTTTTTGGAGCGGACGTCGAATTTCAGGCCCGAGATGGAGAATGACTGCACCGTGGCCTTGTCGACAGCGTATGCCGAGATGGAGTCGCGTTCGTGTTCATTGGCCGCGTCGTCGAGGGCGTCCTTGAGAAGTACATCCTGGTCGAGCGGGTTATATTTAGGGGTGGAGGTTTCCTTGGAGTAGGAGTAGTAAACCGGGGCGTGGAGTTTTACCTTTTCGGGGAGGAACCGGCCTAAGTCACCCTGCACGGCCACGTTGTACTGACGGTAGTCGTCGAGACGGCGGTTGTTGAGGCTCTGGTCCACGTTGCCGAAACCGGCACTCTCCATGTGGGTCGAGAAGTTGACCTGCGCGATATCGCTGAGGGATAGGTTGACATTGGCTTTGGCAGCCCAGCCACCCTCCTCGTTGAAGTCGGTTACCTTCAACTCGTTGACCCAGACGGTGGCGTCCTTCACTGAGTTGGAGTTGTTGCGCACGCCTACCATGATGACGCGCACGTTGCTAAGCGACGGGTTGCCCATCACAGCCATGGAGTTGCGCTCGTTGTCGGGGTCGCGTCCGGTGTAAAGCGTTGCGAATCCCACACCGGAGCCGGCCTCGGATTTGGCGACGTTGCGCTCTTTCTTGAGGTTGACCAGGTTCTGCAGGTTGATGTTCATGAAGTTGTTCAACGGCCATACCTTCTCGCGGTCGGAGTTGAGAGAGTTGTTGTAACGGCCGTGAGGGGTCAGCTCAAGGGGCACTTCGTATTCGTAGAAGTTCTGCTTTACGTCGGTACCGAGTCGCACGAACACCGACATCTCGCCCGAGCGGAGGTTGGTGACGTCGTCGATAAGGCTTTCGCCGTGGATCCACATCTGCATGCGCTTGTAGTTGCGGAGATCCTGCTCGGTGTCGCGGTAAACGGCACGGGCGTCGCCGGCATCAAGGCCGGTGACCTTCATCGACATTGACTGCTCGTTGAGCTGCACGATCTGCGACTGTCCGGGGTCGGAGATACGTGTCACACCCGGCGGGAGCACGTAATTGACCGGTTCACGCTGAGCGTTCTCCTCGATATTGACAACCGACATATCGAGGTCGCCCTCGGCGGGAGCGTCGCCGCGGGAGTTGAGGTTGAAATCGTATGTGCGCCATTCGCCGCGCACCAGCTCCAATGTGGCGAAGCGCAGATGAGTGGGATTCTTAAAGTTGGTCAGGAATATTCGGGCGAAGCGGATGGCCGAGAAGTCGTTGATGTTGCCCACGACCTTTTCGTAGGCGCTCAGAGGAATCTTGAACTGGAACCACTCGACTTTTTCAGCCTTACCGTCGCGAGTGGGAGGGTAGGAAACCTGTTTGTCGGCGATGAAGTTCTTGCCCACAACCATATCCTCCGGACGAATTGAAACGCGGTACTGGAAGTAGCGTTCGTATTCGTTGAGGGTATTGTCCTGGTTTATATCCTCCACGTCGGGCACGGCGCGCGAGCTCTGGTACAGCGGTTCGGTCACATCCTCGGGAGCCTGAGAGTTCCCTTCGGTACCGTTGTAACGTTTGTAGCGTTCGAGAATAGAGAGGCGCTGCTCGTCGTAATCGTATCCGCGGAAGAAGTGGTAATTATCGCCCGAGGGGTCGTTCAGAGGCGAAAATTGATCATTCTGCATTGTCTCGATGGTCTGCGGCGACAGGCGGCTGCGCAGTTTGTCGAGGTAATCCTTATAGGTGTCAAATTCGAATTCTTCGTCGTTCTTGAGGCCGTCGAGACCGACATCCTGTATCGTGCGCGAACCGGTATTGTTGTCGAAGGCGTAGGTCAGCGAGTTCTGCTGCGATACGCGTCCCCACACCGTGCTTGTCATGAACTGGTCGTTACCGTCGACGGGTATACCGTTTTCGTATGATTTCAGGCCATCCTTGAGTATATCCTCCGATATTTCGCCGAAGTTGAAGTAGAGGTCACCGCCCTCGGGATTGGGGTTCTCGGGGTCAAGGAAGGGGTTCATCATCCAGAACTGGATGTAGTCGACGTTGGCCTGCTCGAAGTTGGGGGTATCCATCTTTCGCATGATACCGCCCCAGCGCTTCTCGGGGTTGAGAAGGTGGCCGTTCTCGTCGATATTGCTGGCGTCGAGGTTATAGGGGCCGCGCTCGTCGGGGTAGAACGAAAGGTTGAGGGTCTGGATGGTGGCCGACTCGCCGTAAGAGAGTTCGCGTCCGGGGAAAATCTCCTTCGATGTCACCTCGCGCACGTATGGATTCGACTGCTGCTTGAGGTCGTTCTTGAGGTACCCCGGGCAGAGCGACGAGTTCTTGTCGGTGAACATTCGGTCGATGTAATACCAGTTGAGCAGGGCGCGGTTCTTGCCATACTCGGGGTTGTTGCTCAGCGAGGCTTCGGGGAAGAGGGCGTCGGCCGACGGGTCATAAGGGGTGGAGGCCATCTGCCAGGCGTAGGGTGAGCGCAGGTCGATAGACGACTGCGACGATTCGAAGTCGTCGACATACGACGAGCCCTGGTTCGAGCCGCTCTTCTGTCCGTGAGGCATCAGTTTGGCCGCCTCGGCCGTGATGCTGAAGGTCGAGGGAGCCGTGGCGTTGACGGTGGGTATCTTGTTGAGCAGGTTGGTGAGCCACATGAACTTGGTGTTGTAGCTCAGGTTCAGGCCGAACATCGTGTTGTTGATGATTTCATCGCCGATGTTCACCTTCTCGGTGAGGGCTTTCTCCGAGAAGTGGAGGATGGTACCGCCTAAGGTGAAATTCTTGTTGAACTGATACTGTAGGTCGAGGCCCAGGAGCGTCTTGCGCTGAGTTGAAAACATCGACTGGTTCTCGAGGGTGACGCTGATGCTCTGGCCCGAATCGATAATCGACTGGTTGGTGATTGTGACGATACCCATCGAGTAGTCGACGGTATAGTCGGTGTTTTCGGTGAGCTGCACGCCGCCGGCCATCACAATCACCGAACCTCGGGGCACGTTCATGGCGTTGAGGCGAATCTGCGAGCCCGACGACGCCTGATACGAACCGGCCAGGATGAATTTGTTCTTGTCGGCGAACTGGCGAGCCACAACCTGGGTCGAGTCGTACAGCTCCTTATATACATATTTCTCGGCGATGGCCGGGTTGTTGATTTTCTTTTCGAGATGTGCGCCGAAAGGCTCGGCAACGGGAAATATCACCTTACCTGTTGACGCAATGATGGTGTAACCTTCGAGGAAGTCGAAGAATCCGTCAGGGTTCGACTGTTCGTTGGAGTCGAGGCGGTCGAGGTTCATCACCTGGAGGAGAGGTTTGTCGCTAAGGCCGGGCACGGGGATATAGTTGATGCGCGTACCGGTGGTGTCGCTGAGATACTTGATCTGCAGTTTGAAGTTCTTTTTCTGCACCTGGTAGGCGCCCAGCGAATAGACGTTCTTCATCATCAGTCGCCACATTGGAGTGCGGGGATTGACTGTGGTACATTTCAGCATCTTCACGTACAGCGACTGCGACGTCGAGGTGATGTCGCTCGAGAATTCACCCACCTGATACACCTGCCCGTTCCATGTGTACTGGAACGCCACGCCGAGCACTTCGTCGGCGTTGAGCTGGCTCTTGAGCGATATGTAGCCGAGGGTGCTGTTGAGTGTATATTCGCTGGAACTGAGCAGGCGGGCGCTCTCGACCTTCTCGTAATCCTTGCCGCCCTCGACGCCGAAGGCCTTCAGTGGTTCGAGCGCCTGGGTGACCTGATTGATTGAGCGTGCGTCGGGGTATTGTGTCTTGATAGTCTCCAGAAGGTTGTTGGAGCTGTTGGAGGGTACGGGCACGGTGGAAGTTGTCTGCCAGTATGTGTTGTTGAAGGTGGTGGTTTCGCCAAGGTCGGCAAATGCCACGAGGTTACGGCTCTGGTCGTACTTGCCGCCTTTATTGGTTACCCATACCTCAATACGTGTGATGTTTACGCCTGACGACACGAAGGGGAGCCGCGATGCGAAGTCATCGTAGTTCTGGTAGAAATATTGTGAAAGGAAGAAGTGGCGGTTCTGGTCGTACTGGTCGGCGTTGACCGAGAATTCCGTGGCTTGTGCACCGCCGCGGGTATTTACTGTCTGCGACTCGGAGTTCTGCTGCGATACGAGCGCGGTGGCCGTCAGCTTGCCGAACTGCAGCTTGGTTTTCAGACCGAACAGGGCCGTTGAGCCTCGAATAAGCGACGACCCGGTGGTGAGCGATACGTTACCGGCCTCGATTGACTTGACAATATCATCCTCTTTACCTTCGTAGCCGAGCTTGATATTCTTTGAGTCGAAATCGAAGGTTGCGTCGGTGTTGTAGGTCATGTTGAAGTTCAGACGGTCGCCGACCGAGGCATTGATTGTGGCCTGAATCTTTTGGTCGAAGTCAAAGTATGTTTTGCGGCGCGAGTTCACCGAGAGCGACGGGTTGTCGGTCTTGTTTGATTTCATGCCCATCTTAATCTGCACTGACCCCTGCGTCTTAAGCTGAACGCCACCCGGGCCGAATATCTTTTCGAGCGGTCCATAGGCAAAGTTCATGTCGAAGATGTTGAAGGGTTGCTTCTCCTTGTTCTCTATCAGGGCCATGTTGCGCTCCTGATAGTAGTCGCGCATCTGCTGGCGCAGTTGCCAGTTGTTGTACTCCTTCTCGTTGAGCATCAGCGGGGTGGCGATTTCAGTGTCGCCTACCTTTGTGCGGATTATGTAGTAGCCGGTGGTGGGGTCGAACTCGGCGGTGGTCTTTACATTGGAGGGGGTGGCGAGGTCGGCGGCAAACTGGTCGCGCATAAGATCCTCGTAGGTCTGTGGCACCGTCTGCTGCACGTTGTAGGGGAGCATAATCGAGTCGGCGCGGGCTGTAAGACCGGATGGCTGCGAGGGGTAGGGCGGAGGCGGCGGCAGTTGCGAGGAGGTGGTGGCCGGTGTCTGCGCGTTCACGATAAACAATAACGAAACAGCCGCCACAACTGCCAGGCAGCTGCAGAGCTGAAGAATGCGTTGAATACCGTTATTTTTGCGGGCGAGACGAGCCAAGATTGTAATCAATACGTGACAGCTGTTGTCGGGTTCTCTTCCTCGGTGGTCCGTAGGGCGGCACTGCGGGCGCCCGGTTGTCGATGGCGGAAGAGTATCGCCAACAGTATATCGAGTAAAAATTCAAACGTGGTCAATCGTAACCGTAGCCGCGTTAAAGCATCGTAAGAGCCTTTTTGATAGCACTTTCTACGTTAAGCGACGGGTCCTCCTTGAAGAGTTTGGTGACCACTTTCTGGGTTGCAGGTTTGGGGAAACCGAGCATTACCAGAGCCGAAAGCGCCTCCTCGTATGCCTCGGATTGCGCGGCCGACTGTGTTAATAACGTAGCGTCGGTGCATTTTATTTTATCTCTAAGGTCCACAATTATTCTTTGGGCGGTTTTTGCGCCGATACCTTTCACGCTTTTAAGGCGTCTCTCGTTGCCCGATGCGATGACATTTTCTAGCTCGCCGGGGGGAATCGACGACAGTATCAGTCGGGCAGAGTTGGCACCGACACCGCTTACAGACATCATCAGTTCGAAAAGTTCGCGTTCGCCGGTGGTGAAGAAACCGAAAAGGTCGTGGGTGTCCTCGCGGATTATTTCATGTACGTAGAGCTTCACGTCGGTTTTGACGCCTTGAAGCTTGTCGAATGTTACCAATGAAATATTCAGGCGGTAGCCGATGCCGTGATTGTCGATGACGGTATACGCGGGATTGAGTTCGGCTATCGGTCCGGTGATGTATTCTATCATTATATATAATGTTTGATTTTCCGGCTTCGTGAACGGGCGCATACCGATGGCGAAGGTGCCGGCGAGACGGTTAAGCTACAACCGTCTTCGCGGCACCTCCGGCAGCGGATGCTGTCAGTCAAGTTTGTGTATTACCAGGCCCGAACGCAGTTTCGGTTCGAACCATGTTGTCTTGGGTGGCATGATGTTGCCGGTGTCGGCTATGTCGATAAGTTGTTTCATAGACACGGGGTAGAGTGCCAGCGCCATCTTCATCTCGCCCGAATCGACGCGGCGTTTCAGTTCGCCGAGGCCACGGATGCCGCCGACGAAGTCGATACGCTTGTCGGTGCGCAAATCGGTGATGCCCAGTATGTCGCGCAGTATCAAGTCGGACGAGATTGTCACGTCGAGCACGCCGATGGGGTCGTTGTCGTTGTAGCGGCCCTGACGCGCTGTGAGCGAGTACCAGTGACCGTCGGCAAGGTACATCGAGAAGTTGTGGAGTCCTGTGGGATGATAGATTTCGGTGCCCATATCCTTGACGATGAAATCCTTCTCGAGACGTTCGAGAAATTCGGCCGGCGACAGACCGTTGAGGTCCTTGACCACGCGGTTGTAGTCGATGATGCGCAGGTGAGATGCCGGGAACGCCACAGCTAAGAAATAATTGTACTCCTCATCGCCGGTGTGATTCGGGTTGGCCTGAGCCTTTTCGAGACCGACACGGGCGGCCGCTGCCGAACGGTGATGCCCGTCGGCGATATAAAGGTGAGGCATACGGGTGAACTCTTCGGTGATTACCTCGGTCTGCTTCGGGTCGTTGATAACCCAGAATGTGTGGCCGAAACCGTCGGGGGCCGTAAATTTGTATTCGGGCTCGGTGGCCGAAATCTCGTCGATAATCCGTTGCAGGCGGTCGTTGTCGGGGAATGTGAAGAACACCGGCTCGATGTTGGCATTGTTGATCTGCACATGGCGCATACGGTCGTCTTCCTTGTCGCGGCGGGTGAGTTCGTGTTTCTTGATTACACCATTAATATAATCGTGTACATTTGCGGCGATGACAAAGCCGTATTGGGTACGGCCGTCCATGGTTTGTGCATATATATAATAGTGTTCCTCGGGGTCCTGGACGAGCCAGCCCTTCTCCTGAAACATACGGAAGTTTTCGCGGGCACGCTCATAAACGCGCGGGTCGTGTTCGTCGGTACCGGGCTCGAAATCGATTTCGGGCTTGATGATATGATACAGCGACATGGGATTGCCTTCGGCTTCCTTGCGGGCCTCTTCAGAGTTGAGGACGTCGTAGGGTCGCGAAGCGACCTTCTCTACCAGTGGGCGGGGCGGACGCACGCCGCGGAACGGTTTCACTTTAGCCATAGGGGTAAAATTTTGTTTGATGTTTTTCGATGGCATTTGGCCGGACTGCATGATTCAACAGTCCAACGCAAAGTTAGTGATTTTTTCGGATTCGCAATGGATTTGAGGAGAAATTCCGATTTATTCTCAAAAATCGTTTCGGTTTAAAAATAATTTGTCAGCAACGGAGAAAAATTTCGGCCGGGGGCTGTGACTGCGCCAATGCACTGACTGCGAGTGGTTCTCATCCGATAATCGGTAGCTGCAGGGGATTGCAGAGAGGGGTTTTACGGCATTTTTTTGACTCAGTCTGATGAAAAAAGTATAAATTTTTTGGGTGAAACGCTTGTCAATTCAAAAAATAGTCGTACCTTTGCATCGCAAAAGGGAAACAACCCCTCCCCGGAGCATCAGAACTTTTAAAATTTGCGAAAATAGCTCAGTTGGTAGAGCACGACCTTGCCAAGGTCGGGGTCGCGGGTTCGAGTCCCGTTTTTCGCTCAA
>CAMEPD010000073.1 GCA_945931475.1 uncultured Muribaculaceae bacterium | reverse complement strand
TGAGCCTCTTGTCGGATTCGAACCAACGACCCCGAGATTACAAATCACGTGCTCTGGCCAACTGAGCTAAAGAGGCAAATTTCAATGTGCTGTGCCGAGGTCGGGCTCGCCCTACGAACCATCGCCCTGTGCCGGGCGTTAATTCTTTAAGTTTGGGTCAGTGCGTTACCGCCTCATTTGCGGTTGCAAAGTTACGCACATTTTTGAAACCTGCAAAACTTTTCCCAAAAAAATTCTATCAAAATTTGCAAAAATTTTGGGCCGTCACCTGCTTTCGACTGACTGTCAGCCCCATAACCGGCGTAAGCACCTACCATCATGAGCCTGCTTCAAGGCCGCAAACCAGTCATTCCGGCACACTTAAGACCTCAATACCCGTGTCTACGCCCCCATTTTTCGCCGGTAATTATACTATTTAGACGGAATTTCACTAAATTTGCATATCTCATCGGTCGGGCACAATTTGCCCACTCCGTCCACGCCATCAAGCGACCCGATATGCCATAAAAACAAAAGAACACATTAAAATATATATGAAACAGCAGATAATCGACCGTCTCGACGCTTTCCGCGCCGAGATGAAGAAAGCCACCGTAGCGGCGGCTATCATCCCACAGACCGACGCCCACCTGGGCGAATACATCGCATCACACTGGCAGGTGCGACGCTGGCTGTCGGGCTTCACCGGCTCGGCCGGCACTCTCGTAATCACAGCCACCGAAGCGCTGCTGTGGACCGACTCGCGCTACTTCCTGCAGGCCGCCGAACAGCTCGACGGCACCGGCATCCAGCTGATGAAGGAGGGCATACCCGGCACCCCTTCGATCACGGAATGGCTCATAGCCAACCTCATAAAGGGCTCGACGGTAGGCATTGACGGGCTGCTGTTCGCCGCCACGGCAGTCGACGCCCTTGACGCCAACCTGCGCAAGCACGACATCAGCCTCAAGACCGACTTCGCCCCCATCGACGCCATCTGGACCGACCGCCCGGAGCTCCCCGACAATCCCGTGTTCATCCACGACGTGAAATATGCCGGCCGCGACGCCGCCTCTAAGATACGCGACGTGCTGGCCCGCACCGCCCAGCAGGGCGCCGAGGCGCTCCTGGTCTGCGACCTGGCCGAGATAGCCTGGGTGCTCAACATCCGCTCGAGCGATGTAAAGTGTACACCGGTGGCAACCGCATTCCTCTACCTGGCCCCGGCCGGAAGCACCCTCTTCATCAAGGAGGAGAAAATCGACGGCAACGTGGCCGGATACCTGGCCGAAAACGGCGTCACCATCGCACCCTACAAATCGGTAATCAACTTTCTGGAGACCCTCCCCGACTCCACCCGCGTGCTCTTCGAGGCCGACCACACGGCTTATGCACTGCGCGAGGCTCTGGGCGAACGCGCCGTGGCCGGCTCGTCACCAATCGCCATGCTCAAAGCCGCCAAGAACAATGTACAAATCGAGTGCACACGCCGCGCCATGGAGACCGACGGCGTAGCCCTGGTGGGCGCTTTCATGGAGATTGAGCGCCGTCTGCAGTCAGGCGAAGAGCTCACCGAGCTGCAGGTGGCCGACATCCTCACCGAGTACCGCTCGAAACAACCCGGATATTTCGACGCATCGTTCGACACCATAGCCGGTTACGGCCCTCACGGCGCCATCGTGCACTACTCGGCCACTCCCGAATCGTCGGTAAAGGTTGAGCCTCACGGGCTTCTGCTCATCGACTCGGGCGCACAGTACCTCTACGGCACCACCGACATCACCCGCACCATCGCCACAGGTGTACCCACCGACAGCGAGCGTCACGACTTCACCCTGGTGATGAAGGGACACATCGCTCTGGCGCAGGCCATCTTCCCCGAAGGCACCCGCGGCGGCCAGCTCGACGCGCTGGCCCGTCAGTTCCTCTGGAAAGAGGGACTCAGCTACCTGCATGGCACCGGCCACGGCGTGGGACAGTTCCTGTCGGTACACGAAGGGCCGCAGAGCATCCGCCTCAACGACGTGCCCTACCCTCTGGTTCCCGGCATGATTACCTCCAACGAACCCGGTCTCTACCGCGCCGGCATCCACGGCATCCGCTGCGAGAACTTAGTGCTCACCGTGCCGGCCTTCACCACCGAATTCGGCAACTTCTACCGTTTCGAGACCCTAACTCTCTTCCCCTTCGACCGCACGCTCTTTGACACACAGATAATGACCCCGGCCGAAATCGACTGGGTCAACGGTTACCACGCCGAAGTGCGTTCGCGCCTGACTCCGCTGCTCACCCCCGCACAGGCCGCATGGCTCGCCGAAAAGACCAAGGAAATCTAACCTATCAACAGAAAAATTGACATATGGCTTTGATAATGCCCCTGAGGGGCTTTACCCCCGAGATAGGCAAGGATTGCTTCCTGGCCGAGAACGCCACCGTAGTGGGCGATGTAGTCATGGGCGACGAGTGCTCGGTATGGTTCAACACCGTGCTGCGCGGCGATGTCAACTCCATCCGCATCGGCAACCGCGTCAACATCCAGGATGGCTCGGTGCTCCACACACTGTACAAGAAATCGACCATCGAAATCGGCAATGACGTATCGATCGGTCACAACGTCACCATCCATGGCGCGCACATCCACGACTATGCCCTTATCGGCATGGGCGCCGTAGTGATGGACGACGCCGAGGTTGGAGAAGGCGCCCTTGTGGCTGCCGGAGCCGTAGTGCTCAGCAAGACCAAAATCGGACCCAACGAGATGTGGGCCGGTGCTCCGGCAAAATTCGTCAAGATGATGGAACCGGAAAAGTCGCGCGAACTCAACCAGAAAATCGCACACAACTACCTGTTCTACTCCAAATGGTACACCGACCCTGATAACGTACACGAAGAGTAACCCCTCCCATTCAATTCCCGATTCCCGATTCCCTGAATCACAAAGCGCCCCGCGGAACCTACTCCGCGGGGCGCCTGTATTATAGGGAATTAAGATTAACGTACGAGAACCTTGGCAGCGGCGATGCCGTTGGCCTTGACGGTGTAGACACCGGCAGCTACGGGTATCGTGCTGAGGTCGGCGTTGACGTCGGTATCGGTCACGCATACGCCGGCTACATTGTAAACCTTGACGTTGCGACCGTTGAAGCCTTTGAGGATAATTTCACCCTGTGCGCCCGATACGGTGGCGGAGAGCGAAACACTGTTCAGACCCGAGAATGCCGATACCTTCACAGTGTTGGAGAAGGGGTGCTCACTCTGGTCATCGGCAATAACCGTGACATTGTAGAAATGTTCCTTCGCATCGCCGGGACGGTCGGTTGTCTCTGTAGCGCCTTCGGCTGCCGGACCCACCAGCTGACCGTCGCGGTAAAGGTTGTAGCCAACGGCAGATGCGTTCGACCCGACCTGATAGGTAATGTCGTCGATGAGGACACCGAAGATATCGTTCGAGACATAGTGGATAGCAAAGTACTTGGCGTCATCGGGGAGCGTGTAGTTGAATTCCTGCCAATCTGCCTGAGCTTTGGTGATGGTCTGTATGAGCTGGAATGCCGAAGGTTCGTCGGTAGTGGAGCTATAGAGAACCTCCACAGTTTCAGCACCGTATTGAGCGGTGAGGATATTCATGAAGAACGAGAAGTTACTTCCGCCGGGAACCTCGGGCGAAATCAGCCAGTCATCGGCATCGGGGGCAGGGGTGTATTCGTCTTCGGAAACAGGACAGGTGGCCATCAGGCAGGACTCGCCGCTGTTGGGGCTTACGATGCTGCTGGTCACAACCTGGAATGCCTTGGGTTCGCCGGCACCATCAAACTGGCCGTTCTGGATTGTGTAAACCTCCTTGCCGTCGCCGTCGACAAACTTCCAGGGGCCGATAGCCGAGCCGTACGACCACGCGGTGTAGCTTTCCATATCGTCGGTAACTGTCATCCGGCCTTCGGGAGCGGTCCATGTGAAGGTATGGGTCTGAGTGTCAGCATCGGTAGTGACAGCCAGGTCGGTAACAATCAGTTTATTGCCGGCAGCAACCGTGGCTGCGGCTTCGGCCGAATTGTTGTCGTCCTTATCGTCGGAGTAGTCTGCGAAACCGGCAGTAAGGACGATGTCGCCCATCATGTCGGCGGTGGGCACGAGGTTGAAGCGGAACAGACGCTCTTCGCCTGAAAGCATATCGGCGGTGGCGGGTTCTACGGCATCGAGTTCGAGCGATTCGTCACCGAATGCAACCTTAACTGTCGGGATCACAACCGGTTTGGTGTTAATTGAATTGTTGCGTGCAGTGACATTCAGTCGGTACTGTTCGCCTACAATCATTTTTCCGGGCGATTCGATGCTTACGGCGAAGTCGTTGTCGAAGAGAGCGCGGAGGCTCCAGCCCTTGATGGCGATTACATCCTTGTAAGCACCGAAAGTCGATTCGATGGCGAGGTTGACCCACTTCTTGCCGGTGAAATCGGCAGGCAGGTCGTAGGAGAATGTATGCCAGCCCTGTGCGAGGCCCGAAGCGTCGACTGTGGCGAGCTTCACATCCTTGCCGAAGGTGTAGAGGTAAAGGTCGGTGGCAGGCATCTTGTCATAAACGTAGAGGTCGACCTCAACCTTGGCGTTGCTGACGCCGACGGTCGAAATCTTCGGAAGAGCCAGACGGCACTTCTCGCCATTCTGGCTGCCTATGCAGAAGAGAGCCTTGCCGTCGTAGTCCATGCCGGTAATCTGACTTACAGGCGAATCGAAGTACCACTTCGAGTTATAGGTTTCGTCGGGTGTTTCGATTATGATAGGACTGTAAGCGATTTTACCGGCCGAGTAATCCTCGACAGCAGGAGTCTCGTACGGAGTACCGAGCACGCCGTAGACACCGTTGATCGTACTGTTGCCCTTGGAGTTGACAGCGCGTACACCGATGGTATAGTCGGCCTGCACGGAGCTTTCGGGGGTGAACGTGAAGGTGGTTTCGGTCACGGTAGCGATGGTCGACATCGTATAGTCGGAGTTGAGTTTGACGATTTCGTAGCTGAGACCGCCGGCGGGTACTGCGCCGCCGTTAGCACCGACTGCCGGAGCGGTCCAGGTCAGCACCAGGCTCTTGTTGTCCTCGGTCACCTGGCCGGTAACTTCGGGAGCGGCGGGCGCGTCGATGCCCACATAGCCGTTGACCTTGGCTTCGAGGCTCGAGCCCTTGTCGCTCGAAACCTGCAGGGTGAATACGTTCCAGCCTTCAGCGGCATCGAGGGTTACGCTCTTGCGTTCGCCGGGGTAGCCGGTGACCGAACCGCTGGCGGAGGGGCAGCTGACATTGGCAGTGAGCTGAGTGCCATCGGCGATAGCCTCGCCGTTGAACATTACAGAGGGCATATCGAACGATATCGTAGCTTTCAACGCGCCGGTAGGATCGGCGGCAACAGCGATGTTGGTGGGTTCGCCGGGAGCCTGGGCCGAGCTGCCCGAGTCCTCAACCTTGAAGTTGCGGGCCAGGAGATATGCCATGCCGCGACGCGAAATACCATGGATTGCAATATAATAACCGCCGGCTTCGGGTACTGTGAAGCTGCTCTTCACCTCTTTGTAAACTGGCGTTTTATACTCTGTAGGTTCGACAAGCGTCAGGGTCATTGCCTCGGGGTCGGCCGATTTACCGGCTTTCACCTCGAATTTTTCGGGGAAGCTCTCAAAGGAGGCCTTTGCCTCGAACGAGAAGTTGTAGACCTTCGTCGCGTCAGGCAGATTCACGGCCGGCAGTATGAGCCAGTCGTCGGCCTCGAGATTGTCGTTCCATTTGATACGCACACCCTGGTCAGTAGCGTAGTATTCCCATGTCAGGCCGTCGTTGTTGCCGTCGATGATTGAGAACACGGCCAGTTCGGCAGGTTCAGGCTTAATGTAGAAGGGGAGCGGATAGAGGAAGCCTTCGGGGTTGGTGATGGTGACATCGATACTCTCCACAGCCGACTCCATCACCGATTCACCGCTGCCTACAGTAGCCGATACGGAGATGGTGTGGGCGCCGAGAGTGAGCGTCATCGGCACGGTTACGTCAGAACCGGCAGCCTTGGGCTCCACAACAGTATACTCCTGATTGTCAACCATTACTTTGGCGCCAACCTGCTGCTCGATGGCATTGCCGCCGAGGTCTACCGAGGGGAGTGTGAATCTGATCGAACCCTCAGAGCCGTTGAAATCAGCTGAGAGCCCCGTGACGGCCGAAGGTACATTGGAGGCCATAGCCGCCAGGTTGAGATCCTTGATATACAACGTATACTGGTCCTTGGGCGATACACAGTGGATACCGATATACTTCTTGCCGGCCGAGGGGACGGAGAATACCACCTCTTTCAGACCGACGTTGGCACCGGAATAGTCGACATATCTGTCGTTGTTGATGCTTGTGACAGGCATTACCTGAGTGGTCATGGCCTCGAAAGTGGGAGCATCGCCGAGACGTACCTCGAACTGCTCATTGTAACTGTTTGACTGTACCCATGCCGTGAGCCAGAACTTGTACGACCCGCTTTCGGGAATGTTGACCGGCGGAAGGATCACCCAATCGTCAGCATCATTAATAGTGCTGTATTTGTATGCAAGGGCGTTCTTGTCGTCGTCGAAGAACCATGTGATATTGTCGTTCAGAACATCAATAATATAGCACTCGTTGGCGACATTATCCTCGCTCGGCTGGAATGAATAAGGCAGGTCACGCACCACCTCGACGTGGGCGCGTACCTTCACGGAGACAGCTTTGCTGACATACTCCTCGGTACCTACCTCGTTGACAGCCTGGAACGAGACAGTGTGCTCGCCTGCGGTCAGGGTCAGGCTCACGGGCACCGACGCACCGGCCTGAGTGGCGACATCCTCTCCGGTCACCACATCATCGACCAGCGTACGGAGCTTGAGGGCGCCGAGGGCCTGGCCGGTCACACCGGCCGAGGGCATCGTTACCGAGGCGGTAAATTCAGCACCGTCGATTGCTGAGGATGCTATTTCGGGTTTGTCGGGGATATTGCCGTTCATCTCTGTTACACTGATATTGCGCAGATACAGATAATATGTATCGGCATCGGATACGGCATGGAAACCTATCCAGTTCACGCCGGCGGTGGCAAATGTCGCTGACGTGGTGCGCTCTTCGAATATTACGTTGGCAATATCCGCTGTGGGGGAGACGATGGTCATGGCGTCGGGTGTGCAGTCGGCTCCGGCTCCAATTTCAATCTTTTCGACGAAAGATGCTGTATTGCACCTCACCTCATAATCGATACTTACGGCAGTATTGTCCACGGTGGTGCTGACGGGGATAAAGATCCAGTCATTTCCGGCATTGCTCGACGAATACTTGTAACGGAAGACCGATGCTCCGTTGAGCATATCCTTCGTCCAGGAGCATCCATCTTCGTTGGCATCGAGTATCACGACTCGGCTGACATCTTCATCGGTAGGCTCGATAGTGAACGGGAGCGTATAGGGGTTGTCGGCCGCGGCCTTCATGCGGCTTTGCGCCTGCTGTCTGCTGTCAAGCGCTTTCATAGTCGCCAGGCCGTTGCTGAAACGCTCTGCCCGGTTCACCTTTACCTTGGTGGCGTTGTTCAGTTGCACGGCACCCACACAAAGCAGGGCGGTGGCTGCTGTCGCCATTGCTGATAGGAAAAACTTTTTCATTAGCAAAGGGGGATTGGAATTATTGAAATATTTGTATGATTGACAATTGACCGATTGTGGAATTTTTCACAAAAGTACTACTTTTTTCATTTTTCGGCCAAATTGTCAGACCGAAATTTAGGACTGCAATAAAATTTTTCCTCATTTTCTGTCACAAAATGCTGAGCCGTGCGTCATCATTACAGAGAACCGAAAAAGATTCGTAAATTTGTGTCACCCGCCGAACGGGCCCAATCATGAAATATATCCTCACCATAGTTTTACTTTTCGTGGCGGCTACGTCGCTGTCAGCCCAATCGCTTGAAGATGATTACAACTCCTTGGCCCGTTTCGATGGGGGCGAAAAATTCAAGATCGGCACAGTGTTCACCCGCCTCTTCTCCGGCAACAAGGTCAAGACTGTAAAAACTATGGAGTACGAGGGCTCACGCCGCACTCCCGAGGTTATTTGCGCGATTGATTCATTGGTCGGCTCGCTCGTGGACAGCACAAGTTACGTCCGCGACAACAGCGGCGACTCCGAATCATTCATCTTCATGAACCCCAAGGGCAAGGATATCGAGATGCTGATCATCGAGACAGACAAGGCTGAGACGTCGGTCGTCTTCATGAAGTGCAGTCAGGCTTATGTGAAAAAATTCCTCAACGAAGACCGTAACAAGAGTGACAAGGAGTGAGTTCGAACATCGGTTTCTCCCCCACTGGCAGCGGATGTACGCGCTGGCAGCGAGGATGTTAGGCAGCAGGGAGGATGCCCGCGACGCCGTGCAGGATGCCTTCGAGCGGCTTCTCGACCTGGGGGAGCGTCTCGATGAGGTGAAGGAGCCCGGGGCCTTCTGCCTGACGATGATTCGCCGGATATGCATCGACCGGCTGAGGCGCAGCACAGCAGCTGTCACGGTGCCCATCGACACGCACGACGCGCCCGTCGAGCCACCGTCCGGTGACACCGATGATTCCGCCCGAATACTCCGCGCCATCGACCGGCTCCCCGTCGACCAGGCTATCGTGATAAAGCTTAGGGCCATCGAAGGGCTCGACAACCGGCAGATTGAGGCCGAAACCGGCTTCTCGCCTGACAAGGTCAGACAGGCTCTCTGCCGTGCCCGACGAAAACTCAAGGAAATTTTACAGTAACTCTCTCATTTTCTGTATAATGAATATCATCAACTACGACATACAGCACCTCAGGGCACTCATCGACCGCTACTATCGCGGAGAGACATCCCCCGCTGAGGAGGCCGAAATCGGCCGCCTGTTGCGCTCCGAGGCCGGCAACGGCAAGGAGTTTGCCGACGACCGGCGCCTGTTCGACGCCCTGAACGTCTGGGAGACGCCCGAAGCCCCGGCCGAGTTAGGGGAAACGCTACGGCAGATGGTGGCCGAACGGTTCGCCGATACAGAGAGCACAGCGAAGCCCCGCCGCAGAGCTCATATCCTGCGGTGGATCAGCTGGGCCGGGGGCGCGGCAGCCGCTGCCTCCATAGCAATAGTTCTCTGGTTTTCAAGCAGTAAATCCTACGAGGATACCCTGTTGGCCGATGCCGACAGCCCCGCCGATACCATCTCGCTGGCTACGGCAAACAAACCGGCCGAAACCGCCGACACCACTGATGTCGAAGTAATCCGCGACAGGATTGAAACCGGCGAAAAGGCAGTGAAACCCGAAGCCGCCCCGCGGCCGCACATAGCCGCCACAAGCCGGCCTGTCCGCTCCCGAACCCGCAGCAACGGCAGCATAAATCCCTCGGCAACAACCCCTTCCGCCAAAGAGCCCACCCCCGAGGAGGCTGCCCATATTTCGCAGGATGCCCTCATGACACTTGGCCGCCTTCTGGCCCGAGGAAACCAAGACATCAACAACGCCAACGAGGAGCTCCACCAGTGCGTCAACGAAACTTTCCGCAAAATTTCCATCGGCGTCTCCTCGCAGGGAATAGAATCATAAGTAATTGATTATTAAACCCATCCAACAAATACATGAAAAAGTTAATTGTTTTCTTTGCCTGCATCATGGCTGCCCTCACCGGCTCGCAGGCGTACACGCAGGACTTCCAGACCGCCTTTAAGCCCCTCTCGGCCATGAAGGGTGTTGAAACCGTATACATTGGCCCGGCAATGATGAAAATGGCCAGTCAGTTTGACGCCGACGTCGAAGGCATCAAAATCACCAAAAGCATCACCAGCATCGGCGTCTACTCAATCGAAAACTCAAAATCACTGAAGGCTGCCGACAATGCCGTCAGACTCTTCGTCAAAGACTCGAATCTCGAACCGATGATGACCAGCTCCGAAGAGGATGAGCAGGTGTCAATCTGGAGCCAGTCAAACCAGGCCGGGAACATCTCACTTATAGTGATTTACGCACGCGAACCCGAAGAAGGCAACTTGATTTGCATCACCGGTGACATCTCGATGGACGAGATAGGCTCGCTCATCAATCAGGCCGGTGTCGATGCCCCGGTCGACAAACACACCCCTAAAGCCGTCGACAAACCCGCCGACAAACCGGCCGGGCAGCCGACATCACCCGAAATCCTCAACTAATACACTAAGAGGCAGGGGGTGCATCAAAATTCGATGCGCCCCCCTTTTTACGCTCAAGCCTGCAGGGCCGCGGCATACCATCAAATCGCTAATTATCTGCAATATATCACATATCGCCTGGTAGGCCGCGGCATGCCGTGACTCTACTTTTAACTTAAGGATGTTTCAGGTGATTGTAGGGACATCGCTTCGCGATGTATGTGTTGCA
>CAMEPD010000072.1 GCA_945931475.1 uncultured Muribaculaceae bacterium | reverse complement strand
ACTCCGAATCCCGCTTGCCCTTGTTGAACGACTTGCGTTCCCCTTCGAGTGAGGCTGAAAGATTTTTTGCTTAAAAGAATTAAAAATATTTCTCCAAGTCAAGACTATTTTATACATTTGCGTGTTATTTCAGTGTTGTCGGTAGGCAACCGTGTTACACATTTCGACTATTATAAGGCTGTATGTTTACAGTTTCACATAATATTTCAAATACTCTCAACACTTAACAATTCAATTTACTCACCCAATAAACAATTGCCATTAAAGCCTTTTGAAACGATTTCTCAGCCGCGAGGCTGATTGAGCCATAGGCTCCGGCGAATCAAAACTCTTAAATCATGGAAGCTAACGAAGCTAAAAAACCAAAACGTCCGCGCATCCAGACGATGCCCGGCAACGACGCCAACGGCGCCGAACAGCATTACGAGAAGCCATCGTATCAGAACAACCCCCAGTCGTCGGCCGACGACGATGCTCCCGCACAAGGTGGCTATAATCCTGACGGACAGGGACGTCCATTCCGTCCGTACAACCGACAGGGCGGTTATCAGCGACAGGGCGGTTACAACAACAACCGACAGGGCGGCTATCAGCGCCCAGGCGGATACAACAACCGCCCCGGCGGCTATCAGCGCCCCGGTGGCTACAACCGGCCATACAATAACTACAACCGTCAGGGCGGCTACCAGCAGCGCGACGACCAGTATCAGCAGCGCGCCGCCGCCGAGCATACCTCTCCGGCGGCCGAGGGCGCAGAAAACGCAACACCCGCAGCCGAAACTCCCAACACCGGCTACCAGCCTCGCCAGAACAATTACGGTTACAATAACAACCGTCAGGGCGGTTACCAGCGTCAGGGCGGCTATAACAACAACCGTCCCGGCGGCTACCAGCAGCGTCAGGGCGGATACAACAACAACCGTCCCGGCGGCTATCAGCGACAGGGGGGATACAACAACAACCGTCCCGGCGGCTATCAGCGACAGGGCGGATACAACAACAACCGCCAGGGTGGCTACAACAACAACCGTCCCGGCGGTTACGACAACAACCGTCCCGGCGGATACAACAATAACAACCGTCGTCCCGGCGGATACAACAACCGCAACAACAACCCCATGCGCCAGGGCAAGACATTCACCCCGCGTCCCAAGCGCATCGAATACGAGCTGCCCATACCCGATCCCAACGAACAGATCCGTCTGAACAAGTTCATGGCCAACGCCGGGCTCTGCTCGCGCCGCGAAGCCGACGAATTCATCCAGCAGGGCCTCGTAAAGGTTAACGGTCAGGTGGTTACCGAACTCGGCACAAAGATTTCGCACGACGATACCGTCGAATTCCAGGACAAGGCCGTGGCGCTCGAGAGCAAGTGCTACATCCTGCTCAACAAGCCCAAGGACTGCGTCACTACCTCCGACGACCCCAACGGCCGCACTACCGTGCTCGACCTCGTGAAGGGGGCCTGCACCGAACGCATCTACCCTGTGGGACGTCTCGACCGCAACACTACCGGTGTGCTGCTGCTTACCAACGACGGCGACCTGGCATCGAAGCTCACTCACCCCAAATACGTCAAGAAGAAAATCTACCACGTATGGACCGATAAGGACATCGCTGAGGAGGATATGCAGCGCATCGCCGACGGCATCGAGCTTGAGGATGGCCCCATCCACGCCGACGCTATCTCATACGCTACCGAAACCGACCGCAACCAGGCCGGTATCGAAATCCACTCGGGCCGCAACCGTATCGTGCGCCGCATCTTCGAGTCGCTCGGTTATCATGTCACCAAGCTCGACCGTGTATACTTCGCAGGCCTCACAAAGAAAAACCTGCCCCGCGGCCGTTGGCGCTACCTGACTCAGGAGGAGGTTAACTTCCTCAAGATGGGCTCCTTCGAGTAATTTTTGATTCTCGCGGCGCTCGTTGCCGGTAACCGGGAATTTCGGTAGCCCGGATCCTTCCGATAATTCCGGGCCCTCCGATAATTCCGATAATTCTGATAACTCCGATTCCTCCGATAAATTATACACCACTGCTATAATGAAACGTACAAAAATAGTAGACCTTTTCAAGGCCGACGCTCCCGTCGGCAGCGAGGTCTGCGTCAAAGGCTGGGTGCGCACCCGTCGCGGCAACAAACACGTGCAGTTTGTGGCCCTCAACGACGGCTCTACCATCCGCAACATACAGATTGTGCTCGATATGCAGGCTTTCTCCGACGAGCAGCTCAAACCCGTTACTACCGGTTCGGCCATCTGTGTCACCGGCCGGCTCGTAGAGAGCCAGGGTAAAGGGCAGTCGGTTGAGGTCCAGGCTGCTACGCTCGAGGTTTACGGTACGGCCGACCCCGAGAAATACCCCCTGCAGAAGAAGGGGCACACCCTGGAATTCCTCCGCGAGATAGCCCACCTGCGTCCGCGCACCAATACCTTCTCGGCCGTGCTGCGCGTGCGCTCCACACTGGCCTACGCCATCCACCGTTACTTCCAGGAGCGCGGTTTCTACTACCTGAACACCCCGCTCATCACCGCCAGCGACTGCGAAGGGGCAGGTGCAATGTTCCAGGTCACTACCCTCGACCTTAAGAACATCTACAAGCTCCCCGACGGGTCGGTTGACTATTCGGGCGACTTCTTCGGCAAGCCTACCGCGCTGACTGTCAGTGGGCAGCTTGAAGGCGAGCTCGGCGCTACGGCCCTCGGTGCCATCTACACCTTCGGCCCGACTTTCCGCGCTGAAAACTCCAACACTCCTCGCCACCTGGCCGAGTTCTGGATGATTGAGCCCGAAGTTGCCTTCATCGACATCAACGAGAACATGGACCTCGCCGAGGATTTCCTGAAATACTGCATCCGCTACGCCCTCGACAACTGCCGCGACGACATCGATTTCCTCTCCGAGCACTACGACAAGGAGCTCGTGGCACGTCTGGAGCACGTCTGCAACGAGGAGTTCGTGCGCCTCACCTATACCGAAGGTGTGAAAATCCTCGAGGAGTCGGGCCACAAGTTCGAGTTCCCCGTAAAATGGGGCATCGACCTGCAGAGCGAGCACGAGCGTTTCCTGGTGGAGCATTACTTCAAGCGCCCGGTAATCCTTACCGGTTATCCCAAGGAAATCAAGGCCTTCTATATGAAGCAGAACGACGACGGCAAGACCGTCCGTGCCATGGATGTGCTCTTCCCCGCCATCGGCGAGATCATAGGCGGCAGCGAGCGTGAGGAGAACTACGACAAGCTCATGGCCCGCATCGAGGAGCTGCACATCCCCATGAAGGATATGTGGTGGTATCTCGATACCCGTCGCTTCGGCACGGTGCCACACTCGGGCTTCGGCCTGGGCTTCGAGCGCCTGGTGCTCTTCGTTACCGGCATGACCAACATCCGCGACGTAATCCCCTTCCCCCGCACCCCCAAATCCGCCGAATTTTAGACCGCCTATCAGAAATTTCCCTCGCCGAAAACCAATCGACAATACCCACAAAATCGCCGGCCCCGCCGGCGATTTTGTGTTCCCCTCCGCCAAAAAGCCCCTCCGCCAAAAGCCTTTCCCCTCAAAAAAATTGTCTCCGGCTCAGGCCTTTAGGCCCTCAATCCATGCCCGTGCCTCCGGTCCCCCTTCCCCGGCCCCCTCTCCACCTCTAAGCCCCGCGCAAAAAATCCGCCATTTACACCAAAAAATCACGAAAAGTGGCGAAAATTTCCTCAAGCCGTGAGATTTATTTGCATAATAGTTGATAAAACTTTAACTTAGCTACGCTAAAAGCATTTGTAATCACGGCTTTTATCAACATATTTGTCTGGCAATTATCCTTCAGGGCCTTGCTGGCATGACAATGTGGCATTTGACATCGTTATCAGGCTTATCCTTTTGGCGCTTGTAATATTACCTTAGCTTAATTTGTCTGATGCACTGTTGGCATGACATCAACCCGAATGTCGGCATACTATACCATGCATATCCTTTAAGTAATAATAAATCACAATTTTCACGCATGAAAAAGCTAATGCTTTCTGTTCTTTTGGCGCTTGGCTTCCTGACTGCCAATGCTGCCAAGACCACCCTTACTGGCCATTATAAGACCGTAGGTGACACACAGCAAGAACTAAAACTCACTCTTGTGCTGACCCCCACCGATGACAATAAGGTTCAGCTCTCCTACACATGTGAGACGGAGATTATAGGCTTTGTCCCCAATCTCAAGATCAACGGCACGGAGTATGCCGGTCTGGAGGCGTCCCAAAACCCCAACGTGACATTCGCTAAGGGAGACGAACTGAAAATCGAGGTGAACTTTGCCGGCTATGGAGGTGCGATGGGATCGTTCCAGACCATTTACTACACCTATGGCGCCGACCGTTTTACCCCGACATTCCGTCTGGAGCTCGATACCGACAAGGCAACCCTGGAACCCGATAAACTGACAATACCCTACCATTTCATCGCCGCGGGCCTTGAAGAGGGAGAATCGCTCGATGACTACACCTATCAGGCTTGGGTAGGTGCCAGCGGTGTATCTGATTCGGAAAAAGCAACAGGTCAGACCGGTAACCTTGAGTTGTTAAATCTTAAGCCTAATACCAACTATCCGCTGTATCCTAAATTTGTTGTTAAGGATAAGGATGATAATGAAATGAAGCGTGCCAACTATGATATAAGCGAGAAGTCACTTAAAACACTAATGCCCCCCTCATTTGCTGATTTCTCTGTAAGATACTCAAATCCGACTTCAACCACCAACTCCGTATCGATAGACTACGAATTTGTGCCTGCCACAACTCTTACTGAGGAGGAATTGGCCAAATATTCATTCCGTCTGTGGCTCGATGTAGAAGGCTTCGATGATAAAGAAAGTGAAAATACGGTATATGGCCGCACCGGTACATTTACAGTAACCGGCCTTGACCCTGACAAAACCTATCGCCTCTGGGAGAAAGGATATGTGACAAAAGACGGTGTAGTACAGGAGACTACCACCATAAATCAAGTAGTGAGCATCACTACCCTCGGCGGTGTTCCGGCAGAATCATTCAATGTCACCATCTCCGAACATAAGGCAGTGAAGTTTGAGCGCGTTAGCTCCACTTCCGGCTACTATTATTTTACTTTCAAGGTAACAGCAAATCCCGAATCGGATTTCGATAATCTCGACCATTTCAACGTTTGGACCGCTATCGGTGGTAATGAAAGCTTTAACATGACCGAGGTAACTCTCGACCAGCTCGAGGGTTCGCTGGCCGAAGGTTTCTCGGGACGTATTCTCGCACAGGGCCTTAATGAAAACGGTACAACCGGTGTATGGCCTAAGGTTCAGGCTGTGTCAAAGGGTGGCAAGAAGAGTAACGCCGCTGAACTTGCGTACACACTTGACACCAAGGAATCATTCAATGTCACCATCTCCGAACATAAGGCAGTGAAGTTCGTCCGCAATCCTCAGACCAAAACCGAGGGCGACTATTACTTCACATTCAAAGTCGATGCTACCGAAGAGGAGTTCGCTAAGATCGACCATTTCAATGTCAAGACTTCTATCAACGGAAATGAAGATCTGGGCTTGACCGAAATAAGCATCGACGAACTTACCGGTTCGCTTGCCGACGGTTTCTCGGGCCACATACATGTTACCGGTCTCCCCAAAGGTCAAGCAACCCAGTCATGGCCTAAAATCCAGGCAGTTACAGCTTCGGGTACCAAAACCGACTGGAAACAGGCCGCGGATATAATTTTCCACACCGACGAGGTGTTCACCATCAACTTCCCCGCCATTGAGTATACTAACCGTTTCCATGTTACTTCGCCTACAGGCGGTATCGCTATCGTAAGGTTCAAGATTGCCGGCGAAGGTGCCGAGAACATCAAGGACGTGAAGATTTACACCAAAATAGGCGAAGGCGAAGCAAGCAAGACCGACTGCAACGTCAACACCTACACGATGCCCCTCTTTGCCTACGACGAGGAGACCGGTTACTACACCGCTTCAGTCAAGGTAAATGAGAAACTTCATGACCGCGGCACGACCTACCCCGTTTACTTCTACATCAAGGCCATCAGTCTCGAAGGCAAAGAGTCGAATTACATGAATACCGCAGCCGTCACACTCGACACATCGGTTTTCCACGGCGAATCGGTCAATAAGGTCCAGGGCAACCTCACACAGGCCGAGCGCAACGAAGACAACACCATCAAATTCCACAACCCCTTCACTCAGGAAAAGACATGGTACGAAGACAAAAGCTACGAGTTTGGCTTCGATTACCACGACACATTCGCGAATAACCCCGGTATCACCTGCGGCCATTCGGGCGGCTACACCGGTATCAACATCAACCCCGACGCTACCGCATATACCTGGGCCGAAAACGTTCATTACGAAATCAACAACGATGAGAACGGCTATGTATTCGGCACCCTTACATTCAATGCCGGTGAAGGAGCTGTTTCCCCATGCCCTACAGCGGCTACCGTAAGCATCAACAATGTTTCCTTCCCCGTAGAGATGGATCCCGAAAACCACAAAGGCGAATTCACTACCTACGTGAAGTATGTCGACGGTCAGGTGCTCAGCTTAAGCATCCTTTTACAGAACTGGCTTGATGCCGAAGGAGCCGGCAACATCCATTCGCAGACATTCAACTACACAGTAGCGAATGCTACAGCGAACACTGAGAAGAAACTCAACTATATCACCGCCCTGACCGCCCTGTCGTCGAAGTACGGCATCAATAATGCCGAAGACCTGCGCTACAACACTCACTTCGTAGAGCATTACAGCGATACAAAGCAGTTGGTAAACAACGACCAGGTCGATGAGTGCGACTGGAAGTCGACATCGCGCCCCGTCGACGAGGCCGAGGACCTGTTCTGGAATCCCAAATTCGACTATGTATGTGCCAACAAGATTATCGGAGCCGGTGAAAACACCGAAGAGGTCGACGGCATCTATGTAGCCATCGAATTTGAAAACGGCACCGAGATTCCTCTCGGCGTAAATCCCTTCGTGGCAATCTTCGAGGTTTATGAGGATGGCTCTATCAGCGATGAATGGGTAGGTTACGAGCTGAAACCGCTCGACCGCATCGAGGGCTTCGATATGGCTAATTATCAGCCCAATATCTATGTAGGATATGCCGACCATCCCGCTGTAAAGAAATCAGCCGCTACTTTCGCCAACGGTCCCCTGAAGGCTCCGGCCGACGATACCGCCAAGTTCAAGAACGGCACCTACGGCTTCGAGTTCAACTTCGACTACTCATCGATTATTCAGGGCACCGGCACCTCGGTAACCAAACTGAAGCCCTACATTGTCAACAATAACCCCGAAGAGGACGAAAAGCACACCACTGCCATCGAGAATGTGAAGGCCGAGGCCGCCGCTCCTGCCATGGTGAATGTGTATAACCTCCAGGGTATGGCCGTGCGCGTGAATGTCGCCACCGAGGACGCTCTCAGCGACCTCCCCGCCGGCATCTACATTGTCAACGGCAAGAAGTATCTCGTGAAATAATTGTCCCCGGTCCCCGGTCCGCATAACCCTCACAAAGGAGATGTGTCATCCAACGGCACATCTCCTTTTATCTGTCCCCAATAGCGAATACTTTCGATAATATTATTTGCAGATAAAGATTGCGCTGAAATCTGATGCGAACCCGCAGCGCGCTGTCGGGATAAATGGTTGCACCACAGTGGATGAGGCTCCTCGGTAAGGGCCGGACCGGCACGGCGCGTGCATCGAGGGCGATGCTGTCGCCATTATATTTTTACAATAATAGGCCGTATATACCGCTTAACTGCATAATTTTGCAACTACAACAGTTCTAAATACCGTCATGAGAAATAAGTACGTTATAGTGCGCGCCGGCATATATGCCCTGATGCTGGCCGCGGCGCCGCTGACAGCCGCAGCAACCTCGAATGAGGTTTCGGACTTCATCGCCGATGTCAATCAGCACGGCGGCATCGTCAACGATATGAGTGCTTCGTCAAAAATTAAGCTCGGCGAACCGCAGTTCGCTTACGTAAACATTTCGGGCATTGATGATATGCCGCAGTCGAAAACCGAGGAGCACAATGCGTGGCTCGAGTTCAGCGATGGCGAGGGTAATTATTTCAGGAAGCGCATCATCACTTCGGCTCAGGGGTCAAGCTCTCTGGGGTATCCGAAGAAGAATATTAAATTTGACCTTTGCGAGGATGAATGGATCGGCGACGAGACCACCGATGTTACTTTCGGTGACTGGGTGAAACAGGACGGTTTCCACCTCAAGGCTTATTACATAGACTATTTCCGCGGCGTGGGCGCCGTGTCCTACAAGATATTCGACGACATTATCGCAGACCGCGGCGACAAGGCACACCCCTGGCAGCGTGCCGAGGTCGCCGACGCCGACGGCAAAGCACTGTGTCATCCCGAGGGATTCCCGGCAGCGGTATATCTCAACGGCGACTTTTACGGCCTGTATGCCTTCCAGCTGAAGAAACATCGCCGCAACATGGGGATGGACAAGAATGCCGCCACACATATACACCTCGATGGCGAGGTGACCACGGTATCGCTCTTCAACGGCAACATCGACTGGTCTAAGTTCGAGATACGCAACCCCAAGGGACTTGTCTGTATGGACGGCAGCAAATACGACGGCGACAATCCGGGCGAGATTATCGATGCCACTTCGGCGGCATACGACCCCTCGGACGAGAACCATGTGCGCACGGCACAAGTAAAGAAGTACATCAAAAAACTCAGCAAGTACTGCGCCGAAGTCAGTGGTATAGCCAACCGGGGCGGCTCGACGGCACGGGTGCGCGCGGAGTTTGCAAAGCGATTCGACGTGGACGGTTTTATCGATTACACGGTATTCTCGTCGGTGACAAACAATGTCGACGGCTGGTGGAAAAACTGGCAGTGGCTGACTTACGACGGTGTCAGATGGTTTGTCGAACCCTACGACCTCGACATGACTTTCGGCAATGTATCATTCGGTACATTTGTATCACCGCCCGAATACAACTGGTATTATTCCGATCCGAATCAGCGTTTCCGCCTCGATGTGGGGCCGGCCTGGTTCATCAACGAATATTATGCCGACGATCTCGACAGCAGATACGCCTCCCTGCGCGACACCGGCACAATTACCGTAGGACGTATCTATGCAAAAGTGGAGGAATGGTACAATCGCGTCGGCCCCGATATGTATGCCCGCGAATATGCCCGCTGGCCCGGGAGTATGTGCAACCGCGATATGATAGTGGCCGACAACTGGGAGTGGACCGGCACATGGCAGGGATTCCAGGGTTATACCGACTGGACCGCCGGACGCCGCTACAAGGCTGGTACAATATGCCGGGCCAACAATATGCTGTTCCGCGCCACGGGCACATCACAAGGGGTATACCCGGTGATTCAGGCCGGTTACCGCGACGGTCTCGACCGTATCAGCGACTGGATTTCAAAACGTATCGCCCTCGAGGACCGTATGTGGAACTATACGCCTGCCTCCACCGACGATATCGCGGCCGACACTGATGCCTGTGATGGGCAGACGGTGTATAACCTCCAGGGTATGGCCGTGCGCGTGAATGTCGCCGCCGCGGACGCCCTCCGCGACCTCCCCGCCGGCATCTACATTGTCAACGGCAAGAAATATCTCGTGAAATAATCTGTCGGTTACCGGCATACCCCGCCATCAAATCCCTAATAATCAGAAATATATCACATATCGCCTGATAGGCCGCGGCATGCCGCGACCGTACAATTTGACACATCCGTTTGCATACGTGTGGCATGGAAGGTAGTAGCCGAGCGCTCGCCGAGCGCTCGCCGAGCGCCGGCCCCTAAAACGAGCGCCGGCCCCTAAAAATGGGGTGCGCGGTAATAATTCATACTGAAAATAGTGTGCCGACGCTCGGCGAACGATCGGCTACTACGTTATTGCTAAACGTATTGTTAGATCCCTACAATATTAAATGCCCTTTTACTTACTGCGTGAACTATCAGGTGATCAATATTAAGAGGGTGTTTAAAAATAAATGTAAACAGCCTCTTAGTTGGAGAGGGTGGCGAGGATGGTGCGGAGCTCCTCGTCGGTGGCGGTGAGGCGGGCGCGGCAGGAGTCGATGAGCTCGGTGGCACGTTTGGTCATGGCGGCGAGTTTGTCGATGTCGCACTGGTCGCCCTGCATGGCGCGGAGTATCTGCTCGATTTCGGCGATGGCTTCGCTATAGGTCATGTCTTTTATCTCTTTCATAAGGTATTGAGTATTAGAGGCTGTTTAAAAATAAATGTTAAACGTTCCGGCCGAAAATTTGAGATGGATTCAGAGTTAGAACGATGGAGCATAGCGGGCTATGTGACTGAGTGATAACTCTGAAGACGCTCAAATTTTCGCGAGGCGTCGCTATTGTTTTCAACCTC
>CAMEPD010000071.1 GCA_945931475.1 uncultured Muribaculaceae bacterium | reverse complement strand
TACCGTCTGACGGTCAATCTTCGGTTAGCCCTGCCACGGAACTACGCCGCTGCCCTTATTTTCCCAACATCTTTTACCAACCGCACCGATATTTATAGCCTACCCATGCGGACTGCAAAACGCCACAATTATTGCCGAAAATTTGTCAAATTGTTGTAGATGTTTAAAAATATTTGTAATTTTGCCGCAGAAAACAGTGGGCGCCGCCTCGTCGTTTTATCCGGCGCTCTACACATCATTAATCAATTTCTAAGCTACAAAAGAGAATCGTGAAAGCAACCGAACTGATGGCGGAGCTCAGCCGCCGTTTCCCCAACGAACCCGAGTACCTTCAGGCTGTGGAGGAGGTAGTTTCATCAATCGAAGATGTCTACAACGAATATCCGGCCTTCGAACGCTATAACCTGATGGAACGTCTCTGTATCCCCGACCGTGTGATGGAATTCCGTGTATCGTGGGTCGACGACAAAGGCCGCGTACAGAACAATATGGGCTACCGCATCCAGCACAACAACGCTATCGGTCCGTACAAAGGCGGCATCCGTTTCCATTCCTCGGTAAACCTCTCGATTCTCAAATTCCTCGCTTTCGAGCAGACATTCAAGAACGCCCTGACCACCCTGGCTATGGGAGGCGCCAAGGGCGGTTCCGACTTCTCGCCCCGAGGCAAGAGCGACATGGAGGTGATGCGTTTCTGCCAGGCCTTTGTCACCGAGCTGTGGCGCAACATCGGCCCCGACACCGACGTCCCCGCCGGCGATATCGGCGTAGGCGGCCGTGAAGTGGGCTATATGTTCGGCTGGTACAAGAAGATGAGCCGCGAATTTACCGGCACCTACACCGGCAAAGGGCTCGACTTCGGCGGCTCGCTCATGCGCCCCGAAGCCACCGGCTACGGCAACGTCTACTTCCTGCTGAATATGCTGAAAACCCGCGGTATCGAGCTCGCCGGCAAGCGCGTGGCTGTGTCGGGAGCCGGTAACGTGGCCCTCTATACCTGCGACAAGCTCATCAAACTCGGCGCCAAGCCCGTGTCGGTGAGCGATTCCGACGGTACACTCGTCATCCCCGACGGCATGACCGCCGAACAGTTCGGTCAGATTTTTGACCTGAAGATGTCGTACCGTGGCCGTCTGAGCGAGCTCGCCGGCGAACCTTGGTGCGAATATCACCCCGGCGAACGCCCCTGGCGCATCGTAAAGGCCGACATCGCCATGCCCTCGGCCACACAGAACGAACTCGACGGCGACGACGCACGCGCACTCCTCGATCAGGGTTGCATCGCCGTAAGCGAAGGCGCCAATATGCCCTCCACACGCGAGGCCGTCCACGAATTCCTCAAAGCGCGCATACTCTATGCCCCCGGCAAGGCATCGAACGCCGGCGGTGTGTCGGTTTCGGGCCTCGAGATGGCTCAGAACAGCCAGCGGCTCAGCTGGACCGCCGAGGAGGTCGACGCCAAGCTGCAGAACATCATGGCCGACATCCACGCGCAGTGTATGCGCTACGGCCTCGAAGACGGCGGCTACTGCAACTACGTCAAGGGTGCCAACACTGCCGGATTCATGAAGGTGGCCCGCGCCATGATGGCCGAAGGCATCTATTGATTCAGAAGACTATACACAACAATATCAGTATTCGTGCTGGTGAGGCCCGCTTCTATGGCGGTCTCACCGGCTTTACATCTGTGGCATTCGTATAAAAAATGCAAATTATGCCGCCACCAGACGTCCCGACAGTAAAAAAATGGTGAAAAATGCACGTCGTTATACTCCGGTTGACTGTTTTTTCGTAATTTTGCTGTTATAAAAGGAGAGGCCGAAAGCGACCTCCATCACCCCGGGTGCGCCCCCGTTGGCGCCGCGCCCGGCTCAAAATTGAATTAGGAAACAAATAACTGACTGAATTTTACTATGGCAACAATTAATGTTGACGTGAAAAACGTGCTCGGCACCGTTACCGCCGAACAAATCCAGGCTATCAATCCCGAAGCTGCCGACGGCCTCCGCAAAGTTTACGACGGCAGCGGTCTCGGCAACGATTTCCTCGGTTGGGTTTCACTGCCCTCCGAAATCACCGACGCTCACCTCGCCGACCTCGAGGCTACCGCCAAGAGCCTCAACGAAAACTGCGACTACGTAGTGGCTGTGGGTATCGGCGGCTCATACCTCGGCGCCAAAGCCGTTATCGAAGCGCTCAGCGACCAGTTCGCCGCTCTCCGTCCCGAAGGCGACTTCCGCCGCACACGCGTGCTCTTCGCCGGCCAAAACATCGGCGAAGACTACCTCAGCGAGCTGCAGGACTTCCTCACCGACAAGCGTTTCGGCATCATCGTAATATCGAAATCGGGCACTACCACCGAACCCGCCATCGCGTTCCGCCTGCTCAAGGAGCAGCTTGAGGCCCAGGTAGGTAAAGCTGAAGCTGCCAAGCGTATCGTGGCTATCACCGATGCCCGGAAGGGCGCTCTGCGCCAGCTCGCCACCGAAGAGGGTTACAAGACCTTCGTCATCCCCGACAACGTCGGGGGCCGCTTCTCGGTGCTCACCCCGGTAGGTCTGCTCCCCATTGCCGTAGCCGGTTTCAATATCCGCGAACTCGTAAAGGGCGCATGCCTCATGGAGAATGCCACAAAGGACGCCGATGTGGAGAGCAACCCCTCGCTTCTTTATGCCGAAACCCGCAACGCGCTCTACCGCGCCGGCAAGAAGGTCGAAATCCTCGTTAACTACAACCCCAAACTCCACTTCTTCGGCGAATGGTGGAAACAGCTCTACGGCGAATCGGAGGGTAAGGACGGCAAAGGTATCTTCCCCGCTTCCGTAGACTTCTCTACCGACCTTCACTCGATGGGTCAGTGGATTCAGGAGGGCGAGCGCACTATCTTCGAAACCGTGCTGTCGGTTGAGAACGTTGAACGCAAGGTCGTTATCCCCTCTGACGCCGCTAATCTCGACGGCCTCAACTACCTCGCCGGAAAGCGCGTCGACCAGGTTAACAAGATGGCAGAACTCGGCACCCGCATCGCCCATGTCGACGGCGGCGTTCCCGTAATACGCATCACCGTTCCCGCCCTGCGCGAGCAGTACCTCGGCGAGCTTATCTATTTCTTCGAGAAGGCTTGCGGTATCTCGGGCTACATACTCGGTGTCAATCCCTTCAACCAGCCCGGCGTCGAGGCTTACAAGCGCAATATGTTCGCTCTCCTCGAGAAACCCGGCTACGAAGAAGAGACGAAAGCTATCAAGGCCCGCATCTGATACACTGTTCCCCTGAACATAACCGGACACTGAGCCCCTTTTCCGGGGGCTCAGTGTCCGGTTGCTTTTGTGGCTGTCGACAACCCGGTCCCCGCCGCTACCTCCGGTTACCCCTGGCCGTTTGCCCTGAAAATCCATGCAAAAGTGTTGCAACTTATTAACGCTCAAAAGTTGTACTGCTTGGCGAAAAACCGTAACTTTGTGAGCCCGGTTCAGCTACGGATTTTGCTCCCGGGCCCGAATTATTAACGGATTTACCTGTTTCTGTCCTGATGTTACGAAACTATGCCGATAACCCGCTGATCTCCGCCCTCAAGGAATGGCTCTTGGAGAACGGTCGAGATGTGTCCGTCGCAAAGAACGGGTTCTTCTCGCAGGCCGGCGAGTCTCCCGACAAGGTAGGCATAGTGATTCACGGTTCATTTGCCATGTGTTCCGACAACGAGAAGGGACACCGTGCAATCTTTTCGATAGCATTTGCAGGCGAATTTATCAGCAATTATCTTGCCCACGCCGTCGGGCAGCCCTGCGTATACGACATCCAGGCCCTCGAAAACAGCGTGGTGCGCGTGGCCGACGTCAGCGATATCGACCGGATATTTCTCGGCCATAAACCGGAGGAGAAGTGCGACTTTATGTCGGCGATGGCATACGGCATGATGCGGCGTATCATCTCGCTGAAGTGCGATACACCCCTCAAACGCTACCAGTCGTTGCTCGAACGTATCCCCGACGTGCATCAGAAAGTATCCATGACCGCCCTCTCGGCATATCTCGGTCTATCACGCGAAGCATTCCAGCGCATGAAGCGCACCTTACGCTAACCCCCTCCTGTTCCCATCTCCGTAAGAGGGCTGTTTAACATTTATTTTTTAAACAGCCTCTTAATTGCCTGCGGTTCCCTCGCGGTGTATGGTTTTTGCCTGTTACCCGGCAGTGGTATTGAAAATTGCGGGTCCAATGCAGATATTTTTCAGGCGAGGGGGGCTGATTGTGACTTAAATCACGCTTTTTCTCGAATAAGACCCGTAACTTTGTCGCAAGTTTTAAGGCTTACAACTTTGTAAACCCGACCCTTGTGGTTTTTAATATTCTTGATATTACATAATTTATCATTTGAATTTTGATTTAAGCTGGAATTTAAAATGCAATCTAAGGATTTAGTGATAAATCTGCGCATTTCGAATCTTATACTAACTAATACTATAAGCTTACGCACTTATTGAATGCGGTCTGTGTCACCTTTGGCATGGCCCGTATTCATTTTTAGAGGGTGTTTAATAACAAATGTTAACGTTCCGGTGGTCGGATTATTGCGCCTTTGTAAGCTGAAATTTGCCGGCGGTATAGGTAAAGGCAATCACACCCATGGACGCCAAGCGTGTTATGGCATCCTCGGCCGCTTGCCGCGACAGATGCGCCGCGATATGAAACCGGTCGGGGTCGACCCGCTCACGCCGTTCGAGCAACTGCAGCAGCATTCGCTCCGCCGCTGAAAACGTCAGCAGCTCACCTTCGGGCCACTCGGCGCGTTCCCACGTCCGCAACATCAGTTCCGGCACCACGATATTCTCGTCGGCCACGCGGATATAAGCCTTCAGGCGGTTCCCCTCCTCGCGCACATACACCGGACGCCGCTGCGCACGCGCTATCGACGCGCGAATCACCACTGCCCCCTCCTCGCACAGAAATGCCGTCACGTCAACCTCAACCTCAGGTCGGCAGTACGTTCGGGCTGCCGCCTCAATCATATAGATATCCTCCTCGGAGCGTACTCCCGCTACCACACCGTTGTCCTTCACGCCGATTAGCAGCCGGCCGCCGTCATTGTTGGCGAACGCCGACAGCGAACGCGCTATCTTCCGCGCATCCGAAATCTGAAATTTGAAGTCCTGATGCTCGTGCTCCCCCTCCTCGATAAGGCGGTGTATGTAATATTTGCCTTTTATAGGCCGGATATCCTTCAACATGGCTTGGAACCTGCCTTATTTTTAAACAGCCTCTTAATAACCTCTTAAACGGGGACAAAATCAGTGTAAAATTCGGGCATTCGCCCCTCTTTTACCCCTCTAACAGCTCCCTTACGGCCGCAAATGTGGCAGCCGGGGCCTTCTCCCAGAATCCGAGATATTGCTCGATATGGTCATCTGCACCGGGATAATCGCTCACCACGCGCAGGATGGTAAAAGGTACCCCCATGCGGTGACACACCTGCGCTATGGCGCCCGACTCCATGTCGACCGCCACCGCCTCGGGGTACATCGTCAGAATGCGCTGAAGCTCTCCGGGCGTGTCGACAAACATATCGCCCGATGCTATAAGACCATGCTTCAGACCCGGCAACTCCTTGAGCCGCTGCAATATGGCATTGCCGGCCGCACACGAAAACCGTGGAGGGTACCCCTGAACCTGGCCACGGACATTTCCCGGGCCGCACCACACATCGTGGAAGGCTACTTCGTCGGCAACCACCAGGTCCATGATGCCGGCATCGCCACCCGTGCCTCCGGCTATGCCCGTGTTGATTATCAGTTCTGGTGCGAACGCCTTGAGCATCAGCATTGTACCCATGGCAGCGTTCACCTTGCCTATGCCGCATTGCATGGCCACCACGTCGTTGCCGCCGAGCGTCCCGGCGTGGAATTCCATGCCCGATATCTCCGTGGCTTTCAGGTTGTCGAGCGACGAGAGCAGATGTTCGAGTTCGGCCTTCATGGCCACAATTATTCCGACAGTCATTTCAGTTACAGTTATTACTGCAAAGTTACAACTTTTTATCGGATTTCCGCCCCACCAGTCCCGCATAATGGCGGCAAACCTGCCGCAAGCCCTTTACTTTTTATTGGCATCGAAACCATTGTCGCTGTGACGATTGCCCCATCTCACGCTTTGTGCGTCCAGCGCACCCAGGCTTGGGGTATCGTTCTGCTTACGTTTTCTTCTGATTCTCATGATTGTTTTCTCTATGAAATGTTCTAGGCGTCCATCCTCGCACCATTAGCGGAAAAACTTATATACAGACTGCCATTTCGGAGAATCATTGGGGAGCATTCGCCATTAGTAGCCGCTGACCAACAGATACAGGATTGCCTCGAATATGGAGCGCAGGGATTATTTGCGGTGTCTGCAATCATTTTCAAAGAATACTCTGTGTTTATATAAGACCCTTGACCCTCGGTCAGATGTGTCTGATAGAAGAAAGTTATATGCATGATATAACCTCTTTCTCCTTACAACACTCCGGTTGAGGGTTTTTCGTGCCACTAATGCTTAATTTGGTTTAAAAGTAAACATACCCTAAGCCCTCCGAGATCTCCGAGTCTTCGCAGTCCGGGCTGCCCTTTTTGAAGTCCTGAAAAAACGTGTATATGAAAATATTGAAAAATGGGAGAAACAACGAATCCGGCGGCTCGAGGAGCTGAAGAGCGTCGGCGAGTGACGGCACTGCTCGAGGGGGTCGCAACGGCCACGGCGTCTCCTTCGCTCTGGATTAACCCGCACCATTCTTTCCTCCCCCAACATACGTTACATGAGCTGCATACGTTAGATGCCCTCCTCCCCTCGAAAAAATATTGTGACGTCTCGGAAAAAATCGCTATTTTTGTGTTTATATTATAAAGGGGGATGAAATATCTGCCCACTAACAACGCTAACTTACTGATATTATGAATTATAAGGTAAATGGCCTGTGTGCCCTGGTGATTTTTGTGCTCGGCATACTGTTTTTCTGCTACGACAATGCGCTGGTGCAGCGTGCCGTGCTGGTTATGTGCGGTGTAGCGTTCTTTATCCCCGGTCTGATGCTTGCTTTCAGCTCTTTTGTCGGCAAGGAAGCCCGTCAGGTGAAAAAACTTGAGAAAACGCTGCGCGTGGTCTGCGGCGTGGCCGGCGTGGCTCTCGCAATCGTGCTGTGGTGTATGCCTGACGCCTTTATACCCGTGATAGCTTACCTCTTCGGTGTGCTGCTGATATTCGCGGGGGTGTTCCACCTGATTCAGATGTCGTCGAAGGACCGCATTTTGGCCTATCCCGGCTGGCTCGTTATCGGCCCTGTAATCAACATCGCCATGGGTGTAATAATCCTTTTCACCGGTTATTTTCATAAGCAGGATGCCCAAAGCTCCTTCTGGTTGGTGTTTATGACTGCCTCGGGAATGCTGATTTTCGGTGCTGTCGGCATCTTTATGTCAGTGCTGAATTACCGTGCGGCACGTCACCGCAAAGCCGACGCCCGCAAATTGCAGGCTGCCGGTGCCGAGCCGGTCAAGGGCGCCCAAGGCGATAATGTGGGTAAGGTATCGTCGAAACTGGCCGAGGCTATGCGCATTTCCGACACTCCCGAAAAGGAGAAACCTGCAAAAAATTCAAGCGACTCTGCTGAGTTCCAGGGCCATTAACGCCCCTGTGCTCCTTCACCGCAGGTGAAATCACCCGGGCTTGCGGGCGGTGTAAATGGCGCACACCCCGAAGGTTAGCGGGAGCAGACGCGCATCCACCAGTCCGGCCCCGGTGAGCAGACCGAGCATCGACTGTGGGCCCGGCATCGCCGCGATAGAGGTCGGTAGATATGTGTAAGCGCTTGAATCTGAAGATATCAGCCGTCCGACAAGCGGTATGATTCCTTTAGTATAAAAACGGTAGAACGGCCGTACCCACCGCTTTGTGGGAACGGCCAGTTCGACTACGCAGAGCAGTCCCCCCGGGCGAAGCACGCGTGCCATCTCGGCATAGCCGCGTTCGAGGCGCTCGAAGTTGCGCACGCCGAATGCCACTGTCACGGCGTCGAATGTCCCGTTGGCCCATGGCAGCGCCAGGCAGTCGCCCTGCCGCAGGTCGATGCGCTCCGACAGTCCCGCCTTTTCGATTTTCTGTCGCCCTACGTCCATCATGCCGGCCGACAGGTCGATGCCGGTGATGTGCGCGCCGGGAATCGAGCGGGCGAGCTGGATAGCGAAATCGCCCGTTCCGGTGGCTACGTCGAGTATTTTGGCCGGGTTTACGGCGGCGGTGAGGTGCACGGCTTTGCGGCGCCACGACCGGTCGATGCCCAGGGTCATCAACCGGTTCATGGTGTCGTAAGAGTGTGCTATGGAGTCGAACATCTCCTCGACCTGGCCCGTTTTGGCCGCGCCGTTGTCGTAAGGTTTGATGTTCTCGGCGTCGATTTTCAAGGGGTGTCAGTTATTGAGTTTGTCGAGGCAGTCGAGTACGTTCTTTTCGATGCGGGCCTGGAGGTCGCCGCTTTCGGCCGGCACGAATTTCCTGCCGGTAACGTGCTCATACAGTTCGATATAGCGGTCGGAAACCTGCTTGCAGAATTCATCGGTCATTTCGGGCACCTTCTCGCCGTCGCGACCCATGAAACCGTGGTCGATAAGCCACTGGCGCACGAACTCCTTCGACAGCTGGCGCTGCGGTTCACCCTTGGCGAAGCGCTCGGCGTAACCGTCGGCGTAGAAGTAGCGCGACGAGTCGGGGGTGTGGATTTCGTCGATGAGAATCACCTTGCCGCCGTGCTTGCCGAACTCGTATTTGGTGTCGACCAGGATAAGGCCTTTCTCGGCGGCCATTTCGGTGCCCTTCCTGAACAGGGCGCGGGTGTAGGCCTCCATCTGCTCGTAATCCTCCTTGCTCACCAGGCCGCGGGCTATGATCTCCTCACGCGAGATGTTCTCGTCGTGCCCTTCGGATTCCTTGGTGGTGGGAGTGATGATGGGTTCGGGGAACTTCTCGTTCTCGCGCATCCCTTCGGGAAGCTTTACGCCGCAGAGTTCGCGTTTGCCGGCGGCATATTCGCGCCAGGCGCTCCCGGTGAGGTAACCGCGGATAATCATCTCCACGGGGAAGCCCTCGCAGCGCATGCCCACCGACACCATCGGGTCGGGAGTGGCCAACAGCCAGTTGGGAACAATATCGGCCGTCGACTCCAGAAAGTAAGCGGCTATCTGATTGAGTACCTGGCCTTTGAAAGGAATACCCTTGGGAAGGATGACGTCGAAGGCCGAGATGCGGTCGGTGGCAACCATCGCCAGGAGCGAGTCGTTGATGGTGTACACGTCGCGGACTTTACCGTGGTAAACGGCCGTCTGGCCGGGGAAATGAAAATCAGTTTTAACGAGAGTCTGCATATAAATGAGATATGAATGGTTTTGTTCTTACTGAAGTGGGTTACTCCGGCCGGTCGGACGGGCTGTCAGCCGGGGTGGCTTCGGCGGCTTCGGCCTCCTTGCGGGCGTCGTCGTAGGCTTGATATGCCTCGACGATGCGCTGTACCAACTGATGGCGCACGATATCCTTCTTTCCGAACTCCACACGCCCTATGCCGGGCACGTCGCGCAGGATGCGCAGCGCCTGTACCAGACCTGAATTGACCGTGCGCGGCAGGTCGATCTGCGTCACGTCGCCGGTTACTATCATCTTGGCGTTCATGCCCATGCGGGTGAGGAACATCTTTATCTGGTGGGTGGTGGTGTTCTGGGCCTCGTCGAGCACGATTACGGCGTCGTTGAGGGTGCGGCCGCGCATGAATGCCAGCGGCGCTATCTGTATCACCTTCGTCTCCATATATTCCTTGAGCTTTATGGTCGGAATCATGTCCTCGAGGGCGTCGTACAGGGGTTGTAGATATGGATCGATTTTATCTTTCATGTCGCCGGGGAGGAAACCGAGTTTCTCACCGGCCTCGACTGCCGGACGCGAGAGGATAATCTTGCGTACCTTGCGATTCTTCAACGCTCTGACGGCTAATGCGATAGCCACGTAAGTCTTGCCCGTACCGGCGGGCCCGAGGGCGAAGGTCAGGTCGTTGTGCATCACCTCCTCGACCATCTTGCGCTGGTTGGGTGTGCGCGCCTGGATGGGTTTGCCGTTTATGCCGTAGATAATCACATCGTCCGACCGCAGTTCGCGGGGTTTTTCGCCCTTCACCACATCGAGAATCACCTCCTCGTCGAGCTTGTTGTACCGGGCGCAATACTCCTCGAGCTCCTTGATTTTCTTTTCGAAGTCGGCGGTGTCGTGGTCGTCGCCGATAACCTTTATCACAGAGCCGCGGGCGGCGATGCGCAGTTTGGGGAACAGATTGCGTATCAGCTGCATATTGGCGTTATTTACCCCATAGAAGCTTACGGGGTCGGCCCGGTCAATTATTACTATTCGTTCTATCATATTATCGTAGCGCAAAGTTACGCAAAAAATCTCTTATCTCACATCCTCATAAGCCCAAATTGTGTCACACCTCCCTTGCCTGATTATATAACGCTTTTCATACCGAAATATATCACGCCCCCGGCTCCCCGCGAGCCTTATGTGTAAAGAGAATTAGAGAACCGTCCCCAGACGGTGTAAACTTCGCCCGGGGCTGTGGAGGCGGGAGGTATGGACGGGCACAAAAAAAGAATGAGTAAGGCCAACCGAAGTCGAACACTTACTCATTCTCCTCTCTCTCCAGCGGTGCGGACGAGACTCGAACTCGCGACCCCCTGCGTG
>CAMEPD010000070.1 GCA_945931475.1 uncultured Muribaculaceae bacterium | reverse complement strand
TCAATAAATTCTTTCAAAAAAGTAGGAAAGCGGAAATTTGCTGCAATAGGTCGCGGCAAAGCTTATTTTTCTATCGGCTGCATTGTTCAATATGCCCGGCGGATACCATCAGCCGTATTTTATTCCATCCCCTGAAACAAACCTTCTCCGTCGGGAAAAAAAAGGAGATATGTCATTTTGACACATCTCCATAACTTTTTCCTCGTTGAGAGGATATCGAATTTAGGGTCGGAAAACTTGAACTTGCCAAGTTCAGGCTTTCAGAACGGGCTTTTACATCATGCCGCCCATGCCGCCCATACCGGGCATGGCCGCCGGAGCTGCGGGAGCATTCTCCTCTTTCTTATCAGCGATAACGCACTCGGTGGTGAGGAACATACCTGCAATAGAGGCTGCATTCTCGAGAGCTACGCGGGTTACCTTGGCCGGGTCAATTACGCCTGCGGCCATGAGGTTCTCGTAGCTGTCTGTGCGTGCGTTATAACCGAAGTCGGCGTTGCCTTCTTTAACTTTCTGTACTACAACCGCACCTTCGACACCGGCGTTCTCAACGATCTGACGGAGCGGTTCCTCAACGGCACGGAGCACGATATGGATACCGGTGTCTTCGTCCTCGTTGGCGCCGTGGAGACCTTCGGCGTTCTTCATCGCGCGGATGTAGGCTACGCCGCCGCCGGGTACGATGCCCTCTTCAACGGCTGCACGGGTTGCCGACAGTGCGTCGTCTACGCGGTCTTTCTTCTCTTTCATCTCGACCTCCGAGGGGGCGCCGATGTGGAGCACGGCCACACCGCCGGCCATTTTAGCGAGACGCTCCTGAAGTTTCTCGCGGTCGTAGTCGCTCTTGGTCTGGGCAATTTGGGCCTTGATCTGAGCAACGCGTTCGGCGATAGCCTCTTTCGAGCCGGCTCCGTTGACGATGGTGGTATTTTCTTTGTTAACGGTAACCTTGTCGGCTGTACCGAGGCTCTGGATTGTGGCGGCGTCGAGGCGCATACCCTTCTCCTCGCTGACGACTGTACCTCCGGTGAGGACGGCGATGTCTTCGAGCATCTCTTTGCGACGGTCGCCGAAGCCGGGAGCCTTGACGGCGCAAACCTTCAGCGAGCCACGCAGACGGTTGACAACCAACGTTGCGAGGGCTTCCTGATCAACATCTTCCGAGATAATCAGAAGGCCGCGGCCGCTCTGTGCGATGGTTTCAAGGATGGGAAGCAGGTCTTTGAGTACCGAAATCTTCTTGTCGTAGAGCAGAATATATGGATTCTCCATCACGCATTCCATCTTTTCGGGATTGGTGACGAAGTAGGGCGAGATATAGCCGCGGTCGAACTGCATACCTTCAACGATGTCGACGGTGGTTTCGGTACCTTTGGCTTCGTCGACGGTGATGATACCCTCTTTGCCGACCTTCTTCATGGCTTCGGCGATGAGGCGACCGATTTTTTCGTCGTTGTTGGCCGAGATGCGGGCTACGTCCTCGATTTTCTTGAAGTCGTCACCGACCTCTTCAGCCTGTACTTTCACGCCTTCGACGATAGCCTCTACGGCTTTGTCGATACCGCGTTTAACGTCCATGGGGTTGGCACCGGCGGCCACGTTCTTCAGTCCGTGGGCCACGATGGCCTGTGCAAGCACGGTGGCAGTGGTTGTGCCGTCGCCGGCATCGTCGCCGGTCTTCGATGCAACCTCCTTGACCAGCTGGGCGCCCATGTTCTGGAAGGGGTCCTCGAGTTCAACTTCGCGGGCTACTGTCACACCGTCCTTGGTGATGTGGGGAGCACCGAATTTCTTCTCGATGATAACGTTGCGGCCTTTGGGGCCAAGGGTTACTTTTACGGCGTTAGCCAGAGCGTCAACGCCTTTTTTGAGCTCTTCGCGAGCCTTGATATCGAATTTTATTTCTTTAGCCATTGTAGTGGGTTTTATTTTGGAGAGATTTCTGTATTTTTATCAATATATGTCAACGGTTCAGTTATTCAAAGACGCCGAGTACGTCGCTTTGGCGCATAATCAGATATTTTTCGTCGTCGAGTTTGATTTCTGTGCCGGCGTATTTGCCGTAGAGCACGGTATCGCCCTCTTTCAGCTCCATGGCGTCATCTTTGGTGCCGGGGCCAACTGCAACGATAGTGCCTTTAAGGGGTTTCTCTTTTGCTGAGTCGGGAATGATGATACCGGCTACGGTAGTTTCTTCAGCTTCTCCGGGCTTGATGAGCACACGGTCGGCAAGTGGTTTGAGTTTCATGAGTTATATGTTTTAAAGTTGTTTTTAGATGTAGCGGACAGCAAGGCTGTCCTTTCGTTTCCTATTATACAGCACAGGTCGTGCCAAAATCACCCGGTCGGTGATTTGACACAAAAAGGGTGACAAACTGACACATTTCCCGTATGGGATTCTGCCATATTTGTCACCTTAAAAACATTCTGCGCGGCGGTATGGTTCACGCTGCGCCGTTGCTTCTTACTGATATTCGGGCGCAAGGGCTGAATGCACTGCCCGGAACGATTCGTCAATGACCCGTGCGCGGTCGGCTTCGTCGCGCGGACCCTCGATGGGCCGGTGAATTGTCATGCGGATAGTGCCCCAGCGGGGGAGCCAGCTGCCACGCGGCAGCACGCGGAACGCTCCGTCGATAGTGACCGGAACAACAGGTAAATGGAATTCCATGGCTAACTGATACGCTCCCTTGCGGAACGGTGCCATGCGACCGGTGCGCGTCCGCGATCCTTCGGGGAACACCACAACCGACATACCGTCCTTGAGCACCTTCTCGGCTTTCTCCATGGTATGACGTATGGCCGAAGGCGAGGAATTGTCGACAAAAATCTGTCCGGCAGCCGCACAACTCGGTCCGATAATCGGAAATTTGCGCAGCCCCGCCTTCATCATCCACCGGAAGTTGTGGTTAAGAAAGCCGTAGATGGCGAAGATGTCGTAGGCGCCCTGATGGTTGGCTACAAATACGTATGAATCTGATTCACTGATGTTTTCGCGACCGGAGACCTTCACGCGCACGAAAGAGAGCCAGGTGCAAGCCTTCGCCCAGATTTTCGGCGGCCAGTAACCCCAGAAGCGTCCGCCGCCGAGCAGCGAACCCACCGAGGTGATAATTCCGGTCACCAACGTGATGCCGAACACGGTCGGGAACATGAAAAGTATCTGATAGATACGGTAAAGAATCAGTAAGAGAGCTTTCATACGGTTATGTAGGGTAGTGAGTTAGGTTACCATGCGAACATCGGGCGGTCGGACATCATCTTGTTGACCTCCTTGCGCACAGCGGCGATGTTTTCGGGCGATTCGGGGTTGGAAAGCACCGTATCGATCATCTCGACTATCTTGGGCATTTCGTCCTCCTTTACGCCGCGTGTGGTGATGGCCGGGGTGCCCAGGCGGATACCCGAAGTCTGGAAGGGTGAACGTGAGTCGAAGGGCACCATGTTCTTATTGGCGGTTATGTCGGCTTCGACAAGTACGCGCTCGGCTACTTTGCCGGTGAGATCGGGGTATTTGGTGCGCAGGTCCACAAGCATACAGTGGTTGTCGGTACCTCCCGATATAACCTTGTAGCCTTTGTCGATGAGGCTCTGAGCCATGACGGCGGCGTTCTTCTTGACCTGTTTCTGATATTCGCGGTATTCGGGCTGGAGTGCCTCGCCGAAGGCTACGGCCTTGGCGGCGATGACGTGTTCGAGCGGTCCGCCCTGCACGCCGGGGAATACGGCTGAATCGAGCAGCGACGACATCTTGCGTATTTCGCCCTTCTTGGTTGTCTTGCCCCAGGGATTGTCGAAGTCTTTGCCTAACAGGATGATACCGCCACGGGGACCGCGGAGGGTCTTGTGGGTTGTGGAGGTGACGATATGGGCGTATTTCAGTGGGTTATCGAGCAGACCGGCGGCGATGAGACCGGCGGGGTGAGCCATATCGACCATGAAGATGGCGCCGATTTCGTCGGCCAGACGACGCATACGGGCGTAGTCCCATTCGCGAGAATAGGCGCTGGCGCCACCGATAATCAGACGCGGTTTCTTTTCTCGGGCGAGGGCTTCCATCTGGTCGTAGTCAACCATACCGGTGTCGGGGTCGACATTGTAGCCGATGGCGTTGAACATCAGGCCCGAGAAGTTCACGGGGCTGCCGTGAGAGAGGTGGCCGCCGTGGTCGAGGTTCATGCCCATGAAGGTGTCGCCGGGTTTAAGGGTTGCCATGAAAACGGCCATGTTGGCCTGAGCGCCCGAGTGAGGCTGCACATTGGCGTACTCGGCGCCGAAAATCTGTTTCAGACGGTCCTGAGCTAGGGTTTCGGCTTCGTCGACAACCTGGCAGCCGCCGTAGTAGCGGTGGCCGGGATAGCCTTCGGCGTATTTATTGGTCAGGCAGGAGCCCATGGCTTCCATAACCTGGTCAGATACGAAATTCTCTGAAGCGATAAGTTCGATGCCTTTTTTCTGGCGTTCGTGCTCACGGTTGATGATGTCGAAAATGGCGTTGTCGCGTTTCATTCTGATTCTGTATTATGTGATTATTTTTTTTTTTTGACTGAGAAGCCGAAGCGGCCTATTTCGTCGCCCTGACGGTAGTAATGGCCGTGAGTGTAGCTCATCAGGCCGGCTGCTCCAAGGTCGAAGGCTCCGGAGGCGGGTTCGAAATATTTTTCATCGGCCAGGATGTTAAGCACCTCGGCTATAAAGAGATGGTGCGAGCCCAGCGGGATGATCTGCTTGACGCGGCACTCGATGCAGAGGGGCGATTCCTCGATGTACGGGCAGCTGACGGCGCTCCCGGCGTGAGGTGTCAGGCCGGTCTCCTTCCACTTGTTGTAATCGGCGCCCGAACGAACGCCGGCCCAGTCGGTGGCGCGGGCCATATCGGCTGTAGTGAGATTGATGGTGAACTCCATATTCTCGCGAATCATGGGGTATGAGTGGCGCTCGGGGCGTACCGAAATGTAGCACATGGCAGGGTCGGTGCAGAGTGTGCCGGTCCATGCCACGGTGAGCATATTGGAATCATCTACCGAACTGCCGCAGGTGACGAGCACGGCCGGCAGGGGGTAGACCATAGTTCCGGGTTTCCAGGATCGTTTTGCCATAGCTTCGGGGTCAGAGTATTGTGGCTTTGTTACGGTCGATTGAATGGTTGCAGTAGTGGCAGCGGATGTTGCCGGGCTTGTCGGGGTCGGTTTCGAAGACTGTCACCATCGGTTCGTTGTTGGTGATACATTTGGGGTTGTCACACTTGACTATGCCTCGAATCTCGGCGGGGATTTCCACATGGCGCTTCTCCACTACCTCATAATCGTTGATGATGTTGATAACAGCCGAGGGGGCAATCAGGGCGATGCGGTTGAGCACATCCTCGGGGAAGAATACGTCGGCCACCTTGATGATGCCCTTGGTGCCGGCGCTCTTGCTGGCGAGGTTATTGCCTATGGTGAGGGTGCAGTCCATTTCCTCGAGATTGAGCACTTTCACGCATTTGAAGAGTGCGTCGGATGGGATATGATCGATAACCGTGCCGTTGCGTAGGGCAGCTACGGCAAGTTCCTTCTTATCGGTAGTCATTTCTTGATATCTTTTTTGAGGTCTTCAACATTGATTCCAAGAGCGCGGCAGATGATAGCCTGACGTGCATAGAGGCCGTTGCGTGCCTGCTCGAAGTAGTAAGCCTTGGGGTTGTCGTCGACATCCTGATTGATTTCGTTGACGCGTGGCAGCGGATGGAGGATGCGCAGGTTAGGCCGGGAGGTCTCCAGCATCGAGTTGTGCAAGGTGTACAGGTCCTTGACGGCCTCATACTCCATGATGTCGCTGAAGCGTTCACGTTGTACGCGCGTCATATATAGTATGTCTGACGAGTCGATGACCTCGCGCGTGAAATCTTTGTGCTCCTCGAACGGTATCCCCTCGCGGCGGCAGAACTCGATATATTCGCGGGGCATACGCAGCTCGTCGCAGGCAACGAAGCGGAATGTAGGCTTGAAATATTTCATGGCCATCAGCAGCGAGTGAACGGTGCGGCCGTATTTCAGGTCGCCCACCATGGTGATGGTGAGGTTCTCGAGGGTGCCCTGTGTCTTTAGTATCGAGTAGAGGTCGAGCATGGTCTGCGACGGGTGCTGGTTGGCACCGTCGCCGGCATTGACTATTGGTGTGTCAGTCACCTCGGTGGCGTATCGTGCCGCGCCCTCCAGGTAGTGGCGCATGATGATGATGTCGACATAGTTCGACACCATTTTTATAGTATCCTTGAGGGTTTCACCTTTGGATGATGATGTGGTTGAGGCGTCGGAAAAACCGATGACGCGGCCGCCGAGACGGTTTACCGCCGTCTCGAAACTCAGGCGGGTGCGCGTGGAGGGTTCAAAGAACAGAGTGGCGGCTACCTTGCCGTCGAGCACCTTGTGATTGGGATTTTCCTCAAAAAAACGGGCCGCCTCAAGAAGGGACAGAATTTGTTCCTTGTCAAGATCGGCCACAGATACCAGGCTGTTAGCGTTCATTTGCGGGTCTTTTGATTAGTTTATGATGCAAATTTAGATAATTTCCTCGAACCGTGCAAGAAAATACGTGCCCCATTCTACGGCGAAAATTTTTTTGCCGTTTTTTGGTGTGCGACTCGATTTTTCTCATTTGTTTTTCGTATTTTTGTACCCCGTTATGAAGTACGGTTTCAACAACGAGAAATATCTCAAAATTCAATCAGAACACATCAAGGAAAGAATCGCCAAGTTCGGAAACAAGCTGTATCTTGAGCTTGGAGGTAAACTTTTCGATGATTATCATGCCAGCCGCGTGCTGCCCGGTTTCCAGCCCGATTCAAAGTTGCGGATGCTCAGCCAGCTGAGCGACCATGCTGAGATAGTGATTGTTATCTCGGCCCGCGACATCGAGCGTAACAAAATCCGCAACGACCTCGGCATCACTTACAACGAGGATGTGCTGCGCCTGCGCGAGGAGTTTATGAAGCGTGGGTTTCTGGTCAGCTCGGTATGCATCACCCATTATAACGGTCAGAGTTCGGCCGACGCTTTCCGCGCCCGGCTGCACCGTATGGGCATCCGTACTTATTGCCACTACACCATCGAGGGTTATCCCACGAATGTCGACCTCATCGACTCCGACGAGGGCTTTGGCAAGAACGACTATATCGAGACCTCGCGTCCCCTGGTAATCGTCACGGCTCCGGGTCCGGGGTCGGGCAAGATGGCCGTGTGCCTGAGCCAGCTTTACAACGAGAACAAGCGGGGCGTCGAAGCCGGTTATGCAAAATTCGAGACATTCCCGGTGTGGAGCCTGCCGCTGAAGCACCCGGTGAACATCGCCTACGAGGCTGCTACGGCCGACCTCAATGATGTGAATATGATTGACCCGTTCCATCTCGAGGCTTACGGCAAAACGGCCATCAACTATAACCGCGACATAGAGATATTCCCGGTGCTGAATGCCCTGTTCGAGGGTATTTATGGCGAGAATCCATATAAGTCGCCGACCGACATGGGCGTGAATATGATTGGCTTCTGCATCAGCGACGACGAGGTGTGCTGCAACGCGTCGAAGAACGAGATTATCATGCGTTACTTCCAGGCACTGAACCGTATGGCCCGCGGCGAAGGAAACGAGAGCGAGGTATCGAAAATCGCCCTGCTATTCAAGCAGGCCAAAATCGACACGAGCTATCGCAAACCCGTGGTAGCCGCCCGTGAACGCGCCGAACAGACCGGGCGCCCCTCGTCGGCCATCGAGCTCCAGGACGGCACCATTATCACCGCCGGTTCGAGCGAGCTGCTCGGTCCGAGCGCCGCTCTGCTGCTGAATGCCACAAAATATCTCGCCGGTATAGGCCATAACGTGAAGCTGATTCCGCAACATATCATCGAGCCGATTCAGCACACCAAAATCAACTATCTGCTGGGTCACAACCCGCGCCTGCACACCGACGAAGTCCTCGTGGCCCTCTCGGTGCTAAGCACTCACGACGAGAACTGCCGGCGCGCCCTCGAGCAGCTGCCACAGCTCAAGGGATGCCAGGTACACTCCACAGTGATGCTCGGCGAAGTCGATCACAAAATCTTCAAGAAGCTCGGGGTAGGTCTCTCCTGCGACCCCCAGAAGAAATAACCGGATGGATGCGAGGGAATCTCGGGGGAGTCGCTCCGGGGTGCTACACTCTAAATGCTCCTAACTGCGTGGTATAGTCGGGCGATTTCATGGCCCGGCGTATGGCGTTTACAAACTTTATCGCGCGACCGTCGGAGGCTCGCTCGGCGTATTGCTGCGAGCCGAGCACCACTGTGTCGGCTCCTAAGCGTGAGTTTATACTGTCAATCGTCCTGGAGATGCGGTTGTCGCGGAGGGTGCGCTCCGGGTCGTAGGTGAACAGGTCGGTCTGCACCCCTTCGGCCGGGGTGATGTCTGACACCATTACGCCGGCGCGCTTGTAGTGAATGTCGCGCCGGAATATCGCCTCCAATATCTGCAACGCCGCGCCCACTAATTCGTTGGAGGCACTTGTCGGAGTGAGGAATGTGTGGAATGCGCCTGCGTTGTACTGCTCCAGATCAGGCCGGAAATGATTCGATTGCACAAACACTGTAATCTGCCCGCACACAGAGTGCTGCCGGCGCAGTTTCACCGCGCAGCGTGCGGCATAGTTGGCTATGTGGCTCTGCAGGTCGCGTCTGTCGGTAATCATTCCCGGAAACGAGCGGCTGGTGACGATGGTCTGGCGCACCACGGCGTCGAGCGGCTCAATGGTTATGGCACGATGGCCGTTAAGCTCCTCCCACGTGCGTTCGCCTGTGACATGAAACTTGCTCCGGACCCAGGCGCGGGGGCGGTCGGCGAACTCCAGGGCTGTGTGTACACCGTAGCATTCGAGGTGTCGCGCAATGCGTCGCCCGATACCCCACACATCCTCCGCGGGGTACATCCCTAAGGCTATGCGGCGCTGCTGCTCGGTTGCAATCATGCAGCATTTATGGTATCCGGGGTACTTTTTTGCAAATTTACTGGCGGCTTTTGCGAGGGTCTGTGTCGGGGCGATGCCAAGGCTTACGGGCATCCCCGTGCATCGCTCCACACGGCGACAAAGCTCTTGGCCCCAGCTCCTGAGATGCTCCGTGTCGAGGCCGCGGAGGTCGAGAAATGCTTCATCGATAGAGTATTGCACCACGTCGGGTGCCGCTTCGCGCAGTATCGACATTATCCGTGCCGACATATCGCCGTAGAGAGAGTAGTTCGACGAGAACGCCACGATTCCGGCGTTGGGAAAATCGCGAAGCACCTCGAAATAGGGGGTGCCCAACTTTATTCCGAGCGCCTTCACCTCGGGCGACCGTGCCACCACGCAACCGTCGTTGTTGCTGAGCACGACCACGGGCTTTCGCACCAGGTCGGGGCGGAAAACGCGCTCGCATGAGCAGAAGAAGTTGTCGCAATCGATGAGTCCTACCATTGTGGGGGGGGGTAAGTTGTGTGTTTACCAGCGTTCGGCGCCGTGAGGTCGCCGCCGGTTGGGCTTGATGGTATAGAGCACTACGCCCCATACGCGGAAGTCGTTGTCGGGGCCGACTTCGATGGGGCGATAACGGGGATTCGACGGCATGAGCATCACACGTCCGGCGGAGGTGAAGCGCAACCGTTTCAGCGTGAATTCGCCGTCGAGGCAACACACCGCCAGGTCGCCGTGCTCCGGTTCGACCGACTTGTCGATAATCAGAATATCCCCCTCGGTTATGCCTTCGCCGGCCATCGAATCGCCTACTACCTTGGCATAGAAGGTAGAGGCAGGATGCTCGATGAGTTCGCGGTTCAGGTCGATACTTTCGGTAATATAATCCTGGGCCGGGCTCGGGAACCCGGCCCATACGCCGGCATCGGCATACGGCAGCGACAATTCCGCGGAGGTGTCAGCATTATATATGTATAGTCTCAGTATTTCGTTTGACATCTGTTCAAGCGCATAATATCGTTGCCAAAATTACTTAAGTTGGTGTGCTAATTTTAGACACATTGGCGTTAAAATATCTTAACACCAATGTCTCGAATTGTCGGTTTGGCATCAAATAAGGCGACGCGTCAGTATCATGAGTCCTGACACGCCGCCTATTCTGTGGTTGTGTTACTGTCTGCTCAGCAGTTGTGGCTGCTAAAAGGACAATGTTCAGTCTGGATTAAAATTTTTGTTTTTAGTACTTTAGGCAGGTTCTATAAATTGGACACCTGTCGGATAAGAAAATAACAATATCAGGTTCTTGGCTGATTTATTTTTAAACAGCCTATTATTTGTAAGTATGCTGAGGGTCGCAAATTAGTCGGGCCACACGTGAAGAGTCGTGTGAATCGGGGATTACCGGTTGAACTGCGGAGCCGCGGTGCGGTCGTTATTGCGGTCGTACGACCCATAAACCTGTGCGGTCTCTTCTACATACCATATTACTGCTTTCTTTACTAAGTTTTTAAGAGTCATAATCAGTGCAGTATTGCGAGGTTGCTGAATCAGTGAGCTTACTGTATCACCTTTATGGCGGTGGGGCATGGAAGGCGGGATTTGCGGCCGTCCGTTTGCCGGACCGATGATGCCGTGGCTATGACGTAGCTCCCTCAGGTTAGTAACTATTATCCCATTATGTTAAGCGGGCTTTTGCCCGCGGAAGATAACTCTTGCTTCCGGAAATTGAATGTCTGTGAAACGTTCAGATATCAGAGCCGTCACGGCGACCGAAATGATTGACTGTACAGTCGCCTGTTATTCTCATGCTTTCGGAAGTTGCCATCGAATGACAGAAGCGGTCGAAGCGTGATTTGAACATTTTGATCATGTTAGTCATAATTTAATTTTTTATGGAGCGCTTGGCCTTCGCACTCCTGATTAATACTGAGGGTAGTAAGCCTTCAGGCGTCCCTCCAATCGAAAGGTCTTTTCTGATGTCCTT
>CAMEPD010000069.1 GCA_945931475.1 uncultured Muribaculaceae bacterium | reverse complement strand
CGATGTCCCTACATTCTTTGTCGATTCTTAAGTTAAAAGCATTGTGCCGCGACCCCACAACAGAACGCAAAAAAGAGGCTGTGTCAAAATAGGCGCAGCCTCTTTTTCATAACATGCTGTAAAACATAAAACAAAGAGGCTGCGCCGTAAACCTTAATTACGACACAGCCTCAGTAATAGACAATCTTATGTGTATTATCGCAGCACAACTTTCATTGCGCGGTTGCCGACGCGGAGTACATATACGCCTGCTTGTGAGGCTGCTACGGTAGCGTTACCGGTGCTGAAGGCTTTGTCGGCCATAATGCCTGCGGGGGTGTAGAGCTCAACAGACTGCCCTGCGGCTCCGCTGACGGTTACACGCATTCCGGAGGTAATTACCGCGAATGTATCTCCTGTAATCTCACCTAAGCCTGAGCCTGTAACGTTAACCTTCACCGATTCGCATTTCGATGACTCACCTGCGGGGTAGGCGGCTGCTACGGTGTATTCATATTCGCCGTCGGTGCCCGGAGTGTGCTTGACCGTACGTGTATCGCCTTCAACATCAGCGACTTTGGCGCCGTTGCAATAAACGCTGTAACCGGTCAGACCGCATTCGTCGGCCGACGGGATGTCGCGTTCGTAAGTGACGTCGTCGATCATAAGTGCGTAACCGTCGGCCGATACATGACGCAGGGCGAAGAATTTAGCACCCTTGGGTACGGAGTAGGTGAGCTGAGTCCAGTCGGCCGGTACGCCGTACGAGGTCGAGCCGCCGTCGGGGCAACCTAAGAAGTCGGCCGGCTCGCTCGGCGAGGCGGTCGTGGTGTAGTAACCCTGCACGAATTCGCTGTATGTGTCGCTTACCGAGCGTGCAAACAGTTTGATTGTCTGTGTGTTGCCGCTGAGCTGCGGGAAGAGCAGCCAGTCGTCGGATGTGGTGGCTTCGCCCGAGGCCATGGCCTGCGGAGCGATTGCCATATTCACGCCGGTGTGGGGCTGCCAAAGGGGCAGTTCCTCAGCGTCGAGATTGGTAAGTGACGGTGCAAATATCTGATAGGCAATCTTTTCGCCGGAGTTTTCGTATTCGATGCCCGAAGCCTGGCCGATGCCGAAGGTGATGCGGTTGTCGATGTCGAAGCAACTGAAATTGCCGAAGCCGTTGATGGCGAAGGGTTCGTACGATTCGAATCCATCCTCCTCTACGAGGGTTTCGGCCGGGAGATACGAAGGTTTGCCCCATGCGAGGGTTACCTCACCGTTGTTCGCTTGGGCAGTCAGGCCGGTGACGGCCGGGAGCAGCGGAGCGGTTATGCGTGTTTCGACGCTGTTTGACAGGTTGTTTGCAATCTCCTGGTCAGCGGCATAGATGATGCGGCCGGCGAACTGAGCGTCTGCACCCTCCTCGCCCACTGCGGGGGTGTATTCGAGGCGCAGGGTGGCAGTGCGGCCCGGGGTGAGTGACTGTCCGTCAACGCTTGCCACCGTGTTGCCGTCCTTGAGCAGTTCAACGGTATAACCGGTTGCCTCGGAGCCACCTGCGTTCTTTACCGAGAGGTTGAATGTGGCAACTTCGCCAACTCGTGCGCGGGCCGGACCGGCCAGTGCCACGGTCTGCAGATCGTGGGCGATTCGCTCCTCGATGCGGATATTGTCGATGTAGATGGGGCCGCCCCCGAATCCGTTGCCTACGAATGCTACCTGTACCCGGTCTTTTCCGGCGAAGCCGAAAAGAGGCACTTCGCACTTCACCCAGGCGTCCTCCACGCCGTAGCGGTGAAACTCGCCGCCTTCGACCTTTGAGAATTCGCCGTTGGCCGAACGACCCTCGACTTCCACAAAATCATCGCGATAGCCGCCGTTTGTGGCCGGGTCGGTGGTATAATATGTCTCGCGCATCATGTAGAATGAGAGCACGGGGTTGCTCATTCCCTTCAGGTCAACTGCCGGGAACACCAGGCGACCGCGGGCGGCCTCCTTCATCTTGCCTACGGCGTTGGAATTGAAACGGATAAAGCCTTGGTCGGTGTCCTGTGAGGTGATGGTTACGTCAGTACCGTCGGGGTTGTCGTCATCGGCGCCGACATTTACTATGGCATTGTCGATGAGTGTCCATTCGGGCGAGTAGCTTGCACCCTCGAAATTCTTGAGTGTCTCCTGGAGCCAGGGTGAGGTCTGATACTTCTTGCCGGCGAATGATTCGGCGAAGGGGAGCTGATATTGCGGACCGCAGTTATAGAAACCGCTCTGCAGCTGCTGACCGAAACCGGCGCCGCTCACCGGCACTACCTGATAGGAAACGTTTGTCTGTGAATTGTTTGCGGTCTCGTCGGCATACGAGAGGGCTTTAACGGTGCCAAGGTCGGAGAGTTCGCCGTTGACGATGCGCGACACCTTGTACGACAGGTTGGCGAAGTCGACATAGCCGCCGTGGAGCGCTCCGGAGGGAGCGGCCCAGCTTACGGTGTTCGAGCCGTCGCCGACGGTGACTGCGAGGTTGCTGACAGCCGTGGCGAGGTCCTCGCCAATCCATGCGTCGGCCCGGAGAGCGGCTCCCTCGCCGGCGTCATTGACACCGCGGGCCATGTACCATGTTTCTCCGGCGAAGGGTTCGTCGTCGACGGCTGTGCCCTGCGCACCGGGAACCATCTCCCCGGAGGTGAAGAACGGTGTCTCGGCGTCCTCGCGGTAGAGGTTTACTTTTACATTGCCGGTCAGGGTGTTACCCTCGGCGTCGAGGGTCGGTGCCGTGAAACTGAGTGTTGCCGACGAAGCACCTTCGGCGCCCGGTGTTACGGTCAGTGCCGTCATGGCGCCGGGGGCGGTGGCCTTCTGCAAGGCCTTGATTCCGAAGTTGCGGAACACCAGTTTACCGGAACAATTGGATGAATTATATGGAGCACTGCAATATACACCTATATAATATGTGCCGGTGCCGGGAGCTGTGAATTTGGCTGTGTAATCAGTGCCGGTCTTCGATGTAGAGCCCCCTTCGGCCGGTGGATATGCTGCAATTACCGTGGCATCGGGCTGCTGTTCCTGGGCGGTCATCAGCAGTATGCTCACCGGGATGTTTTTCGATGAGCCGCCCGAATCGCCGTAGAAATAGTAGGAGATTTCGTACTGCGTTCCGGCCTGAAGCTGGAATGCGGGTGATATGGTCCAGTCGTTGGAAACTGTCGACGAGCCTATCAGGTTGTAAACGTAGTAACCGTTTCGGTCGTTCCAGCACCATACCTTGTTGTAGAAGTTAGGGTCGGCATCGCCGTTTCCGTCGATGACGGTCCACTCCGAACTGTTTGCCTTCGTGAATGTGATTTCGTAGGGCAGGTCAGCAGCCGACAGCTGCTGATTAACCCCTGCGGTGGAAGCTAAAAGACACACCGCACAAAATCGGGTTAAAATTTTGTTCATGAAGTATATTGATTGATAATTATCGAATTACGATTTTGTCGGCGCGGCTTCCGCACCGTCGGATGTAGATGCCCGGCGTGACCGGGTCCCCGGGCAGATGAACCCCCTGGAGGGTAAACCATTCTGTATCAGCCGAATCAACGGCAATTTCTGTGACCGATGATTCGGCCAGAAGGGTGGTGAAGAGCACCACCTGCGATTCCGACGAGGCAAACCCTTTGGCCTCGATAGTGAAGGCGTACGGGGTTTCGGGCGTCAGGCCGTTGACGGGGAGCGACGTCACTGCCGGCCCGACAGATGTGGTGAACGCGCTGAGGGGTGTGAGCGTCACGTCGGTAACAGTCTGCGTAAGTGTTATATGGCTGATTGTAACGGGCTTACGCCGTTCGCTTACGAAACTTATTTTTACCGGCCCGGTCATTGCGGGTAGCGTGACGGTGTATGTCGAGGCGTTGTCTGACGGCATATATGTGGCAACCTCCGTGTCGCCGCACATCACCTTCAGTGTGCCGGGCGTGATGCCGCCCTGACGTGCCGTGATGGCGAGTTTGCCACCTTGCGACAGGTCAACCAGCGGTGTGTATAGCGTGTTTACGGCTGATTTTCCGATAGTTATGGCGCCTTCGCCGTAGGTGGCCTCGCCGTCGACGAACCATCCGTCGGGAAGCGATGAGAATGCGGCATCGAATGTACTAACCTCCTCGGGCTCGCTTACCTCGGCCGCATAGAGCCTGAAAGTGTACCCATCCGCGGCATCGGCGCACTCGGGCCAGACGGCGGTGAAGCCATTGGCGGTCAGCGCTGTGGCTTCGGCCTTACCGACACGCACCTCCTTGTCGCCCCCAAGAAGCGAGAAGCGGATGACACCCTCGTTCTCCGAAATATCGGTAATCGGTTTGCCGGTGGGGGTGCCGTCCCACGACACCATTGACGGAGTGGTGGCGTCGGTGAACATCTTCACCTCCTGACGGCCGGGGAACGGTGTATCGGCGCTGTTGCGCGGCCCGTCGCCCGAGGCCTTTACGATGCTGAGGCACTGATGTGAGGCGTTCATGTTTATGGCGTTGTTTTCGAGGTTCCAGGCATCGGCGCAGGTGATGGTGCGTGTCTGCGAGCCGATTGTGACGGTTAAGGTGGCGTCGTCGCGTCGGTCGACGTGCCACACGAGCATCCCGTGGTAGGGGAGGTAACGGTCGTAGGTGCCGACGGTGCGCTGACGGTTCTCGATAAGGAAAAACTCGCCGGGGTTGGCGGTGGAGATACGCACCGACTTGGCCGTGGTCTGCAGGTCGGGCAGCGTAACTAACTGAGGCTGGGTGATTTCGGTGGGGTCGGCCCAGCCTAAGAGCCAGCGTTCGAGCGCCGAATATCCGGCCGGTACGGCGCCGCAGTTGCGCGTCTGCGGCAGGTATGAGCCCGAAGCCATGATATCCCATTGGTCGGGGTGGCTTCCGCTTCCGTCGGCAGAGTAGTTGACGTCGTATGTGTCAGGCAGCCCTAAGATGTGGCCGAATTCGTGGCAGAAAGTGCCGATGGCGGCCACGTCGGTGCCGGTCGAGCCATAGAGCTCGGCGGCGCAACCGTAGCTGTTGAGCACCTTGCCGTCGAATGTGCGCTCTACAGCCGGGACGCCGAGATTGTCGATGTGGTCGGCGTGCGGCCAAATCCACGCTGCCTTGTTGCCGGCGAAATTCTCGCCGTAACCGGCATAGAAGAAGTATAGGTTGTCGATGTACCCGTCGCCGTCGAGGTCATAGTCGGCGAAATTGATGCTGCCGTCGAGTTTGCGGCAAATCTCAATCGCCAGAAGATATGCCCGGGCATCGTCGCCGTTGGCGTCATTTTCGCCGTAATAAGTGGCGGTATGGTCAGCCCGCAGAGGTCCGAACACATCGAAAACGGGCGAAAATTGTCCCATCGACTGCGCCCGGAAGTAGTCGGCGGCACTGCCGATATGTTCGCGGCGGTCGAATCCCGGCAGGTTGAGCATACGGTCGAACTCGGCCTGAATATCGGGAGTGCTGAACGGTACATCGGGGAAGTCGACCAGCACCACTAATGCGTGAGGCGAACCGGTGCGCGGAAACGCCGTGCGCTGCGCCTCCATCTGCACTCCTGACCGCCGCAAAACCTTTTTAGCTATTTTAGACTGAAGAACCTGCGCCGCGGGTCTGCCCGACGGCCGCCAGAAACCATCGTTGCCGAGCCGAAATTCGCGGCCGTCGGCATCGGAGGTGACGTGAGCATTTTCGTCGCCTATGAGGCGCAGCTCGACCGTCGTTCCGTCGGGTTGAGTCACGACTGCCGGCCACGGGTAAGCAGGCACGGAGTACGCCCTCGGAACACCGGCGCAAAAAAGTGCGAGCGTCACCGCTGCGGTTCCGGCAATTTTATAAATATTCCTCATCATTTATTTTTAAACAGCCTCTTAATATCGGAGATTGTATCAGGAATGAAATTTTGGTCCTCGAAAATGCAAATTTATGTATAAACGGGCTATAACGGGCACCACGCGCCCTTAAAATGTGTTAAAATCTTTTAATTTGAGGTTATTCCGTCAATTTTCTGTAATTTTGTGGACACAGTCAAATAGAGCCTGAATATTCATCTTACATTTATAAACTTGCGTATGAATTTTACCAAAGTATTGCTCGCAGCTGCTCTCATTACATCTGTAAGTGTTTGTGCATCAGCTGAGGAGCATCTGAAGAGCGTCAAGAAGGATTACATCGACAACTCGGTGAAACCCGGCGACGATTTCTACCATCATGTCAACAACGGATGGATGAAAGCTCATCCGCTCACACCCGAGTATGCCCGCTACGGCGTATTCAACATCCTCAATGATTCGGCCGAGAAGAATGTACAGGATATAGTGCTCAACCTCGGTGCCACCAACCCCGAAAAGGGCTCGAATGCCTTCAAAATCTGGACGTTATATTCGCAGGCGATGGACTCGACGCGCCTAAACGCCGAAGGAGCCGCCCCCATTCAGGCCGATTTGAAGAAAATCGAGAATACCCCTCACGAAGGAATGGAGGATCTGCTGCTCTGGTTCCACCGCAACTACGGCTCACCCTTCTTCGACGCAGGCCCCATGGAGGATATGGCCAACTCTAACGTATACGCCATGTACGTGTCGGGCGCAGGCCTCGGCATGGGTGACCGCGACTATTATCTGCTCAACGACAAGGAGAATGTAAAGATTCGCAACGCTTACAAGAAGCTGATTGTGAATCAGATGCAGAATGCCGGTTTCTCGAAGAAGGATGCCAACCGCATCATGAAGAACGTAATGAAAATCGAGACCCTCCTGGCCGATTCAACATGGACCCGCGAGGAGAGCCGCAACATCCCCGCCATGTACAATCCCCGCACCATCGCTCAGATTAAGGAGATGTATCCTCATATCAACTGGGATCGCTACTTCGTTGAGACAATGGATATTGCAACTCCAGAGCAGGTGATTGTAACCGAAATCAACACCGTAAAACAGGGCGATAACCTTCTTGCAACCCTCACAGACCGTGAGATCAAGGACTTCTACTTGTGGAAATACGTGGATCAGGCAGCCGGTTCGCTTGGCGATAAGTTCAGCGATACCGCCTTCGAATACAGCAAGGTGCGTTCGGGCGTCGAGCAGCAGCGTCCGCGCTGGACACGTGCCCTCGGTGTGCCCGACAATCTGATGGGCGAGGCTATCGGCCAGCTTTATGTCGAGAAATACTTCCCCGAAAGCTCCAAACAGAAGATGCTCGAACTCGTCGGCAATCTGCAGGATGCTCTGGGCAAGCACATCATCAACCTCCCCTGGATGTCTGATGAAACCAAGCTGAAAGCCATCAAGAAGCTCAACAATTTCACTGTGAAAATCGGTTATCCCGACAAGTGGAAAGACTACTCCACAATGGATATCAATCCCGAAAACTCACTCTACGAGAATGTTCACAACGCCGAGATGTGGCACCAGAAAGAGGCTCTCTCGAAATGGGGCAAGCCTGTCGACAAGACCGAATGGAGCATGACACCGCAGACGGTCAACGCGTACTACAATCCGCTGGCCAACGAAATCGTGTTCCCCGCCGCTATCCTTCAGAACCCCTTCTTTGACCCCGAAGCATCTGATGCCGAAAATTATGGCGGTATCGGTGTGGTAATCGGTCACGAGATGAGCCACGGCTTCGACGACCAGGGAAGCCAGTTCGACGACAAAGGCAATATGGTCAACTGGTGGGCACCCGAAGACGCCGCCAAGTTTGCAGAACTCACCAAAGGTCTCGCCGCACAATTCGACCAGGTGGAGATTCTCCCGGGCCTGATGGCCAACGGTGCGTACACCCTCGGCGAAAACATCGGCGACCAGGGCGGTCTACGTGTATCGCATACCGCTTTCCTCGACGCTCAGAAGAAGAAGGGTGTCGACATCGAATCGGAGGATGCGCTCATCGACGGTTTCACCCCCGACCAGGCATTCTACCTGAACTACGCCAACATCTGGGCATCCAACATGCGCGACGAAGAGAAACGCAACCTCACTATCGGCGACGTACACTCGCTGGCCGAGAACCGTGTGAACGTAACCCTTCGCAACATCGTTCCCTTCTTCAAGGCCTTCAACATCAAGCCCGGCGACAAGCTCTATCGCGCCCCCGAAGAACAGGTAATCATCTGGTAATAAATAAGCATTATCAATAATCAAAACTGAGACGCTTCCCGGCGCCTCAGTTTTTTATTACCAATATCGGACGGATACGCCTCAAGAGACTATGGCGGTGGAGAGGGTGGCGAGGGGACCGCAGAGGAGCACGGCAAGCAGGGGCGCGGAGGGGCCTGAGGCGGTCAGGCGCCGTTCCTGACCGGAGGCGGGGACGGTGATAAGTATGGTATCGTCGTGGCGTTCGATGAGGTAGTCGGCATCGTTCCGGTCGGGTATCTCATCGACCGGGAGGGGATAGAATCGCGCGCCGGTCTGTTCGGCCAGCAAGCGGAGCGTTTTGTGTCTTTCGGTGTCGTCACAACAGAATGACACGTGTGCACCGGCATCGGCGAACGCACGAATCAATTTCTCGTCGGGACCGATGACGAAAACGCGGACATCGGGGTAGGGGAGTGTAATCTGCCCGGACTTCTGTCCCGACGGGGTAAGCCGGCGGCGCACCGCGGGTTTGGACTTGCCGCTGCGGTATTCCTCCATTTTGCGTTCCAGGTAATTATCGGCCATCGTACACAGGGTTTTCAGAGCGTGGCCGCGAGGGTGCGCCAGCGTTCAATCATTTGGGTCATGTCCTCGGGAATCGGACAGGTAAAGAACATCTCCTCGCCGGTTTTGGGATGCACGAAACCGAGTGTACGGGCGTGCAGGGCCTGTCGCGGACATATCGTAAAGCAATTTTTAACGAACTGGCGGTATTTGGCGGCGGTGGTGCCGCGCAGTATCTCGTCGCCGCCGTAGCGTACATCGTTGAGCAGCGTATGCCCGATATGCTTCATGTGTACGCGAATCTGATGGGTGCGCCCCGTCTCAAGCACGCATTTCACCACGGAAACATAGCCAAGCGGCTCAATTACAGAATAATGCGTTACGGCGTGTTTGCCCGTGGGGTCACTGTCGGGCAGCACTGTCATCTGCAGGCGGTCCTTGGGGTTACGCCCGATGTTCCCCTCGATGCGCCCTTCGCGCGGTTCGGGGATGCCCCATACCACAGCCACATATTCGCGTTTGGTGGTCTTGTTGAAGAACTGACGCCCGAGATGCGTCTTGGCGTCGGGTGTCTTGGCCACAACCAACAGCCCTGAAGTGTCTTTGTCGATGCGGTGTACCAACCCGAGCCGCGGGTCGTTGACGTCGTAGTCGGGGTTGTCGCGGAAGTGCCATGCCAGGGCGTTGACCAGTGTGCCGGTGTAGTTGCCGTGGCCGGGATGCACCACCAGACCGGCCGGTTTGTTTACCACTAAAACCGTATCATCCTCGTAAACGATGTCAAGCGGTATGTCTTCGGCGATGATTTCAAATTCGTAGCGCGGACGGTCCATCACAATCTGCACCACATCGTCGGGCTTTACGCGATAGTTCGACTTTACGGCGCGCCCGTTTACGAGAATGCAACCGGCCTCGGCAGCCTGCTGAATGCGGTTGCGCGACGATGTTTTGGGCATGTGGGCCACAAGGAATTTGTCTACGCGGAGCAGTTGTTGGCCCTTGTCGGCAACGAAGCGGAAGTGCTCGTAGAGATCTTCGCCGTCGCGGGTCAGCACCGGCTCGGGGGCGCCGGCGGGGAGCTGCACGCCTGCTTCCTCGAGGTCATCGAAGTCGTCGAAGTCGTCGGGCATTCGGGTTTCGTTATTCAGGGCCATTGTCAGTCGATGTCGAGGTGCTCAATCTCCTGTACGGCGTTCTCGATAGCTACCGAGTCGATCGGTGCGCCGTTCTCGTCGAATCTATCAAGTCCGGTGCCAACCTCCAGTGTGACAACCGAAGTCACCGGGATGCGGGCGCCCGGACGCAGCGACACTCCATTGAAGCGCGCGCCGAGCACCAGGCCTTCGTATTCCGACAGTACCGAATCCTCGCGTATCTTGGTGATACCCAGGGCCTCGAAGAGAGAGCGCGCCTGACGTGCCGACACATTATAGAAATCGGGCACAGTAATCATTTTCGGCGTGAATGCTACGATAGTGAGGTAAACGGTACCGTTCTTTTTGATACGCGAGCCGGCGATGGGAATTTGGTCGACAACGGTGCCCGGCTTCAGAGTCGAATCGTAGATTGAGTCAGACAGAACCGGGTTGAGGTCGGCGTGGTCTACATTATTATATGCTTCGTAGAGCTGCATATTCTTCACGTCGGGAACGACGCGTTCCTGGCCGTGGAATGTCCATACGTCAAGAAAAAGCATCAGTAGCCAACCTATCGCTACCGCTGTGATACATATCAGCAGGGCGTTGAAGATGATTGGGTGGCGTTTCACAAAGGAGCGGGGTCTGGGAGGTTCCTCGCCGTCGTAAGGATCACGTTCGTAGCGGGGAGGCAGGCTGCCGCCACCGTTGCCGACGGCGTTGTCGGGGTATGCTAACTGGCTGTTATAGCCCTGGTTTCGTGGAGTTTGCTGGTCGTTCATCGTAGAATTGTAACCTGAGTACACATCGTTTTGATCCCTGTAGCTGTAATGGGCGTCGCGGCGCGAATCGGCGTAAGACCGGTCGTCGTAGACCGGTCGTTCGGGTTCGTCGAACTGCGGCGCCGGACGGCGTGACGGCGGAGTAGTGAATTCGTCGTCATCCCAATCTTCGTCGCGCAGACCACGCGCTTCGGGGCGTTTGGGCGCAGGTTCGGGGTCGTTGGTGAAGTTGATGCTGCGCGGTGGGCGTTTGTTGGAGTTGGGATAGCTCATTGTCGGGGTGTTTGAGGCAAGGTTCCGCAAGGGGAGAACAAGTGATAAAAATGGTTTTCACTTCAAACCGCAAAGGTACAAATTTTAATTTTGATGTCAAAAATCTGCATGGGAATAAGAGGCTGTTTAAAGATAAATGTTAACGTTAACGTTCCGGTGGTCAGTCTTTGAGATAAATCACATTAAATCAAAAAGGGAGCATAGCGGGCTATGTGACCGTTGAGTTAATGCGATTTAGCCAAAAA
>CAMEPD010000068.1 GCA_945931475.1 uncultured Muribaculaceae bacterium | reverse complement strand
TTCAGGGTAACGCCACCTTTTTGTATATATTATAATGTATTCCGTTGGCTCCGAAACAGTATGAAGCGGAGCCGGTTTCGGGCTAATCCGTGTCACTCCTGCTTTTGCGAACGATTGGCGTACTGGTTGGCCATTACAATCATAACGGGGAAGAGGGCAATCATGAATAAAGTTTCCATAGTGTGTCGAAGTTTTGATGTTTCCGAAGAAAAGAATTATCCTTTTCATCGGCAAATTTACGACCCATCCCGGGCAACATTCCTGCCCATCACCCTGAAAATTATTTAAATTCCCAGCCCATCCCCTATACTCTCCTCCGGGTCGTGGGTACATATAAATAGAGAAGGGATGCCGGAATGGGCATCCCTTCTGGAGGCGGAGTGAGGGAGATTCGAACTCCCGAACCGCTTTTGACGGTTACTGACTTTCCAGATCAGCCTCTTCAGCCACTCGAGCATCACTCCAAATTTTCGGTCGTTATCGGCGCCGATGTTTGGCTACCGTCCCGATTCAGTTGTGCAAAGGTAAGATGTTTTTTTGAAACTTCAAAATTTCATAGGCTGTTTTATTGAAAGTTTTATCAGGATGTATATTTATATTGTTGATATTTAGAAGTATATGATTGCAGATGACGGTGAGGATGCAGAGACTGGAACTGGTAGGGGCGATTTTAAAACCGGTTCCTCACTGCATAGCCACTGCATTGGTTACTGCATTGGTTACCGAAGATGTTGAGGTTTCCGCGGAAAATGTTTGCACATTAGGCAGATTCTGCCGAACTTTGTTCAAAATTTGCATCATCATGTATTACGTTGTTAAACGTCTCGAAATTTCTGCATCACACCGACTGGAACTGTCGTACAAGAGCGACTGCTCGCACATCCACGGTCATAACTGGATTATTACGGTTTACTGCGCTGCGGCCAAGCTTAACGTCGACGGGATGGTTTGTGATTTCAAGGAGATAAAGAACCGTATCCACGGTGCTCTCGACCACCGGCATCTCAACGACGTGTTGCCGTTCAATCCCACGGCCGAAAATATTGCACGTTGGGTTGTCGGTCAAATTCCCGAATGCTATAAGGCATCGGTGCAGGAGAGCGAAGGGAATATGGCCGTATATGTCGACGATTCATTCGATAATCCGGCGTTATGAAGATAAACGAGATTTTTTACTCTCTGCAGGGCGAAGGGCGATACACCGGTACCCCGGCTGTGTTCGTGCGCTTCGCGGGCTGCAACCTGCGGTGCGATTTCTGCGACACATCCCACGAGTCGTTCGAAGAGTATACCGAGGATAAGATAGTCGGCGCAGTAAGCCGCTATCCGTCACCCCATGTGATTCTAACCGGGGGTGAACCCACTCTGCAAATCACCGACACGCTGCTCGCCGCCCTCCATCGCAGCGGCCGGATTATACATATCGAGACCAACGGCACGCGGGCCCTCGATGACAATATGCTGCAGCAACTCGACTGGATAACGGTTTCACCGAAATTCGGTATCCCTCCGGTAATAGGACGCATCGATGAACTCAAGGCTGTGTTCGATGCGGGACATCCCGAATTTATCCGGCCTCTCGAGGAGATAGATATTACCCACAGCGACTGCCGCTATCTGCAGCCCTGCGACCGCGGTGATGCCCGGCTGAATGAGGTGAACCTCAGGGAGTGTATCCGCTATATACTGCGGAATCCACGGTGGAAACTTTCGCTCCAGACACATAAACTGTTGGGGATACAGTGACTCTGGGCCACTCATTGTACTCTGCGGCCGCGTGGTCGTAAAAGGGTGGGAAACAGGTGTACAATACAGTTATACTCGGGCTATATTTCGGAGTCTACGCCTGGTTTGTTACATTTTTGGTTTTCAATAAAGTATAATAGGTTGATTTAAAGAAATCGTTATATTTTGCGGTGTTGACAAGGCTTTCGGAGGCTTCAGCCTTAATTTTGTGAAGAATTTAACCGAAAGTAATACCAATATGAAAACTAAATTGTTTACCGTTTTGGGTTGCTCTCTCCTTATTGGCTCAGCCAATGCCCAGCATTTCGACATGACACAGTGGGGTGCTGACCGAGGTTATACCGAATCGACCGGAGCTCCGTATTTCCGCTACGAGGCAGAAAAGAACAGCTCTACCGGTGGTTCGCACGAAATCCTCCAGGCCACCGACGACCAACGCTACGTGCAGAGTGAGGCCTCGAATCAGCAGGCCGTAATTATCAGGGATGGCAGCGGCTACGTGGAATGGACCAACGATACCGGCGCTGCCGATGGTGTGACTCTGCGCTTTTCGGTTCCTTTCGATCAGGAAGCTAAAGTAGCCATCACCGATCAGAATAACAATGTTCTGGGCGAAATCACCATCAAGGGTGACCATTCCTGGCAGTACTGTCAGAAAAACAAAGGTCGCCGCGATTACAAGCCCGAATACTATTCGATTCACAGTCAGCGTGATGGTTATTTCGCCCGTATGCGCTTCGACGAGGAGCACAAACTCCTGAGCCGTGACATACAGCAGGGCGAAAAATTCCGCATCAAACACGTCTCGGGAGCTGATGTTACGGTCGACTTTGTCGAGATAGAGAAGGCCCGGAAAGTTGAATACCAGAACGACTGGGTTCGCTGGAATCAGACAATAGATAATAATCTTCAGAATTTCATCAACAACCACCAGGGTCAGACCATCTATATCGACCAGGAACGTGTGGGCATCTGGGGCAAACTCAGCTTAGGAAGCGCCACCCTTCAGGGACGCGGCATATTCTACACCGAACTTGAGTGGGAGCAGAACGATGTAGGCTTCAATGGTTTCAGTGGAGCGATCCGCGACCTTACCCTTACCGGACGTTACAATCAGCGCTATTCCTCGGGCGAGTCAGGATACAGTTCACCGGGCAAGTGCTTCAACGATGGACAGACGGGTAGGGTGGAACGCGTACTTATCGAGCACTTCGAGTGCGGCGGTTGGTGCGGCGGATCCAATGGTGCTTATTTCTCTCATTGCCGTTTCCGCAATAACTATGCTGATGGCATAAACCTCAGGAACTCAAATAACTGCACCGTTGAATATTGCAATTTCCGCAATAACGGCGACGATGATATGGCATCATGGAATGATTCTGACGGTAATTCCAATATCCGGTTCCTGTACTGCACGGCCGAGCACAACTGGCGCGCATCATCGCTGGCCTTCTTCGGCGGCAACAATCATCGGGCTGCCAACATCCTTATCAAGGATGGCCTGGAGAACGGTGTACGCATCGTCAGTGACTTCACAGGTGCGGGCTGGGGCGGCAACGGCGCTACCTACGACAATATTTCGATAGTGCACTGCGGATGCATCGACGGTGAGGTCGGCGTTTCCGGTGACTTCTGGGGTGTTGATGAAGCATCCCTGCATATCGAAGGATCAAAATGTTATGATCTCAACAGCCAGAAACTTTCAAATATTGATATCTACTCACCGCGTGGTCATGCCGTATTCCTGGGGTGTCGGAGCAACAGTATCAATAATCTGAATATTATCGGAATAAGTGTGCATGGACCGATTCTGACAGACAATTATTACGCATTTTATTTCGAGAATGCCCGGGGCAACGGCACAATCAGGGATATCGAATTGACCGAGGTACCGTCTGATCGGGTAACGAATATCAACAACGGTAAACTGGAATCAGGCAGCGTAAGCAACGGCTTCAATCTTCAGGTTGAAAATTTTGTTGCCGAAGAGGCTGTGGTTCCCGCAGGATGCCGACTTGGATTGGTCGGCGTCAGTTGGGAAAAATCAGTTTCGGGTGATGCCTCAGAAACAATCAATCCGGGTGACAAGCTGCTCATCCGGGCAAAAGTCACCAATAGTTCAGATGTGAAATTCACATCGAATTATTCGCTCAACGTCAGGCTGACCATCAACGGCAAAGAGATAAAATTCGACAAAATCACCGAACTTGATGGCGGGAAATCGTATATCGTAGAGACCACCTGGGAGGCCGAGGGTGGCGGAACGGAACTTATCGCATCGCTTGACCCGAACGGCATCTTCAGTTCTATCGTCACCGGTAAGAATCAGATTGTCAAACATTTCAATGTAGCCGCCCAACCTCTAACGCCTATATCCGACCTCCCATTCGACGCATCAAACGATAATGTGGATTTCAAAGTGCTCGACCTGCGGTGGAATACTACCGGTTCAACCACCGAATTTGGGAAAGGTGACATCAACGTAGGCGATAAGGTATATTTCGCTGCCGTGGTGGTAAATGCCGGTACATCGAATTCTGCCGGAGGGACAAAATGCGGCGTTTCCTTTCGCAAGGACAAGTGCGAATACAATGTTGCCGATGACAACAGTTTTTTTTGGTGCGACCAGAATGCATCATATCAGGACCATGCTTCTCACCAAATCAAATATTATTATGTGAACGGAGGTAAGAATCAGAATAACGATGATAAACCGGTAGCATGGAAAGCCACACAGGGTGATAATAAATTCTGGGTCGAGGCTAACGAAGGAGATACCCACCGCGACGAGCCCAACCGCAACAACAACGGCGAATTTTTCACGGTCACAGTCCCTTACAAGGGAACGGTAGCGGTCTACGGTGACGACCAGGTAGACTCTCCCGACAACCTGAACGACAGCCTCTCGGCCATAAGCACATTAACCGATATGCCACAATCAGAGGATTCCCGCTGGTATACCATCAATGGGCAGATTTTAAGCACGGAACCGACCGTGCCGGGTATCTATATCCACAATCACCGCAAAATAGCTATACGTTGATAATCAGGATAGATATTCACTGATAATCGGGTAACCGGATAAACCAGATAAAGCCTGATGGCAGGGATTGGAAATTGCCTCTCATCAGGCTGAATTATTTTTGGACGGGCGGCCACAGTTCGTTTTGTGATGATGCGATATTTTTGTAACTTTGCGGTTGTTTTTGCCGTAACGTTATTTAGCGCAGATAATGTTCCACATCTTTAAATCATCGCCCAAGACTCCTCACGAGATTTTTTTCCACACCGACATTCATTGTCACCTTGTTCCCGGAATCGACGACGGGCAGAAGGAGGCTGAACCTGCATCCGAATTGGTCGAGCATGAGAAGGGGTGGGGGATTGACCGCATTTTTGCCACGCCCCACGTCACACAGGATACCTACGAGAATACCCCCGGCACCATTCAGCCGGCATTCGACCTCCTGAAGGAGGCCGTCGGCCGCAAGGGTATCGGGGTCGAGCTGCATTATTCAGCCGAATACCGCATGGATAATTTCTTCCTCCAACAGATAAAGGCCGGAAACCTGCGGCCTTTCCCCAACAATTTTCTTTTGGTGGAGAACTCGTTCGTCCAGGAGGCATGGAACCTCGATAAACTGCTTTTTGACCTGCGTGTCAAAGGGTATATCCCGGTCCTTGCTCATCCCGAACGCTATGCTTATTACTGGGCGAAGCGCAACCGTTATCAACAGCTGAAAGACGCCGGAATACTCTTTCAGGTGAATGTGCTGTCGTTGGCCGGACACTACGGCAAGCAGGTGCGGAAAGTGGCCGAGGAGCTGATGACCAACGGCTGGATTGACTTCCTCGGCACCGATATGCACAACAGCGAACATGCTGATGCCCTCGACCACTATTTTGCATCGAAGAATTTCCTGCATCATGCGCGTCAGCTTGAAGGCTTTATCCGTAACGACACAGCCTTCTGACCCTATTTTCAATTATAAGAGCCTGCTGATTAACAAGTTCTAAAGCATTTACACCCCCTGATGAACAAAGATAACAAAACGATAAGTTGCCACATCGTCAAGAATATTGATTATAATCCAGAAGCATCCAAGGCGCTGAAAACGCCCGAAGCGCTCGAGGCCCTCCCCGTGGTGTGCTCGCGCAACCTTGTGCTTTTCCCCGGCATCACGATGCCGCTTACCCTGGTGCGCGAATCCTCGAAAAAGATGGCCGAACTCGCGCATAAGGAGCACCGACTCGTGGGGCTGTCCTGCCAGAAGAATCCGCATCAGGAAGCGCCTACAAGTGCCGATGATTTATGCACTTACGGTATGCTTGTCGAAGTTCTTGATATCATATCGTTACCCGACGGTTCGTCGGCGGCAGTGGTTCAGGGTGATTGCAAGTACAGGGTAAAAGGGGATGCCCCGCGGCCCGAATATGTCCCCGAAGGGGTAGTGTGCATTTCCGCCGAACCTGTCAATCAGCCAAATTTCCGGCGTGATGACCGGTTCTCCATCCTGCTCAACGATATAAAACGGCTCTGCAAGGAATACGTCGAAAAAGGGGGAGAGACCGACGGCCCGATGCTCAACAACCTCGATTCTTTTCCCGATGAGTTGGTTATCAACTATATATGCACGGCATTCCCGCTGACTGTCGAACAGAAAATCGAGCTGCTCGGCATCTACCGTGTGCCCGACCGCGGCATCAAACTTTTAGGGATGCTCAACACCAAGGTCGACGCCCTGAAAGTGGCCCTTGAGTTCCGCCAGAAAGCCTGCAAGGGGATGGAACGTGGCCAGCGCGAGGCATATATGCGCGAGGAGATGGACGCACTGCGTCGCGAACTCTATGGCGACGAAGACCCCTCGGAGGAGTTGCGCCGTAAAGCCGAAGCGCTTCCTCTCCCCGACGATGTCCGCACTATCGTAAACCGCGACCTCGCACAGATGAGCCGCACCAACCCCTCATCGCCCGACTTTGCCGTGCTTGCCGGCTACCTCGACACGCTCATCGGTATGCCCTGGGGCATTTCCACAGAACTCGCTACCGACATTGAGGGGGCCCGGGAGATTCTCGAAGAGGACCATTATGGCCTGACGAAGGTTAAGGACCGCATCCTCGAGCAGATTGCCGTAATCATGAACAACCCGCAGGGACATGCCCCGATTCTCTGTCTGGTAGGCCCTCCGGGCGTAGGTAAAACGTCGCTCGGTCAGTCGGTAGCACGTGCAATGGGACGTAAATATCAGCGCGTAAGCTTCGGCGGTCTGCATGACGAAGCTGAAATTCGCGGTCACCGACGCACCTATATAGGGGCGATGCCGGGGCGTGTAATTTCGGCCGTGAAACGTGCCGGTTCCATGAACCCGGTTCTACTGCTCGACGAAATCGACAAAATCGGTGCCGACTACAAGGGCGACCCCGCAGCCGCCCTACTCGAAGTGCTCGACCCTGAGCAGAACTGCCATTTCCACGACAACTATCTCGACGTCGATTTCGATCTGTCGAACGTGTTGTTTATTGCCACAGCCAATACGCTCCAGACTATCTCGCAGCCTTTGCTCGACCGTATGGAGGTCATCGAGCTGTCGGGTTATGCTACCGAAGAGAAGATTCAGATAGCGCGCCGACACCTGATTGGCCGTGTACTGCAGGCCAACAATCTCCCCGAGGACGCCGTAACTTTTACCGAAGAAGCTCTTGTTCACATTATCGATAAATATACGGCTGAGAGCGGTGTGCGTCAGCTTGAAAAGAATATTTCAAAAGTGGTGCGCCGTCATATCCTCGACGGGATGCTTGGCCGAAACCCTCAGTCAGAGATAACACCCGAGATAGTTGCCGAACGCCTCGGCATACCCACGCGTCTGAGTGAACATTACGAAGGAAACGATATTCCCGGCGTAGTGACCGGCATGGCATGGACCGCTGCCGGTGGCGAAATTCTTTTCATCGAGGCTGCAACCATTCAGGGTAAGGATTGCGCTCTCACCCTCACCGGCAATTTGGGCGATGTCATGAAGGAATCGGCTCAGCTGGCCCTGCGATATGTGCAGAGCCACGCCGCCGAGCTCGGCATTGACTCTGCTGCGCTTCGCGAACGCGCCATACACATCCATGTACCCGCCGGTGCCATACCCAAGGATGGTCCGTCGGCCGGTGCCGCTCTCGCCACGGCCATCGTGTCGGCACTGACCGGGCGGCGATTGCGCCCATCGGTAGCCATGACCGGCGAAATCACTCTGCGTGGGCGCGTTACACCCATCGGTGGCGTTAAAGAGAAGATACTTGCCGCCAAACGGGCCGGAATCACCGACATTATCCTGCCGGAGGATAACCGCCGCGACGTGGCCGAAATCGACCCGGAATTCCTTGGTGGTCTCACGTTCCACTATTTTGATACCCTTTCGGAACTCCTCGCTTTTGCCCTTCCCGCGGCATAAGGCTTATTGTGATGGAGAGGGGTAGATGTACCGGAGCGAGCGGAGCAGGCGCTGTTCGCCATACTGATAGTGATTGCCCTGAACGAGTTCGAAAAAGACGTCAATCCCTTTGTCGTGGAGGTATCCCACAATCTCTTCGGTATCGCTCTGTACAGGGCGGAAGGCTTTGACCGAGGTCTTTGCCTCAAGATTGCCTAACAGGAAGTAAGCCTTACCCGTTTGGGCAGGCAGAGGCTGAGATTTGAGCCACTCAACCAAGTTGTCATACCAGAATGAACCGGATAGGGAAATAATGTTATGGAAAGTGTCGTCAATCATCCATTGCCAAAGGGTGAATAAACCGGAGAGGGAAACGCCTGCCAAGGTGCGTTCAACGGTAATTGGGGCATTGATGCGCCTTTCGACCTCGGGCAGGAGCTTAGACTTCAGAAGCTTAAGGAATGACGATGCATGACCTTTGAAGGACGGACAGCCGGGCGGCTCCCCGGGCGCAGGCCATGGGGTAAGGTCGTCGTCCCAGTTCATGTTGGTTATGAATGCAATAGTGATTCCGAACTCCCTTGCCATCCCCTCAATCATAGTTGAGGGTAAATCAAGAGGATACAGCATATAGCATATTCGGGTAGCGGAAGAGTCTGCAAGAATGACGTGGAGATTATCTATCGTGAATTTCTGCATATTTCATAATATTTGGTAGGTCTACGAATCCGATTTCGGTATATACCGGTTTAGCCCCATCGGTGGTCTCAAGATAAATCTTATCGCAACCCAAGGATTGAGCCTTTTCGACAAGCCATCTTACAATAGCATGAGCGATTCCGTGACGTCGGTATTCCCGGCGCACATATATATTCATCAGATAGGCACATCTGCCCGAGGGATTATCGGGCGACGGGAGTTCGTCAGTGAGGCAAATAGCTCCGCAACCGGCATCAGCTCCGTCGATAAAGGCCACAATCGCGATGTGGGTTCCGTCGGCGATATGGGTGTTGTAATACCTGCGGTTAGCAACGAGAAGCGCCTTCGATGGAATCACGCCAAACACATTCTCAATCACCTCCTTACGCCAATGCATAAGGGTGGGGATTGCTGTCCGCTCTTCAATCGTAATGTTCATCGGGGCACTCCTTCCTTCATTACTACGGGGAGGGCCCGGTCGTTGATTTTGCCGCGCTTGGTCAGGGGTATCTCCTCCATTTTTACGAAAAATTCGGGCACCATGAAATCGGAGAGACGCGACCGCAGGAAGTCCTTAATCCGGCTGATATCGCAGTTTTTATGCGACGGAATGAAATATGCCGTGAGGTACGCAAGGCCTTGACTGTCTATGAATGCACGCACCACACCGCGCTCCACGCACGGCGATTCGTTGAGTACATTTTCGACCTCTTCAGGCTCGACTCGCTTTCCGAGTATCATCACCTGCCTGTCTTTGCGGTGCAGGAATGCAATGTTGCCGTTGGGCAGATAATAGCCGAGATCGCCGCTGCGGTACATCCGTCGTCCGTCGGGGATCTTAACGAAATTAGCCTGTTCGGGCGCATTGCCGAGATAGCCCCGCGACACCCCTTCGCCGAAAATACAAATCTCGCCGACATCGCCCTCGTGAACTTCGCGGAGCGAGTCATCAAGAATCTGCACCTCCACCCCTTTGACCGGTTTACCCACGGGGTAGGTGCCATCGTCAAGAGCATCGGCCCCGTCGACGCGGTAATATGTGGCACATACTGTGGTTTCACTCGGGCCGTAGGTGTTGTAAATCATGAAGCTGTGATTCTTCAGCCAAGAGATGTATGACGCCCGCAGGACATCTCCGCCGCTGATGAGCAGTCGTAGTTTAGAGGGGAAGCAATGCATGCGGTTCATGTCGGCCAACAGATATGGGAAACCGCTGATTATCGTGACGTTATGACGTTCACAGAACTCCATAAGATCGGCGAGACTCCCTGCACTAACCTTGCGTGAAGGGATAGCTAAAGTGGCCCCGTTGAGAAGTGTCGTGTAAACCTCCTCGACAAGAATATCGAATGAACAGACAGAGAACTGAAGCATCACATCTCCCGGTATCACGTGGAATTCATGCTCGAAAGCCTCAGCGTAGTTGACAACAGAGTGATTCTCGACAATCACCCCTTTGGGTCGGCCCGTTGTGCCTGAAGTATAAAGCACGTAAGCAGCCCCGTCGGGTACAGACCTGTCGTCCAATGTTTTGGTCGTCGGCTTTTCTTTCGATAAGTCCTTACAAAAATCATCGGTAATAATAAGCCCGACACCGGCCGAATTCATCATATAGTCAATGCGTTCTTGCGGCAGAGACGGTTCAGCCGGAACGTAGGCCGCTCCGCTTTTTAGAACCGCAAGCATCGCGGCAATCATTTCTATACCATGACTCATAACGATTCCGATGCAAACCTCTTTGCGACCCTCGGAATCAATCAACCCTGCCGCCAGCGCTTGCCGCCCATCTATTTTTGTTAATATATTATCGACAATATTGTCGAGTTGCCGATATGACACAGCCCGACCATCCTCCACAATAGCTGGAGAGTCGGGGCGCATAGCAACCCAACGGTGAAATCTACTGTATATCGTATCCCGCATATTCAATTCATTTTCAACATTATCATATTTTCAACTTTTTCTAATATAATCGTTGAAATCCCTCATTTGTTCAATCCGCCCCCGGCTAGTCATTGGTCGCCCGCTAAAGAGGGATGCGGTTATGTAATTGCATTTCAATGACAGAACCAGCTCTCTCGGTAGCGCCCCGGAAAAAATCCGCCCCACTCTGTATGAGATGGCGGTTGGGGACACAGTAAAGTTCCCCATTTCGCGGCTAAAAAGTGTTCGTACCAAATGTCAAACCCTCAAAATTTTACAGCAATGAGATTACAATTCGGAGAACTCAACATCACTCCAAGAGTCGAAGAACGACTCGCCGAACTGGGCTACACACCCGAAGAACTTCAGGAAGCAGTCTGCGAACACAAGAGCGGCTGCGACGGCGAACCCTCTGTCTACGTCGGTACTTACGGCAAGTACAACGACGGCTCGCTCTGCGGTCTGTGGATTGACCTCACCACGTTCTACGACTACGACGACTTTCTCAA
>CAMEPD010000067.1 GCA_945931475.1 uncultured Muribaculaceae bacterium | reverse complement strand
AGTGGAAATCACTCTTGAACGACAAGGACTTGTGTATGAGTGACGCCACCTGCTACGAAAGTCATCTACGCTATCCGACCGACATAAAGCTGTTGTGGGAGTGTTGCGAGTGGCTTCACACGTTGCTGCACAAGACATGCCGCGAAATGGGCGAACGGCTGTCCCTAAGCAAATACAACGACATCGCAAAAGACCGTCTGGCATACGCCAAGCACCATTCCTTCGAGGCCTTCAACGAGGGAACGCGCCTGAAGCAATGCGTTGAATACCAGCAGTCATTGACCGGCGTCCCGGTCACACGCATCGGCATGGACACAATCTACGCAAACAACGAAAACCGCAAATACTGCACCGAAAACTCCATCACGACCAACTTCGTCCGCAAAGGTCCGAACCCACCTTCAAAACTACAATATTTATATAAGAATGGATATTCGTTAGTCTGAGCGACTAAATGCCGCATATAAGATTTAGAAGCGAATATGATAGTTTCTTCGTCCATTATTTGTGAGAAGAAGGTGAGTATTTAGCTCTCTTTTCACATACCATACCTTCAAAAATTCCGTGCAGTTTAGTATAATGACGAGTTGCATGAATATCATTATGATCTGAAACAAGACCTAATTCAGCAAGAGAATTGAATAGCCGGATTAGGGAACGGCCAATAGCCCAAGCAAGGTTAACAGGAACAGCGTTCCCAATTTGCTTGTATTGTGCTGTCAAGTTGCCGCAAAATCTCCAATCATCTGGAAATGTTTGAATACGGGCATATTCCCGTATGGTAAGTGGCCTCGTTTCTATAGGATGACAACGCTCTGTTTGTTTTTGTGCAGGTGCACAAGTCAAAGTTAAACTTGGTTCGTCCATAGCGAGTCGGCGAGCCATTCCGGTTTTGCCTCCTCCAAGATTATAGCTGCCTTTCATATAGGCACGAGCCACGTCTTCAGGTAGATTCCGCCAATCACCACCTTCAGGGACAAGTTCCATTACTTGTTGTTTTGATAAGGGATACTTTTGTCCATCTGACAAAGGTACATCAGTATCGAAAAGCTCACCAGCAAAGAAAGCATCTCTAAGAGTTCTTACAGATGGACAAACATCTGGCCAATTAAACTCCACGAAAGGTGCTACATCGTTACGTATAGCTATAAGAATGAGCCTTTCCCTTTTTTGTGGAACGTCATATTGCAATGCTCGTAATACTCTCGGTTCTATAAGCGTGTATCCTAATTCTGCAATTACATCTTTAATTGTTTGCAAGGTTCGGCCATTATCATGTTCAAACAAGCCTCGGACATTTTCACCCATAAAAACCAATGGCTGAATTTCTTTAACAGCACGGGCTAATTCGAAAAATAAGGTTCCTCTGGTTTCTTCAAAACCAAGACGCTTCCCAGCATAAGAAAAAGCTTGACAAGGGAATCCACCTGATAAGAAATCAATTTTACCCTTAAATGGAGTAAAATCTATGTCATGAATGTCACCCTCTATTATATTCCATTGAGGTCTGTTGGCACGAAGTGTTTCACAAGCGTTATGGTCAAATTCATTCAATAACAAATGATGAAAACCAGCTTTTTCCATACCAAGTGCGAGGCCACCACCTCCTGCAAACAATTCGGCCGATGTATAGTTTAGAGTCGGTACGGTTTTAGCTTCTTCTTTCCACTGAGTGGATAACATGGCCGCAATTTCAGGTACAGATTTAATTTCTTCAAGAAGAAATATCCGTTTCCCGTCAAGAGTTGTATGCAATGGATACTTACCACTACGGATCCATAGTTCGACAGTAGACCTCGAAACGCCGACCAAGTCAGCAAAGTTGTTTACAGAAATAGACTTAGGCTGCATCCTATTTATTGTTTATTTGTTCAAAGCCTTCGTAAGTCGAGAAAGCCAAGAGGTACAGAGCAGTTAATAAATCTGCATGTTCTTTAGTGAGTTCTTTGTATACGGTATTTTTCATCGCAAGAGTTTCGTTTTCGCTCACGACGTCCTCGATGATTTGAGGAAGTGCCATACAAAGTTTGTAGAATGCTTTTGGGTCTCCAAAAACAAGTTCGTAAAACTTATCCATAGACATACGCCTGATTCGATTGTGCGACCGAGGTTTCTTATCAAGCGTGATACGCCAAGTATCATCTTTGGATTTTGTTGATATAGCTTCAACAAGATAGCAAGTAGCTTGATCGTCATCAAGTAACTTTGCTTGCATCTTCATGTATGTTTTCTGTGAAGATGCAGAGTTCATAGTGTTGTGCTTATTTTTAAGCTCAACAAAAATATGAAGATCCTCATTTTCTACATCAAATCCTTGAGCGGGAACTACCCACCCCTTTCCGGCATAACGGAATAGGTTTTGATGAAAATAACCGATTCTATTGGAATTACTTTTGTCAATTTGACGAAAGCACTCATCTTCTATAGCCTGCTGAATAGTTTTACCATAGACCTTAGAGTCAAAAGTTAACTTAATTGGGTCAACGATGTTTTCGTTAAACTGTAGCAATGTGATTTCTCTGCGATATGACTCGACTGTTAATTTCACATGCTCGTATATATCTTCGTTGGATATAAAACCAAGATTGTAATCACGCATGTTTTCTATGTTTAAAGTTGACCGAAGCCCTCATATTTCGAGAAGGCTAACAGGTATAAAGAAGTAAGTAAATCAGAGTGTTTAGCCTTTAACTCATAATAAACAGTGTTGTCAAGAGCAAGCACATTTGTTTCTGTAATAACATCTTTTATGATGGTCGGAAGGACTTTGCATAGATTGAAGAAGGCATTCTTATCACCAAAAACAAGTTCGTAAAATTTATCCACAGACATGCGACGAATCTTTCTATGCCTTTTCTGCTCTTCATCTATTGTTATCACCCATGGTTCGTCTTTTGACTTTGTAGAGATAACCTCAACTAAGTAACACACAGCTTCATCATCACTAAGAATTTTTGATTGCATACGAATATACGTATTCTTAGCAGAGGATGAGTTCATGGTATTATGCTTATTTTTGATTTCAACAAAAATATGAAGGTTTTCATTTATGATATCAAAACCTTTTTTGGGGACTTTCCAACCATTACCGATTGCCTTAAATAGATATTGGTGGAAATACCCAATAGTATTTGTATTAGATTTATCAATTTGGCGGAAACATTCATGGTCGATGACCTGCTCAATAGAGCGACCATAAACCTCCGCATCAAAAGATAGTTTAATTGGGTCAATAATATTTTTGTTAAATTCCTTAAGGTCTATATGGTCACGAAATTTTCTAACCGTGTTTAGTACATGGTTAAAAATTGCCTCGTCAGAAATAAACCCAAGGTTATATTGGCTTCTCATTCTAATAGAGAAGAACTTCCTTGTAGACTGACAGGCGACCAAACCTTTTGCGGCTACAAGGAAGTTCCGTAATATGTTGAATATAAGTTGTTACTTACATTGAGCGGTCTTTGTCAGCGGCAAGCGCAGATTTAGATGCAAAGTTAGCAAAAATTTCCGAGACTTCCGGCATCGCTGCAAAGATAGTTATTGACATGGGCAAAAATCGCGCTCAACCGTGTTAATTTTGGTTGAGCGCGAAGAAATCTTTAATAATTTTCGATGGCTTCGATGAAGGGCAGGTCGTCTTCTTCCGAACTGCGGAGAGGGAAACGTTCGGTCGGGGCGCGTTCATCAACGCCGTAACCGATGCCGGAACAGAACGCGAGAGCCTGTTCCTCGGTGTCGAAAGTTTCGGGTTCGTGGAAGATGAGAGTATCGTCGGAGTCAAGATATTCTTTGAAGCCTTCGAGGTCTCCGTCCTCGATGAAGCTGATTAAAATGGGGTCGTCTATGACGTAAACTTTTACGGACATAATGAGCGATTCCCGGTTATAATCGGTGATACGCGCAGAAAATTCCGACTTTACCGGTTATAATCGGTAAATTCTGCATAATTCGCTTGTTTTTCCGAGTATAGTTGGAAGAGAAAAATAGGGGCGGAAAATGCGAAGGCCGGTGCAAGACCGGCCTTCGTGGGTGTGGTATGGTGTGGGGTTACTTGACTTCGACGGGAACGGTGGCTTTGGAGACGCCGTTGGCATTGAAGGCCTCGATGGCGAAATAGTAGGGTTGGTCGGTCGACAGGCATTTCATGGTGAACTCGCAGGTGGCTGATTTCGAGCCTTTGGCAGGAGCTGAGATTACCTTGGGCGAGTTGGGGTTGTCGGCATAGACCATCCATGAGCTGTAGAGCTTGTCGGGAGCGATGCCCCAGAGGATGTTGTAACCCTGGGCGCCGTCTACGGGTGTCCATCTCAGGGTTACGTCGCGGCGGTCGTCGTGGCGCACCGGACGGAAGTTGCGGGGCTGTGCGGGGGCTTTGCCGTCGCCGAGGCCGAACACGCGGATGGCCGACACGGAGAGGTTGGGCATAGGCACGCTGATGTTGTTGTAGCGTATGTAGCGGGCGCGCTCCGGGGTGGCCAGCTCCACGTAGTCGTTGGGGGTGTCGCGGTAGCTGTCGGCGCGGTCAACCAGCGGGTACCATGTCTTGCCGTCGAGCGAGCCGTCGATGGTGTAGCGGTGGCGCAGTCCCTTGTAGCGACCGTACATATTGCTCTTGTAGTCGTTGTAGTTGACCTGGATGGCGTTGACTGTGGCGGGGGCGCCCAGGTCGATCTGCAGCCACTCGGTGGAGTCGTTTTTGGCCGCGAGCCAGAAGGTTTTGCTGTTCTCGTCGGTGATTGACGAGGGGGTGTGGCCCTCGGCTTCTGACGATGCGGTGACCGGTTTGCCGTACGACAGGAGCATCCATCCGCGGAATGTGCCCTTCTGCCCGGGCACGGCGGGGGCGTAGTGGGGATAGTCGCCGAAGCGCGTGTCGCAGTACATGATGCCGTCTTTGTCGAAGAATGTGGGGAACATACACAGGCGGCGCTCCCAGTTCATGTTGATGGGGTAGGCCTGCGAGGCGAAGTGCCAGTATCCGTTGCCGGGGCCGAGCACGGTGCTGCCGTGACCGGCGCCGTTCATGTAGCCGCCGGGCTTGTATGATATGGGGTTGTGGGCCTGGTATTTATAGGGGCCGAGGGGATTGTCGGCCACGTATACGCCGTCGGCATAGACGTTGAACTCCGTGCCGGGGGCTGCGTACTGCATATAGTATCGGCCGTTGTGCTTGGTGAGCCACGGCCCTTCGATATAACCCGGAATCACGGTGTCGGTATGGTTCTCGCCGAAGCGTTCCCACCCGTGCAGGGCCATGTCCTTGTTGAAGAGTTCGACTGTCTCGCCCTCCTTGATGAAGCGGTGGTTCTTGTTGAGCTTCATGCCTCGGATGGGGAATACGTTCGATGAGCCCCAGAACATATAGGCGCTGCCGTCGTCGTCGATGAAGAGGTCGGGGTCCTGCAGGTCGCCGAGTATGGCGGGTGTGGCTTCCCAGTCTCCTTTCTTGGGGTCGTCGGTGTATAGCACCGACATCGCGCCCGAGGGGTCGCCGGCTACATAGAGTACCGAGTCGCGGTAGTTGTGTGCGGCCGGTGCGTTGCATCCCTGTGGGTACCAGTTGCGACCGGGTTTGATGAACTCCCAGTTCTGCAGGTCGGTCGAGTGCCAGTAACCGTGCGAACGGGTCACGAACATATAATATTCACCTCTGAACTCTACTACGGCCGGGTCAGCGCCCGAGCGGTACGACTGGTCGCGGTTCGAGTTGTAGATCATGTAGGTGTAGTCGATGTTGAGAGGATTGCAATAGGTGTCCATTCTCATGGACTGCGCACAGGCACCAAGGGCTGCGGCACCAAGGGCGATAAGGATTGTTCTTCTCATGTTGTTTAAGGCAAAAGTGATATTACTTGATGGGTTCACAGGGTGACAGATATGCCGGCCCCGGCTGCATGTCAGCGCAGGGCAATCATACCGGTGGATTCGAATCGTGGAAGGGCCTGCAGCTGCAGGTCGGCGCGCAGCGAGTAGGGGGAGCCGGAGCCGTCGCCAACGGTCAGCCCGGCGTTTGTGAGGGCCTGTTCCACAGTGTGGAGGGCTATCTGGGGGGTGTTGTTGTCCTTGCTCAGGTGGCAGAGGAACACGTGCCGCAGCCCGGGCGAGGCGATGGCGGCGAGGTAGGCGGCGGTGTCGTCGTTGCACAGGTGCCCGTTGGCCGAGCGTATGCGGGCCTTGAGGTATTCGGGGTATGAGCCGCAGGCGAGCATGGCCTCGTCGTAGTTGGCCTCGAGCATCATGTAGTTGGCCTGCCGCAGGTAGAAGTCGGCGCGCTCCGACACGGAGCCGAGGTCGGTGGCGACAGCTAAGTGATGTCGGCCATGGGTGATGAAGAATCCGGCGTTGTCGGTGCCGTCGTGGGGCACTTCGAAGGCCACAATCTCGAAGGCGCCGATGCGGAATGGATGCTCCTTGTATATGGGGTGATGGTAGTCCCTGACGCGTCGCGATATGTTGTGACGCCGGAGCATGCCGTTGAGCACTTTGGGGGTGCAGTAGATGGCGATGTGCTGTCGCTTGCGCACTAAGGAGTAGACGTAGCGCACGTGGTCGGAGTGGTCGTGGGTCAGTATGATTCCGCTGATCTGGCTCATGCCGATGCCATAGCGGCGCAGCTCGGTCTCGACGAAGGTGGCCTCGACACCGGCGTCGATAAGGATGCCGGTGTGGCCGTCGCCGATGTAGGCGCAGTTGCCCGACGAGCCGGAGCCGAACGATATGAAGTTGAGCTTGTCGATGGGCGAAGGAGCCTCGAGGGGCGTCAGGTCGTCGTTGCTGAAGATGGTCTCGGGACGGGGCGCCAGGCGTCGGCGCTCTTCGATGCGGAACTGCGAGGCGGCTTTGTCGATGGCCGAATGAATCGGCAGGCTGTCGTCGGGAGTGGGAAACAGTGGGGCGACATCGGGCATACCCTCGGCGGTGGCACCGAACGGTGTGCCGCCGAAGTCGTCGAACAATCCCGGTTCCGAGCTGTCGAATTGCTGCTTTCTCTTGTATCGTGCCACTGTTGTCAATCTGATGCCTGCTGCGGGCGGAAGGTTATTCGCCGATCAGGAAAATTGTAGGTATTTTGTCGTAATCGTAAGCTGATTTGGCCCACCGGCCGAGGGTGCGGGTCGTGATGGATTCGCGCGGGCCGGTGACATCGCTGGCCACACACAGTTTCATCGTGGCGGGTAGCGACTTTGTCAGTTCGCCGATCAGCCGGTTGTTCCGGTAGGGGGTCTCGATGAAAATCTGGGTCTGATGCTCGCGTCGCACGCGCCCCTCCATCTCGCGGAGGCGTTTCTGGCGCGCCGCCGCGTCGACCGGCAGGTATCCGGCAAAGGCGAAGCTCTGGCCGTTGAAGCCCGAGCCCATCAGGGCCAGCAGAATCGACGACGGTCCCACCAAGGGCACCACACGGTATCCGCGGGCCTGCGCCACGGCCACGGCGTCGGCTCCCGGGTCGGCTACAGCGGGGCAGCCGGCTTCGGAGATGATGCCCATGGCTATGCCGCGGCTCAGCGGCTCGAGCATGGCCGGTACGTCGGCCGTGCGCGAGTGCTCGTCGAGCACCGTGAAGCTCGATTCGTCGATGGGAAATCCCGGGTCGACCTTGCGCAGGAATCGCCGGGCCGACCGCACATTCTCCACTATGAAGTGGCGCAGGCCGGCTATCACACGGCGTTCGTAGGCCGTGATGCAGCAGTCGGCGGGTGCGCCGTCGCTCAGCGGCACCGGCAGCAGATACAGTGCCGGCGCCGGCGGGGTGGGGGATATGGCGGGATTCGCGGGTTCTGACATTATTCGTTGAAGAAGAGTTTGCGCAGGGCCGGAACCTTGTCGGTTTCCTCCCATGTGAACAGGCGCACCTCAATCGACTTGTCGCCGTTGTATGGTGAGGTGAATTTCTTCACCACGGTGCGGGGTGTGCGTCCCACGTGGCCGTAGGCCGCCGTTTCGGTGTAGATGGGGTTGCGCAGGCCCAGTTCGCGGATTATGGCTGCCGGGCGCAGCGGGAAGAGTCCCGATTCCACGACTTTGCGCGAAATCTCCTCGTCGGTCAGCGGCACGTTGGCGGTGCCTTTGGTGTCGATATTGACGCTCACGGGGTCGGCCACGCCGATAGCGTATGCCAGCTGAACAAGCGCCTCGCGGGCCACGCCGGCGGCAACTAAGTTTTTGGCGATGTAGCGGGCGGCGTAGGCTGCCGAGCGGTCGACCTTCGAGGGGTCTTTGCCCGAGAAGGCGCCTCCGCCGTGTGCGCCGCGGCCGCCGTAGGTGTCGACTATAATCTTGCGGCCGGTCAGACCGGTGTCGCCGTGAGGGCCGCCGATTACGAATTTGCCGGTGGGGTTGACGTGGAGGGTGAATTTGCCGTCGAGCATCTGCCGCAGGTTCTCGGGGAGTTTGGCGCGTACACGCGGCAGCAAAATCTGCTCCACGTCGCGCCGGATGATTTCGAGCATACGGCTGTCGGCCTGCTCCTGAGTCAGACCGTTCTCGGCTGTGGGACGGATGAACTCATCGTGCTGAGTCGAGACCACGATGGTGTCGACGCGCAGCGGGTTGTTGTTGCCGTCGTATTCCACGGTCACCTGGCTCTTCGAGTCGGGACGCAGGTAGGTCATGTCGATGCCCTCGCGGCGTATTTCTGCCAGTTCCTTGACAATGGCATGGCTCAGCGCCAGCGTCAGGGGAATGTACATCGGTGTTTCCGAGCAGGCGTAGCCGAACATCATGCCCTGGTCGCCGGCGCCCTGATTCTCATCATCGTCGCGCACCACGCCGCGGGCTATGTCGCCCGACTGCTCGTGCACGGCTAACAGCACGCCGCACGATTCGCCGTCGAACTTCAGTTCCGAGTTATTGTAACCGATTTCGCGGATGATTTTGCGGGCTGTTTCGGGGATGTCGATATAGGCTTCCGAGGCGATTTCGCCGGCTATAACTACCTGTCCGGTAGTGACGAGAGTTTCGCAGGCCACACGCGACGCGGGGTCGTAGGCCAGCAGTTTGTCAAGAATTGCGTCGGAAATTTGGTCGGCTACTTTGTCGGGATGCCCTTCTGAGACCGATTCAGATGTAAAAAGATAGTTCATGGTCTTTTTAGCATTTTTTTAAGTGGTTGCAAGCAATCAAATTTATCCACAAAGCGAGGCGTTGTCGAGAGCCTCAGCGGGTTTTGACCGGGATTGCTATATATCCGGTCAAAAAACTGTGCAAAGTTACGAAATTCTCATAAAATTCCCCCACACCGGCCTCCATTTTTAACAGGTTTTCATATTCGTTGCGTAAGCTGCGTAATTCTCATAATTCTCATAAACCTCATAATAGCGGAGATTATGCGTATGGAAATGAAAAGTGTGTTTCTTCACAGAAACACACCTCCCTCATAACCAAAATTCTAGTATATATGTTCTTTTCGTCTAACAAACGTTTTATTTTATTTTCGTTTGCAAAGATACAATCAATTGGAATAATTGAAACTTCAGAAATGTTAAATCTTTTTAAATTGCAGAGGGTTGGCTGTTTTGGCTACAAATCCCTACCTGATGCCGTCGTCATCGTCCTCCTCGTCGGCTAACCCGTGGGCGTCGGCGTCGCTCATCTCGTCTTCGTCGAACTCGTCGTAGCGCTCCTCGTCGGACATGTGACGCAGTATATGGCGCGAGAAGAAGTGATACAGCCCCAGGCGCGCATCGCGAAGCATCTCGCGCACCGGTGTGATTATCGGCCTGAACTCGGCCTTCGAATCCGGCGTGAATATCTTCAGCCGGCCGCGGTGACACTTGATTTCCAGTATGTTGTCGAGGATTTCCGGCTCGCCGTCGATGTGCGCTTCCCCCGGGTTTTTGCGGTAGATTACCGCCGCCGGGGCGCGGAACGAGTGCACCATCGTATTCTTGTTGATGTATCCGGTGAAGATGTCCATGCCCATCACGGCGGCGTCGATGGGCGAGCCGCTGTGCACTATCGTGATGTCGAGTAGGCCGTCGGTTATCGACGCCTGCGGCGCTATGTAAGCGTTGTTGCCCCACTGCGAGGCGTTGCACACCGCAATCAGGAACGCTTTTTCGGTGAGTATCTTGCCGTTGGCCGACACGGTATAGACCTGCGGGCGGTATTTCAGGTACTCCGTGATTGTCGAACTGACGTAGCTCATCAGGCCGCGGCGGTGGCGCCGGGCGAAGCGGTGACTTACCGCTGCGTCGAAACCCATACCGAAGGTGCAGAAGAACGGTTTGCCGTTGACCGTGCCGTAGTCAGAATCCACTACGTTGTCGGCTGCCACGATATCGAGTGCCATCGGTATATCCATGGGGATGCCCAGATGGCGGGCAAGACCGTTGCCCGAGCCGGCCGGCAGTATGCCTAAGGCCGTGTCGGTGTTGCAGAGCGCCCGCGCCGTTTCGTTGACGGTGCCGTCGCCGCCGCAGGCCAGCACGCCGTAATAGCCACGCTTCACCGCCTCGTTGGCGAATGCGGTGGCGTCGCCGCGAGCGGCAGTGGTGCGTACATCCAGACTCCAGCCTAAAGGCTCGAGGTGTGCGGCCACATCCTCGGCGACACCCTTTTTGTTACCGGTGCCCGAGATGGGATTGATTATCAGCATTAGCCGGCGGTGTTTGTCAGCGGCTGCCTGAGGGCGTTGATCCATTAGCGTTTGAGATTATATGGTGCAAAGGTAGTAATTATTTTCGTAACGCCCCACATAAGTTACATACGCCACACCCGATACATACGCTGCATCAGCTACCCCCTGTACACACTCCACCCCGAAACGCCTGCGGCGCATCGGGGTGGGGCGGTGTCTTTTAGATGAATTTTAGAAGTAGAAATTCATTTTCTTGGGGTAGAAGAGCATCCCGGCGCCTACCTCCTGAGCGATGCTTTCGCCCATGGAGTTGGCCACGATAGCCAGGGCGAAACGCGTAGCGGCCGAGGGGCCGTTGCCAGTAATAAGCCGGTCGTCGGCCACCACCGGGGTGTCGCGGACGATGGCTTCCGACATCCGCGCCTCAAAGCCGGGATAGCACGTAGCCTCTTTCCCCTTGAGCACGCCCAAGGGTGCGAGCACTACTGCCGGCGACGCGCAGATAGCGGCTATTTTGCCCGAATATGCCTGATTGCGGAGCAGCGAGTTCAGCGGCTCGAACTTATGCAGGTTCTCCGCGCCGGGCATTCCGCCGGGCAGGATCAGCCATTCCGGTGTAAGGAAGTCGGTTTGGTCGTAAGTCTGGTCAGCGGTAACGGTCACACCATGTGCACCGGTCACCGTACGTGAATCGGTAATTGAAATGGTTTTGATATCCATGCCGGCACGGCGCATGATGTCTACTACGGTCAGCGCCTCAACTTCTTCAAATCCTTCGGCTAAAAAAATGTAAGATGTGTTCATGTCAGGATGTGATTGATTCAATTAAACGGAGACAGGAAATCCCCGCAGGCAATATTTTTAGGTAGTGAACGCAAATATAATAAATTTTGTTCACGAAAGCAAATAAAAATTTGCATTTCGGCTCAAATTTTTCTAAATCTTAAAGAAAATGAATTAAAAATCACATATTATTCATTTCGGGCTGCGCGGGCGGTTTGCTCGAACGATGCTTTTTGCTTAACTTTGCGGTTAAGTAACTGATCGAGATTATTTGAATGTTTATCCGAGGAAAATTTTCAGGAGATTTTTCTCGAAGAAGATGGAGTGTAGCGAGCTACACGACTGATGATGAGAGGAAAAGATTCGAAAATTTTGCCGGAGAAACATCCAAATAATCGAATTGGTTACTATTAAATAATTTTGAACAGTTACTTAA
>CAMEPD010000066.1 GCA_945931475.1 uncultured Muribaculaceae bacterium | reverse complement strand
TATTGCCTCCTAAAGTTTAGCGGACAGTAATAATAAATATATAACTTCGCGTAATAAATAGCAACTTTGCCGTCACGAACCATTGAGTTGCACAACATTTCAGGACATAAGAAATGACGATATGAACCACCGGATTATCACATTATATCTATGCGTCACCTCGGCAATGATTGTCGGGGGAGGGCAGCGTATCGCGAAGAAATGACATGCTGAAATAGCGCGCAACATAAGTTCAACAACCACTAAGTCGTTAGACAACACCCATTTGTTTATTTGAGAAAACTGAGAAAGATTACTCAAATCACGCATTTACCAATTTTTGAGCCAAACCTATGACCTTATTCAAATAAGCGAAGGCACAAACCGCACAAAAAATTGGCACTTTTGACAGAAAACAGGTAAAAAATGGCTAATTAAGGATTTTTTTCTTTAATGCGATTTAAATTCGGTAAATTTGTATGCGGTTTTCAGACCACCTCTTTCCACCCGATTTACCATGAATTTTATTTAGGTCTCGTTCCCCATCCACGGTATGATTACTATTATGATTGTATTGTTCGTTCTCGGCTATATAGGTATAGCGAGCGAACATATTTCTCACGTTAACAAAGCCACTTTCGCACTGATAATGTGCGGTGTCCTATGGGCCATCTACGCCATGTGCGGCCACGATTCGAACCTTTCGGAGGACATGATTCTGCACCTTGGCGACACTTGCGAAATCGTTGTATTCCTCATCGGTGCGATGACTATCGTAGAACTCATCGACCGCTACGGCGGCTTCAACATCGTGGTGCGCCGCATCCATGCCCGCAGCAAGCGAGGCCTGATGTGGGTGCTCGCATTCGTGGCCTTCTTCCTGTCGGCCATCCTTGATAACATGACCACCACCATCATCATGGTGATGATGCTGCGCCGGATGCTCAAGAATCAGAAAGAGCGCTGGATGTTCGCATCGGTAATCGTACTGGCAGCCAACGCCGGCGGCGCATGGTCGCCAATCGGCGACATCACCACTATCATGCTGTGGATGAAGAACTACGTATCGTCGATCAATCTGATTGTCAACCTTATCATACCGTCGCTCATCTCGGTGGTCATACCCACCTGGATTGCCACACGCTTCATCGCCACGGGCCCCATCGAGGAACTGAACAACGAGGATCAGCGCGTAGGCTATGTGCTCTCCGAACATCACCACGGCCTGTCGGTAGCGATTCTGATACTCGGTGTGGCCGGTCTGCTGTTCGTGCCGGTATTCAAGGCCATCACGCACCTGCCCCCCTATATGGGCATCCTCATCTCGCTCGGTATACTCTGGTTCATCACCGAACTTATCGTGCGCCACTATCACCTCGACGGTAAAATCGACGGCCGCATCTCGCAGGTAGTCAAGCATATCGATATGTCGACCATACTCTTCTTCCTGGGCATCCTCATGGCTGTGGGCGCCCTCTCGCAGGCCGGCATCCTTACCTCGCTGGCCTCATGGCTTAACGACACTTTCGAAAACGCCTATATCATCAACGGCATTATCGGCGTGCTCTCCTCGATTGTCGACAACGTGCCTTTGGTGGCCGCCTGCATGGATATGTATCATGTCACCACCCCCGAGACCATCGCAATGGCAGCCGACCCGGCTTATGCCCAGATCTTCGTAGAGGACGGTCTGTTCTGGCACCTGCTCACCTTCTGCGCCGGCGTCGGCGGTTCGCTGCTTATCATCGGTTCGGCTGCAGGCGTCGTAGCCATGGGTATCGAGAAGATTTCGTTCACATGGTACCTCAAACACATCACCCTTCTAGCCTTAGTGGGCTACATCGCCGGTATGGCAGTAATCGCCCTCGAAACCCTTTTCATCGCCATCTGACAGAAATTTGCTTGAATAATATCGCCCCGGCACTCAACCAAATGAGTGCCGGGGTTGTTTCATAATAAATGATTGGAAATTATGAACGATAGATTGACCTACGAGGAGAAGAAAGAACTTCCCACAAGCGTTTTCGGGCTTCCCGAACGCCGCGAATACCCCATGCCCGACGCCGCGCATGTACGTGCAGCCGAGGCTTATTTCCGCTATTGTCCCGAGGACCTAAAACCCAAGCTCGCCCGCGCCATTGTGGAGCGTGCCCGCGAATTCGGCGTTGACGTCGAGAGTCCCACAGTCCTCAAATACGCTCAGGAATAACGTAATATTATCTGTCAATAGGAGAAGGAAGGTGTACCGAATAGGCGCATCTTCTTTTTCATTTCCGGATGATGAAGTTGTAACCTTGTTTCATTTGCTGCTGACCCAATCATACACCAACGGTCACGGGTTGGGGTCAATTCACAGACGGGGGTAAAAACATTTCAACCGGGTTTTGCAGCTGATCCTAAAAAAAATACCCTTGAAGATTTGAACCTTCAAGGGCTTTGTGGCGGGAGGAGGACTCGAACCTCCGACCTCTGGGTTATGAGCCCAACGAGCTACCACTGCTCCATCCCGCAATGTATCTATGTCGTTTTGACGAGTGCAAAGGTAGCAACTATTGGTGAATCAAACGATATGTTTTGTGTTAAATTTTACTAAAAGAAGAAAGAGGCAGCCGGACTGTAAGCCGGGTTATGTCGACAATTGCTTGCCGGTCCGTCATTTATCTATACGCCGTGTTGCCACGGTCGCTAACAAAATTTCTTCTGCAGCAGTCTACCCCCCGGCAATGGACGAGCAGCCCTTAGATGCCGGTATACTTGACCTTGCAACCCATTGGACGTGCGGCACACCATCTCGCGGTGGTGCCCGGTGGGCTCTTACCCCGCCTTTTCACCCTTGCCGAAATCCCTGCGCGAGGGGCTCCGGCGGTTGTTCTCTGTCACGTTGTCCCTGCGGTCGCCCGCAGCTTTCCGTTAAAAAGAATGGCGCTCTGTGTTGCCCGGACTTTCCTCCGGCCACGCGGGGTGACCGGCGACGGACCGTCCGACTGCCTCTGTTTGTGCCGCAAAGGTACGAATTTTCCGGAAATATCCCCACAAAATACGCGCCTCTGCTCCGAAAAGCCCGTTTTCGATTCTGAAACGACACGAAATACACCGATATTTGTCGGTTGATGCAAAAAAAATATTATCTTTGTAAATGATTAGCGGCGCACGCACGCGCCCGGTTTTTGCATCAGAATGGATATACCCAACATCACAGCCGCCGAACGCAAATTCGTTGCATCGCTCTCCGGCGGCAGGGAGCGCCGCGAGGCGGCCATTTTCGTGGCCGAGGGCGAGCGTTGCATCGGCGAACTGCTCCCCCGTTTCCACTGTAAACGGCTGATCGTCACATACGCATGGCTGCAGGCACGCAGCGATGTGGAACGCGCGCGGCTCAACCGCGGATGCGACGCCATAGTGCAGGCCAAGCCCGACGAAATCCGCCGTATGTCGTCGCTGAAATCGCCCCAGGGGGTTATGGCGCTGTTCGAAATTCCTCAGACGGAGCCTGTTGCGCCCGTAGCCGGCGAACTGTATCTGGCGCTCGACCGCATCCAGGACCCCGGCAACCTCGGCACCATCATCCGTCTGAGCGACTGGTTCGGCATCCGCCATATATTCGCGTCGCCCGATACAGCCGACATCTGGAACCCGAAAGTGGTGCAGGCCACCATGGGAGCCCTGGCGCGTGTAAGCCTGCATTACTGCGACTTAACGAAACTGCTGCGCCACGCCGGCAGCGACCGCATCCCGGTCTACGGCACATTCCTCGACGGCGACGACATCTACCGGGCCGACCTCACCCCGGGTGGAATCCTGGTGATGGGCAACGAGGGACGCGGCGTCTCCGCCGAAGTCGCGGCGCTCTGCCCCCGGCATCTGAAGATACCGCCCTATCCGACACAGGCTGCCACCGTTGAATCGCTCAACGTGTCGGTCGCCACCGCCGTCACTGTGGCCGAGTTCCGCCGCAGGCTTCACCTGTAACCGTTCATTCACAGCAATTTATGGCAAAAGCAAAAGAGAAGACAATGTGGTTCTGCACCGAATGCGGCGCCGATTCGCCCAAGTGGGCCGGGCGGTGTCCGCAATGCGGCGCCTGGAATACGATGGTCGAGGAACGCGTCGCCGCAACCCCCTCGGCAGCAAAAGGGCGCCTGCACCGCAGCCTTGCGCCAACGGGCAAGCCGCAGCTCGTGTCGGAGATTGTCACCGTCGACGAGCCCCGCATACAGATGCCCTCCGAAGAACTCAACCGAGTGCTCGGCGGAGGCCTCGTCCCGGGCTCAATGGTGCTTGTGGGCGGTGAGCCCGGCATCGGCAAGTCAACCCTGGTGCTTCAGAATATCCTGGCGATACGCTCACGCCGCATACTCTACGTATCGGGCGAGGAGAGCGCCGTGCAGATACGTATGCGCGCCGACCGCATAGGCCGCGTCAGCGACAACTGCTATATCGTCACCGAAACCTCACTCGAAAACATCTTCGAGCATATCAAGCAATTGCAGCCCGAGCTGCTGATAGTCGACTCCATACAGACCATCGCATCCGACGCCATCGAATCGGCCGCCGGGTCGGTGAGTCAGGTGCGCGAATGCGCTGCCACCCTGCTGCGCTACGCCAAGGAATCGGGCGTGCCGGTAATCCTCATCGGCCATATAAATAAGGAGGGGTCGATAGCCGGCCCTAAGGTGCTGGAACATATCGTCGACGCCGTGCTGCAGTTCGAGGGTGACCGCCAATATATGTACCGCATCCTCCGCGCCATCAAGAACCGTTTCGGAAACACCTCGGAGTTAGGCATTTACGAAATGTGCCAACGTGGACTGCGCGAGGTCACCAACCCCTCGGAGATGCTTATGTCGCAGCAGGGCGAAGATCAGCTCTCGGGCACTGCCATCGGTGTCACCATCGAGGGCGCGCGGCCGTTCCTGATTGAGGCCCAGGCTCTTGTAAGCACCGCGGCATACGGCACACCGCAGCGTTCGGTCACCGGATTCGACTCCAAGCGCATGAATATGCTGCTGGCTGTGCTCGAGAAGCGTGTCGGCTTCAAGCTTGCCCAGAAGGATGTATTCCTCAACATTGCCGGTGGCATGAAGGTGGTCGACCCGGCGCTCGACCTGGCCGTAATCGCCGCCATTCTGTCGAGCAACGTCGACATGGCCGTACCCCGCGGTGTATGCCTCACCGGCGAGGTGGGCCTAAGCGGCGAAATCCGTCCCGTAAACCGCGTGGAGCAGCGTATCCGCGAAGCTGAAAAGCTGGGAATGAGCACCATAATCATCCCCCGGAACTCGCTCAAAGGGATCGACGTCGCCAAACTCAAAATCGAAGTCGCCGAGGTCGCAAAAGTCGAGGAAGCCTTCCGGCGCCTCTTTGCCTGACCCTATGAAAGAATATTTTATCAAAATCTGTCAAAAATATTTCCTTGGAATGCAACTTTTCACAGGAAGTTGCGTCAAACGTAGCAGAGTCACATTAGACATTACTTTTAATAAATCATATCTGATGAAAAAAATTTTCTCAAGGGTGCTGTTCCTTCTGATTGGATTCGTCACCCTATCCCTGACAGCGCAAGCACAGGAGATGCCGCAACTGCCTCAACTGCCGGCTGATGCAAATGTGCGTGTAGGCAAGCTTCCCAACGGACTCACCTACTACATTCGTCACAATGAAACCCCGAAAGGACAAGCCGACTTCTATATCGCTCAGAAAGTCGGTTCAATCAACGAGGAGGAGTCGCAGCGCGGCCTTGCACACTTCCTGGAGCACATGTGCTTCAACGGCACAGAGAACTTCAAGGGCAACGAGGTAGTGAGCTGGCTCGAGACCAAAGGTGTGCAGTTCGGAGGCGACCTCAACGCCTATACCGCTGTTGACCAGACCGTTTACAACATCTCTAATGTTCCCGTAGGCAATGTGGCCGTCGAGGATTCGTGCCTGCTGATTCTCCACGACTGGGCCGACGGCCTGCTGCTGCTCCCCGAGGAGATTGACAAGGAGCGTGGCGTTATCCACGAGGAGTGGCGTATGCGTACCGTAGGCCAGATGCGTCTTATGGAGCAGCAGCTCCCCTCGATGTATCCCGGTTCGAAGTACGGCGAACGCTTCCCCATCGGCCTGATGTCGGTAGTCGACAACTTCAAGCCCGAAGTGCTCCGCGCATACTACGAGAAGTGGTACCGTCCTGATCTCCAGGGCATAATCGTCGTTGGCGACATCGATGTAGACCGCATCGAGAATAAGATCAAGGAGCTGTTCTCGCCCATCAAGATGCCCGAGAATCCCGCAACCCGCGAATACCCCGAAGTTCCCGACACCAAGGGAACCATCTACGCTATCGGCGCAGACCCCGAGATGTCGAATTCACGCGCGACCATGTACTTCAAGACCGACGCGCTGCCCCGCGAACTTCGCAACACCCCGGCTTATATCAGTATGGATTACCTCACCGACATTCTGTCGATGATGCTCAACGCACGCCTTGAGGAACTCGGCACCAAACCCGAAGCACCGTTTGCTGCCGCCGGCTCATACTACGGCAACTATCTGGTTTCCTCCACAAAAGACGCCATGACAATCGTAGCTATCGGTAAGGACACCAACATAACTCCCTCATTACAGTCAGTATACCGCGAACTTCTCCGTGCCCAGCGCGGCGGCTTCACCGTTACCGAATACGACCGTGCCCGCAGCGAGTACCTCTCACAGCTGGAAAAGCGCTTCAACAACCGCGCGAAAACCGAGAACGACACCTACGTCCAGGAGTATGTCGACAACTTTGTCGACGGCACACCGATGATGGACATCGAGCAGTATTATCCCATGATGCAGGCTGTTGCAAATCAGATTCCCGTTGACGCCATCAACGACTTCCTCAAGGAAATCATCACCCCCGACAACCGCGTGGTGTCAATCATGCTTCCGCAGAAGGAGGGCACAGTGCTTCCCACCGAAGCACAGCTCATCGAGGCCCTTGCTGCTGTTGACGGCGAGACCATCGAGCCGTTCGTCGACGAAGTAAAGGCTGAGCCGCTCATCCCCGTGCTCCCCGCTCCCGGCAAAATCGTCAGCAAAGAGCAGCTTCCCGAATGGGACGCCGAGAAGTGGACCCTCTCGAACGGCGCAACCGTCGTTGTGAAGAAAACCGACTTCAAAGCCGACGAAATCATAATGGACGCACAGGCCCTCGGCGGCATCTCGGTACTCGGCAACGAATTCAACGCCTCGCTGAAATTTTTCCCCTACGCATCTTCGCAGAATGGTCTGGGCGACTATACCTACAAAGACCTTCAGAAATACCTCCAGGGCAAACAGTGCTCGGTAAGCCTCGACTTCGATTCGTACACCCGCGACATCAACGGCCAGTCGACACCGAAGGACCTCCCCACCATGATGGAGCTACTCTACATGACCTTCACCAACTTCAACATCACCGCCGATGAGTTCGCCGCTACACAGAACATGATGGCAGGCGTGATGCACAATCAGGAGAGCTCGCCCGAGTATATCTTCGGCAAACTTGTACAGAAACAGCTCTATAACAGCGACCGCACTCTCCCGCTCAGCACCGCTGACATTGAAGCCGCCACTCTCGACCAGACCCTGCAGATCGCCAAGCAGATGACTGCCAATGCCGCCGATTACACATTCTTCTTCGTAGGCAACATAGACCTGGCGACCTTCGAGCCCCTGGTAGCTCAGTACATCGCTACCCTGCCTGGCAACGCCGCCACCGCTGTGAAGGCCCCCGTAGCCAACGCCGACCTTGACCTCAAGACAGGCGCACCCGTCTACTCGGAGACTACCAAGATGCAGAATCCGCAGACCTACCTGTTGGCTATCAACTTCGCCGACGTTCCCTACACCGCCAAGGATCGCGCAGCATTAATAGTTGCAGGTCAGATACTCAGCCAGCGCATCCTCAACAAGGTACGCGAGGAGTGGGGCGCATCATACTCACCCGGCGCAGGATCACAGATGAAACGCATCGGAGGCAAGTACAATTCACTCGTGTTAAGCCAGTTCCCCATGAAGCCCGAAACCAAGGACAAAGTTGTGGAATACCTTGCCCAGGAATACAAGGACATGGAATCGAACATCAAACCCGAGGAGGTATCAAAAGTCACCGAACTCATGGTAAAACGTTCGAAAGAATCTAAGGAGCAGAACGAAGGATGGCTCAACGGCATGGCCGGAGCTGCGCTCAACGGAGTCGACACCTTCCACCCGTCGGAGGAGGTTTACGGTAAACTTACTCCCGCCGATGTTCAGGCAATCATGAAGAAAATGAATGACGCCGGTACCTACCGTGTAATCCTGCTCGAACCCGCAGAATAAAATAATCCAATCCACCATAATACACAAAATGGCTGCGCTCGGCGCAGCCATTTTGTGTATTATGGTGGATTATTTATTACACCGAAATTATTTCCAAAAAAGGAAAATCTGTTTCAGGCGCGACGGCGAGCACTTCAGATTTATCATCACCGGCAGACGGCTTCCGTCGAGCAGCGTTATCGCTCCTGCGATACCGGTGTCGATGACGCGGCCATTCATCTCATAGATAGCGTAATAGAGCGCACCGGTGGCACGTGGTTCGAGACGTCGAAGCTCGAATGACAGGTCGACACTGTAGGCCGAGACACGCACACACGCCGCGCCGGTCACGGTGCAACCGGTCTGTCGGTCGAGTTCGCGGTCCACCTCGATAAGACGCGTCACGAACTCGGCTTTACCCTCGTGCGTGAAACTGTCGCGCCACTGCGGATTCAGGTTCTCAGTCACCTGGCTGTACCCCTCCTGCGGCTCGCAGACCTGGCCGCTATCATCGGTGATGTCGGGCGATCCCGGCATTTCGCCGTAGCCTATCGCCCGGCCGATATCCTCGAAAAGCGAGTACACCAGGTCGCTGCGGAAGCCCGAGAATATCACGAAGCGCTCAATCATGCGGCGCGTCACGTCGTCCCACTCTCCGGAGGCGACAAACCGCGCCATACAGCGCGACTGAAGCGCCACCTGATAGATATGCTTCTTCGCTGTCTCCTCGAATCCGTCGCAACTGCTTATGCGCCCGATAATTCCGGGATCGACGAGCGCCTCGGCACCATCCTCATCGACAATACTCTTGATAACGTGACTAAATTTCATGGCTTGGTATTATTTTCTGCAAAAATAATCAATCCTGAAGAGAAAACCAACCCGTCCCGACGGTAATGACCTACCCCGGTTGCCGACACGTGATTGTATCAGAATTTCATTCCTGCGACGGCTACCACGTAAAAATTGGCATACTTAGCGCTTTTCATTCAATAATTTCAAATCTCAAAAAAAAATTATGCAAAAAATCATTCATCTAAAAATTATCGCTTTATTACTGAATGATTGAAATTTAGCTCCGGGAAGCCCAAAATGTTCAAGTGTTAAACAATGTAAATATTCACTTTTTCACTTTTTCTTTACGTATATTTGCACCGCGAAAACACGACAGACGTCTTTCAAACGTTGTAAACAGTGTTTTCACCACCTGATTTAGCCATCACTATTTAGCGTTTCATATTGAGAAATTAGAAAATATATATTTGCAGTGAAAGGCAGGTCGTTGTGAAACGCTCTGTCATCCCGGTCGACTGCCGTTCCCCACCGCACTCGGCCGGGATTTTTTTAGCCGTTTTACATCATATTTCTATTTTTTGGCTCTTTTTTTGCAATGTTTCGCGAAAAAAGTTGTATCTTTGAATTAGTTTTGCTCGGCGGAAAGCCATGTAGCTGTTCCGTCCTCAAAATTTTTCTCTCAATCTTAATTTTAACCGGATTTTTTAACATTATATGAACAACGATTTCCGTAACTACGCCGTAAAACATCTCGGCATGAATGGCCTCGCCCTGGACCAGTTTACCTCGGCTGCCAACAACAACATCACCTCAAGCTACATCTCGCCCACAATCATCGAGGAGCGTCAGCTCAACGTCGCTCAGATGGACGTGTTCTCGCGCCTGATGATGGACCGCATCATCTTCCTGGGCACCGATGTCAACGACTACTCGGCCAACGTGGTGCAGGCCCAGCTCCTTTACCTCGACTCGGCCGACCCCGGCAAAGACATCTCCATATACATCAACTCACCCGGCGGCTCGGTATACGCCGGTCTCGGTATCTATGACACCATGCAGTATATCCAGAGCGATGTAGCCACCATCTGCACCGGTATGGCCGCATCGATGGCCGCCGTGCTCCTGGTAAGCGGCACCACCGGCAAGCGCTTCGCCCTCCCTCACTCGCGTGTGATGATTCATCAGCCCATGGGCGGTGCGCAGGGTCAGGCTTCCGATATCGAAATCACCGCCCGCGAAATCCTCAAACTCAAACACGAGCTCTACCAGATTATCGCCAATCACTCAGGCCAACCCATCGAAAAGGTGGAGGCTGACTCAGACCGCGACTACTGGATGACCGCCAACGAGGCCAAAGAGTACGGCATGATTGACAAAGTACTTGTCAAAGGCAAATAAGAAGCTTTTTAAAAATAAATGTTAAACAGCCTCTAAACACATCTACCGTTAACACTTGATGACAAGAAACAAGATAGAACGCTGCGCCTTCTGCGGCCGCAAAAGCAGCGAGGTCGAAGTGCTGATTCCGTCGGCAATCGCCCCCGATGTCTTCATGTGTTCCGACTGCGCCGATGCCGTGCACGACATCCTGCAGGAATACCGCGGAACAGTAGGCGCAAAAAACAGACCGAACACCACCTCCGAGAAGCAGAGCCGCGAAGCCCTCGCATCCGTGCCCAAGCCCCACGAAATCAAGGAGTTCCTCGACCAGTACGTTATCGGTCAGGATGCAGCCAAGCGCTACCTTTCGGTGGCCGTGTACAACCATTACAAACGCCTCAACCAGCCGGGCGGCGACGATGTCGACATCGAGAAATCAAACATCGTGCTCGTCGGCCCCACCGGCACTGGTAAAACACTGTTGGCCAAGACAATAGCGCGAATGCTTAAAGTGCCGTTCACTATCGTCGACGCCACGGTGCTCACCCAGGCCGGCTACGTGGGCGAGGATATCGAGAGCCTGCTCACACGCCTGCTGCAGGTGGCCGATTACGATGTGGAGAAAGCTCAGCGCGGTATCGTCTTCATCGACGAAATCGACAAGATTGCGCGCAAGGGCGACAACCCCTCGATAACACGCGATGTATCGGGCGAAGGCGTGCAGCAGGGTCTGCTCAAACTCCTCGAAGGGTCGGTGGTAAACGTTCCGCCCCAGGGTGGCCGCAAGCACCCCGAGCAGCGCATGATTCCGGTCGACACGAAGAATATCCTCTTCATCTGCGGTGGCGCCTTCGACGGCATCGAGCGCAAGATAGCACAGCGTCTCAACACCCACACCGTAGGATACACCAACAATGCCGCGCGCCGCATCAATGCCGACTCATACCTTAATTATGTAGCGCCCCAGGACCTCAAGTCGTTCGGCCTCATCCCCGAGATTATCGGCCGTCTGCCCATACTCACCCATCTGGAGCCGCTCGACCGCGACGCCCTGCGCCGAGTGCTCACCGAGCCCAAGAACGCCATCACACGCCAGTACGAGAAACTTTTCGCCATGGACGGTGTAAAGCTCACCTTCTCGCCCGAGGCGCTCGACACCATAGTCGACAAGGCCATCGAATACAAGCTCGGCGCCCGCGGCCTGCGCTCCATCGTAGAGACGGTGATGATCGACGCCATGTTTGAGATACCTTCGTCGAAGGTTAAACAGTTCACGGTCACCCCGGAGTATGTCACCGAAAAGCTGCAGGCATCACACTTCGAGCTTAACTCGAAAGCCGAAAGCGATTCATCCGACACCTCAGATTCCTCCGATACATCCGCCACATCCGATGCTACGGGCAAACCCAAAGCACGCCCCCGTGCCAAAGCTGCATCAAAGGGGCGCCCCACACCCGTGCACGAAGACAAGAGTCTGTTTAAAAATAAATGTTAACGTTCCGGTGGTCGGTTTTTGAGATAAATCACATTAAATCAAAAGGGAGCATAGCGGGCTATGTGACCGTTGATTTAACGGGATTTAGCCAAAAAACGGCCAAGGCGACGGTAATTTTAAAAGACCTTAAGCAGTTTCATATTAAACATAATAAACAATGAGGTTGAAAATAATAGCGACGCCTCGCGAAAATTTGAGCGT
>CAMEPD010000065.1 GCA_945931475.1 uncultured Muribaculaceae bacterium | reverse complement strand
AAAGTTCATCTGGTAAGTTAACCATTGTTGAATACACATTAAATTATTAGAGGAACTATTGCCATTTCGTCGCAAAATGCTTATTTTTGCACCGGATTTTTAACCGGCGCCGCTCAGGTGGTTTACCTGGCGGACAATTACTGGAAACGAAACATACTAAAAATACAACAGAAATGAAAATTGACGATTACAATTTCGCCGGCAAGAAGGCGATAGTACGTGTAGACTTCAATGTACCCCTGGATGAGAACGGAAACGTTACCGACGACACCCGTATCCGCGGTGCGCTTCCCACCCTTGAGAAGATTCTCAAGGACGGCGGTTCGCTCATCATCATGTCGCACATGGGCAAACCCAAAGGCAAGGTTAACCCCAAACTGTCGCTCTCGCAGATCAAGGATGTAGTGGCCAAGGCTCTGGGTCGCGAAGTGAAATTCGCTCCCGACTGCGCCAACGCAGCCGAAGCTGCCGCCAATCTCAAGCCCGGCGAAGTGCTGCTGCTCGAGAATCTGCGTTTCTATCCCGAAGAGGAGGGCAAGCCCGTGGGTATCGACAAAGAGGACCCCGCTTATGCCGACGCAAAGAAGGATATGAAGAAGCGTCAGGAAGAGTTCGCCAAGAAGCTCGCTTCGTATGCCGACGTCTATGTAAACGACGCATTTGGTACAGCTCATCGCGCACACGCTTCGACTGCTGTAATCGCCAAATTCTTCGATAAACAGGACAAGATGCTCGGCTACCTCATGGAGAAAGAGGTTTCGGCTGTCAACAAGATTCTTTCCGATATCAAGCGTCCGTTCACCGCTATCATGGGCGGTTCGAAAGTATCGACCAAAATCGGTATCATCGAGAACCTTATGGACAAGGTTGACAACCTGATTCTCTGCGGCGGTATGACTTACACATTCGCCAAGGCTATGGGTGGCAACGTCGGCAACTCCATCTGCGAACTCGACAAACTCGACCTGGCCCGCGACATCATGAAGAAAGCCAAAGACAAGGGTGTAAACCTCGTGCTCGGCACAGACTGCGTGGCTGCCGATGCTTTCAGCAATGACGCCAATACTCAGGTCTGCTCGGTAATGGAGATTCCCGAAGGATGGGAAGGCCTCGATGCAGGGCCCGAGACCCGCAAACAGTTCGCCGACGTAATCAAAGACGCCAAGACCATCCTTTGGAACGGCCCCGCCGGTGTATTCGAATTCGACAACTTCACAGCCGGTTCGCGCGCTATCGCCGAAGCTATCGTTGAAGCTACCGACAAGGGCGCGTTCTCGCTGGTTGGCGGCGGCGACTCGGTGGCCTGCGTCAACAAGTTCGGTCTGGCCGATGAAGTAAGCTACGTATCGACCGGTGGCGGCGCTCTCCTCGAAGCCATCGAAGGCAAGGTGCTCCCCGGCATCGCTGCTGTTAACGAATAATCTTAGTTAACCTATATCACGACGGGAGCAGGCTCACAGCCCGCTCCCGTTTTCTCTATAATCTCCAAGAGCCATGAGCGATATCTACGGCGATGAGTTCCTGAAATTTGTGGCAGAACATTCCGGCGAGAATGCCGACCGGCTCCGTCTGCGCTATCAACGCGGTGCATCAGAGTCTGTACGGGCGGCTATCGCGCATATTGAGGCCTCGGCTAAAGGGCGGCGCAAGTTTCCCGGAATAGGCGACGGTTGGGTATTCCCGTCATTGCTGTCGGTCGAGCAGTCGACGCCACCGGCAACGGCCGCGTTCAACGTCAGCACAGCCCTTCATCTTTTTGATGACCCGCTGAAACTGCGTGTACTCGACATGACTGCCGGTCTGGGTATGGACGCACTCGGCTTTGCCCGCATGGGGCATCTTATGACCCTTTGCGAAATAAATCCGGCCCACGCTGAGGCGCTTCGTCATAATTTCGCTCCCTACCCGTCGGTAAAAGTTGTCGAGGGAGATTCAACAACGTGGCTCGCTGAGTATTACGGGGAAAAATTCGATGTGATATTCATTGACCCGGCCCGGCGTGACGCCTCGGGTGGACGCGTGTATAATCTGCACGATTGCACTCCTGACATTACCGCGTTACTTCCTATGTTGCAACGCAATGCGCGACTCATCGTGGCGAAATTATCCCCCATGCTCGACACCACACAGACCCTTCGCGACCTTCCGGGCTGTTCCGAACTCCATATTGTGGAGGAGGATGGCGAATGCCGTGAACTCTTGGCCGTCATACCGTCAGAAGGCAGTAAATCTCCCGCTGAAATTGTCATCGACAAACCTCAGGACGGGTTTACATACCGTTTCATCCCATCGGAAAACGGTCCCGAAGCGGTGTTTGTCGCCCCGGATATCCTTGGCGGCCCGTACGGGTCGTGTTCCCTTCACCCCGGTCAATACATCGTCGAACCGTCGTCATCCCTTATGAAGGCCGGATGTTTCGGCCGGATTTGCCACGATTTCGACTTGAAAATGCTTGCTCCCAACTCGCATGCGTTCGTCAGCGACAAACCTGTCGCTGCTCCGATAGGCATCGTAAGCCGCATAACAGAAATCTTCCCTTTCGCGTCGGGCAAACTCCGTGCGATCGGGCGCAAAATCGGCGCAGCCGAGGTAATTGCCCGGAACTTGCCGGGAATCACATCGGAACTTCTGCGTAAGAAATTAGGGGTGGGGGAATCAAGCGAGCGGCGTGTGCTCGGCACTACTGTCGGAGATGGAGCCCGTGTGCTTATCGTGCTTGACAAGCAGATACAGGTATCTGAGCGCCACAGCAGTAAGTATGACACTCAAAGCGAAAATCGCAATCTGAACGCCGACCGGTAGCCCCGACAGATAGTCAGGCACATCGCCGTCGGCAGCCGGCAAACCGTTCTTCCAGCACGACACCACTACTACCGCGTTGTTGAAGATGTGCATAAAAACCGGAATCCAAAGGCAGCGGGTCCACCACAGCAGGTAACCGAAAAACGCACCGAGCAGCATACGCGGCACCAGCCCGTGAATCTGCATGTGGAATGCGCTGAAGATGAACGCTACAAGCCATATCACCACGTGTGCGTTAATGCGGGTGGCCATCAGGATGCGCTGAAGCGCACCGTGGAAGAAGAGTTCCTCGCTGAACCCGGCCAGCACAGCCACAATCAGCACCGACATAATCAGTGACCCTACCGAGTGGCCGCCGAGCAGCAGTTCGGTCGCCGCCTGAGCGCGCTCCTCCATATTTCGCATATACTCTTCGACCGCTGCCATCGATTCGGGCAGCTGCCAGCTCTGGTTCCAGTCAATGATGTAATTCAGGGCCGGCGAGGCAACCAACAGTACGATAACCGCGCCGAATATCGCTCGCAGGTCGGGCTTGCGGTCGACAGCCAACAGTCGAGCCGGCAACCGTGTACTCAGCAGAGCAGCCACGAAAGCCGGAACGATGAACACCAGAACGTCCTGGAAAACAGCGGCGATGCGCATCGAGGCTTCAGGGCGTTTGATTGCCGTGATAAGCAGTTGCGACAGCAATCCGAGCAGGAAGAGGCCAAGGAGCGTCACGCCGCCGAAAATCAGCAGTGCCGAGACGGGGCTGTTGAGGTTGTATTCAAGATTTTTTTTCATTTCACAACAAGGTAATAGGGTTCAACAAGCCGGCGGTATTCCGGGGTGGGATTGCCCGCGGCCGTGCGAATCGTCAGCCGATCATACAGAGTGTCGCACCGCTCGCCCGGCTCTGGTTGTCGCCGAATCTGCCACAGCAGGCGGCGCGGAGGTTTCCCCTCGCCGGTAGTCACTTCGGTAAGTCGTTCTACAGTCAGGCGGTGCATTGCGGCACGGAAGCGAATCCCGTCGGCTACAGCCCGTTCTGCCGTAGAAATCATGCAGAGCCTGCCGTGCTGTGAGAGCATCGCAGCGCTTTGCTCCACAAGCGACAGGGGCGAGAGACTTCCGGCCATTCGTGATAGAGAACGGTCTGGGTCGGGAGCTCCGGCTCCGTTGACGAAGAACGGAGGATTGCTGATCAGCAGGTCGACGCGACCCGGCATCTCCGGAGATCGGGCATAAAGAGAGAAGTCCTCCGGTACGAGGGTTATCCGATTGTTCCAGGGCGATGCGGCGAAGTTGGCGGCAGCTTCGGTGCAGGCTTCAGCCGATATTTCCGCGGCAGTGATTCTCGCGCCGGGGAACCTTTGGGCCATCAGCAGTGCGATTACCCCGGTACCGGTACCGGCATCGACTATCGTGCGGGGTTCATGCACGGCGCCGGCGTCGGTCAGCGCCCATGCCGCGAGCAACACGGCGTCGGTACCCACCTTCATACCGGCCCGGGAGTTACTGACCTCGAACTGCCGGAAACGGAATGTGGTCTGTCGGTCGGGATTCCTCATATCGACTGCAAATTTAGCTCAAAAATCCCGGAGAAACAAATACACAGTCCCCGAACCATCCCCCGAACCATCCGTTAATTATATACATCAGCTATATCCGATACATCCTATATATCCGATACATCCGATACATAAATTGCATCCGCAACATCGGCAACATCAGCCTCATACCCGAAAATTGGTGTCAGATGAAAAATTATGCGTATATTTGGGGCGAGAAACAACTATAAGCAATGATAGTAAACAGCGCAAGATTCCATATCAGCAGTCAGTCGGTAGAGGGTTGTCCCGCCGGGATGAAGCATGAATTCGCTTTCATAGGCCGTTCGAACGTAGGTAAGTCCTCCTTGATCAATATGCTCACGGGACAGAAGTCGCTCGCAATGACTTCGTCGACTCCGGGCAAGACTATGCTGATAAATCATTTCCTCATCAACGATCAGTGGTATCTGGTCGACCTCCCGGGCTACGGGTATGCTCAGCGCAGCCGCGCCGACCGCGACCGTCTGCTCAAAATGATACGCGGTTACATTCTGGGCCGGGCGCAGATGACATGCCTCTTCCTGCTGATTGACGGACGTCACAAACCGCAGGCCAACGACATGGAGTTCATGCGCTGGTTAGGGGAGAACGGGGTGCCGTTCTGCATCGTCTTCACGAAGCTCGACAAGCTCTCGTCGTCAGCCGCCAAGGCCGCTACGGCCGCCTACTGTGCGGCTATACTCGAGGAATGGGAGGAGTTGCCACCGGTGTTCCGCACTTCGGCGGTCGACAAGCGTGGTCGCAACGAAATCCTCGACTACATCGAGCAGCTTTGCCGACTGCCGGTCGGCGGCTAATGCGAAGCGCCCGAGTGAAACAACCGGGCTGACGGGATGTTTAAAGTTGAAAGCAACTAAACAACCCACACAACTATGAACTCTGAGAAAATCCGCCGCAACGCCCAACGCCTCACCGGTGTTGCAGCCACAGCGGTATCGAAACTGAAACACGCTGCCGACCTACTGCCCGGTGTAGATGTCGACCACTCCGACGATAACCGCACCACCCCTCGCCTGGAAAAGGAGCGCACCAGAACGCTCAACAATAACCCCCGCAATCACGACCTATAGCCCGGGGTCGGGAATCACCGGGGTTCGGTGAGAGACGAATATGACAATCCGCCTGCTTCCGGAGGCCTAAGGGCCATCTTTGGAGCAGGCGGATTGTTATGCTTCGGGAGGGGGGGGAATCAGCCGAACTTCGAGATTTTGCGCAGCATCGGTTCGTTGAGGATGCGGATACGCCGGCCGTCGACCGTGATGAGCTTGTCGGCCACGAAGCCCGAGAGGGTACGGATGGCGTTGGAGGTGGTCATATTCGAGAGGTTTGCAAGGTCTTCGCGAGCCATATAGATGCGCAGGGTCATACCGTCGTCCTCGAATCCGTAATGCTCGCGCAGCACAATCAATGCCTCGGCCAGTCGTCCGCGAATATGCTTCTGCGTGAGGTTAACTATCTTCGTATCCGACCCGCCCAGGTTGCGGCTGAGCTCATGGATGAAGAACCACGCGAGTTTGCGGTTGCGGTTTATGAGGTCCTCCACAACGGTCATGGGGAGCGAACCTACAGCCGAGGCCTCGAATGCGGCCGCCGAGGAATTGTATTTCTCATCGGCGAAATATGCGCGGTATCCGAAATACTGCACCGGGCGGATGAGTCGCAGAATCTGTACACGGCCGCCGATACCGTCCTTGAACTTCTTGACCTTGCCGGAGAGGAGGCACCACAGGAACTCGGGTTCCTCGCCTTCGGCGTAAATCATCTGATTCTTCTTATAGTTATGAATGACGAAAGCGTCGACTATCTGACGTTTTTCGTCGGGTTCAAGTACCGACCATATTTCGGCCATATCTTCCGAGACTACCTTCTCGAGAGCGCTCTTTATCATGTGATTAAAACAGGTTGCTTAACCGTACATTCCGCCGGGCCCGGAACCGACAGTTCAGCGGGGGTGCGGAGCCGGAATGCGGTAGAGTTATGTTATTAAACACAAAGTTACGAAACTATTTTAAACCTGCAATAAAAAAATCAAAAAAACCAAAAGAGAGTCGCCACGGGGTGACGCGGGATGTCAATATGCGGTAAGGTGCTGATAGAAGATAAGGATGCGGCTGCGGAGGATGAATTCACAGAGGGCCTCGATGCGCGAAACTTCGGTACGGAACAGATTTGTCTTGGCCTGCTCGAATTCCCAGGGGGTGGCGCGGCCGAGCTGGTATTTGCCGTTGACGGCGTCGAACGATTTGCGTGTAGCCTCAAGCGCCGAATCCGAGGCAAGGTAGCGCGAGCGGGCCGACAGGGCGCGTGTTTCGGCCAGGCGGATGTTGGTGCGCAGGGCGGTTTCGCGGTTGTCGAGTTCGAGTTCGGCTTCGAGTCGCTGCAGTCGTGCACGTCGCACGGCGTTGCGTGTGGAGAAGGCATCGAAGATGGGCACCGTAAGGGTAAAGCCTAAGTATGTGGAGTAATTATTGCGCATTTGACGTCCGAATGGCTCGTTTGGCATGCCGTTGATGCGGTAGAATGATGAGCCGGTGGAGATGCCGAACGACAGGCGCGGCAGGTATCCCGAACGGGCGACATCGATGTTGAGTCCGGCTGCGGTGATGCGCTGGCGCGCGGCAAGGAGCGAGGGATCGCGGCGCGAAGCGTCGTCCCACACTTGTTCGCCTGAGGGGATAAGGGCTGTGGTGTCGGCGAGGTCGGCAATATCGAAGCCGGTGGCGTCGGGGAGCTGAAGCAGGTTGGCCAGTGTGATGAGCTGCTCGCGCGCGTCGCCCTCGGAGGCCACAACCTGGAGGTCGTCCTGGGCGAGCTGAGCTTCGGCGTCGTAGAGGTCGGCTTCGGCCACCTTCCCCTCGCTGACGAGTGTCCGCTGACGCTCGACGGCGTAGGCCGAGTACTGTTGCGAAGCGCGGGCCGCCACAACTACCTGCCGGGCATAGAGGGTCTGCAGATATTGAGTGATGACACGGAGCGCAACGTCGTCGCGCGCGGCATCGTATTCGAGTAGCGTCTGCTCGAGCGAGGCGCGGGAGTAACGGAGTCGCCGCACGTTCTCGAGTCCCTGAAAGAGGGGAACCTGGGCCGACACGCCCCACTGGAAGGTCGAGGAGTTGCGGTCGACGTAGATGTTCTCGGAGTTGAGACCGCGCCCGAAATTGAATGCCTCGGAGGCGGAAGCCGACACCGTGGGGAGGAAAGCGTCGCGGGCCGAGGTGACATCGAGCCGGGCTGCCTCGGTCTGCAGTGCCTGCTGCCGCACGGAGATATTGTGCTCGAGAGCGTAACTGATACATGAGTCGAGAGTCCAGGGCCCGGCGGCCGACGCCGTGCCGATTGCCGCCGAGGCAATAAGTGTGAGAATCAGATTTTTCATTCCTGTGATGTTGTTGACTGCCCGTCGGAAACCTCTGCTCCGCGCAGGCGTGACTTGGTGGTGAGCTCAGGTGCCGAGACAGCTACGTTGATGCCGTCGCTGACTGAGGTAGTTACGGCGGTGCGTACAAATTCCTGGCGGGGATTTTCGCTCTTGAGAACGTAGACGAACGCCGAATCGCCGCTGTATTCCACGACGCTCTCGGGGATGACGAGCGAGCGTTCGGCGCGTTCGAGCACCACCGTGGCGTTGGCCGAGTAACCTGCGCGGAGGCCGGCTGTGTCGGCGCCCCGGAGGGCGGCTTTCACCTCGAATGTGTTGGTGCCGTTATCGTCGGTTGCGACGGGTGCGATTTTCTCGATGACAGCCGAATAGTCTGAACCGGCCACGGCACCTACGCTGATTGATACCGGCTGTCCCTCGCGGAGGAGAGCCACTTCTGTTTCGTCGATTTTCCCTTTGAAAATCAGGTCGTTCATATCGGCGATGCGGGCTATGGTCGTACCGTCGTTCATCGTGTTGGCCTGGATTACCGACGAGCCTACCTTGACGGGTACCTCGAGCACCACTCCGGTGACCGTGGCACGTACCAGAGTATTGGAGCCCTGCGCGTTGGCCGCTGATACACCGTCGCGTACGATGGTGAGCTGGTCGTTGGCCTGGTCGAGTTCGGCCACGGCGTTGTCGAAGGCGGCTTTGTCGGTCTCGAGTTTCTCACGGCTCTCGTACTTCTTGTCGTAGAGTGCTCGGGTGCGGTTGTAGGCGGCGCGGGCCTGTTCGAGGTTGATGCGTGCCACTTCCACACGGCTGCGTGCCTGCGAGAGCTGCCCTTCGTCGGGGATTACCTTGATGCGGGCGATAATGTCGCCGTTGTTGACATGATCGCCGGGTTCGACAAGAATTTCGGAGATTATGCCTGAAATCTGAGGTTTGATTTCGATTTCGTCACGGGGCTCTATTTTGCCGGTAAGCACCGTAGTGCGTTCCACCGAGCCCATCTCGGGCGACACCGTCTGATAGGTTACCTCCTTGTCCTGCGAATTCTTCACCAGGAAAATCACAGTGCCAAGAAGAATGCATACGATGACGCACCAGAGCAGAATTTTAAAGAACTTTTTCATTATGATGTGATGTTTTGATTATCTTGAATTAAGAGCTTCCACAGGCTTGATTTTCATGGCTTTGAAGGCCGGTATAAGTCCGGCGGCCGACCCTAAGACAAGGAACACGCCTATAATCCATGCCGCCTGTCCGGGGGTAAGCAGGAACTGAGGCACAAAGCTCCCTTTGGCCGTAAGATGTTGCGTGACACCCAGCGCGACCACTGCCACCGACAGCCCCAATACACCGGCCACGGCCGTCAGCACCATACCCTCCGACAGAATCTGCACGATAATGTCGCGGGGTTTCGACCCGATGGCTCGACGGATGCCAATCTCCTGTGTGCGCTCGCGCACGATTACCCACATGATGTTGCCGATGCCGATGATGCCGGCAATCAGCGTGGAGAATCCGATGAATGCCGCTAAGAACGACACTCCCAGGAAAAGCTTGTCGACCTTGGCGAACTCCTCCGATATGTCGAAAATGTTGAGTGCGCGGGTGTCGTCGGGGTGTATGTAGTGGCGTGAATAGATGATGCGGCGGATTCGTGGTTCGAGGGCCGAGATACTCTCCTTGCCGCGGGCCACTAACATGATGATGTCAAGATTGTCGCCGCGGCCGAACGCCCTGCGGAAGGTCGTCAGCGGGATGATAACCTGCTGGTCGATGCGACCCCCGAGGCTTAAATCGGTATCCTGCCCGGCCATACCTACAATGGTGTAAGTGATGCCGTTGATTCTCAGCGGGCGCCCGACGGGGTCGGCTACCCCGGGGTAGACCTGTTCGGCGATTCGTTTGCCGATGACGCAAACCTTCCGCCCGGCGTTCATGTCGTGCCCGTTGATGAAACGCCCCGAGTAGATAACCGGCTGCATTACCCTGACATAGTCGGGCCAAGCTCCCATGGCCTGGCCGGAGACCGAATACCTCTCGGTGGCGAAAGTGCATCCCATCTGATACATATTGCCGGTCACGGTACCTAACTCAGGTACACCCCGGCGCAGGCGTTCAAGGTCGGTAAGGTCGAGGTCGTACTTGCGCTCGCCGGCGTAACCGTGGTAAGGCATCGAAGTGGTGCCGGGAAAGAGGATGGCGCTGTTGGTGGCGAATCCCTGAAATTCGCTGAGCAGCATATCTTTGGCACCCTGAGCGCCACCGACGAGCGCCGCCAACATGAACACACCCCAGAAGATGCCGAATCCGGTCATGAGTGTACGTGTGCGGTTACGCGAGAGGGTGGCGCCTATCTCGCGCCAGTTGTCGATATCGAGCAGGGGTATTCTCAGAGAGCGACGGCGTCGTATCTTGTCATTCATCGTGAAGAGCTTCTACGGGTTTAACTTTAAGGGCCTTCAGCGCCGGGAAGAGTCCGGCCAGCGCACCGGCCACCACTAACACGAGAGTCACCTCGAAGGCGATACCCAGCGACACCGTCGCTTTGTCGAGGATTCCCTGGCCTGCTGTCGCCGCAGCCAGCAGCTGAGTGACGGCCGTGCCTAAGACGATACCGATGTAACCGAAAGTCACGGTCACCGCCACGGCCTCGGCGATTATCTGCATAAGGATGGAGCGTGGCCGGGCGCCGATGGCGCGGCGGATGCCGATTTCGTGGGCGCGCTCCTTGACAGATACAAACATTATGTTGCTGATGCCGATAATGCCGCTCAGCAGCGACAGCAGGCCCAGCACCCATACTCCCACATTGAGGATGTCGACAGCCGCGCGGGCCCGGAGTCCTCCGATGTATCGGTTGTTGACCCAGAGGGCCCCCTCGTCGTCGGGGTCGAAGTTGTGCCCCTCGGCCATGATGCGGCGGATATCTTTCTCTACGGCCTCACCCTCGGCGGTGGTACCTATCCGGTCGACAGTAACCTTGAGCGAGCCTACCTCGGTCTTGTCTTTCTGCATTGAGCGGGCGGTGGTGTAGGGGATGATATTGTCCTGATACCAGTTACCCTTGTAAACCCCTACCACTAAGAACGACAGGCCACGGATGTCGACCCGCTTGCCTACGACATTCTCGCCGTCGTCGGGAAAGAGGTTTGTGGCCGTGTTATCCGAAAGCACTACCACGCGGGCGCCCTGGCGCATATCGCGCGGGGATATAAACCTGCCGTACAGTAGTTTCAGGTTATCCGACTGCTGCGCCGACGGGTCCATTCCGGTATATTCGGCCGTTACATATCGTCCGGCTGCCGAGATGGGCACTGCTTCGCCGTATATTACGGCCGACACCTCTTCGGAATAGGCCGCTCCCTGCTCGGCGAGGCGACGCCGGTCTACATCGCGGAACTCGATGGAGCGTCCCTCGCGGTGACCCCGGTATGGCACCGATGTGGTGCCACCCCATATCTGAATCACTTTCGAGGCCGAAGTCCCGGCGAATTCCTCGAAGTTTGCCGTAACGCCGCGCGACGTACCTAAGAGCACTATCAGCATAAAGATGCCCCACGCCACCGACAGCCCTGTCAGGGCCGTGCGCAGCTTGTTGTGGCTCATCGTCTGCCGTATATCAGTCAGAAGGTCAAGCATCGGGGGTCGGGGATTGGGGATTGGGAATTTGGGATTGGGGATTGACTCCCGACTCTCCGCTTTGGTCAACAATCCGGCCGTCGCGTATGTGTATCAGGCGGTCGGCCTGGCGGCCTACTCCCGGGTCATGTGTCACAATCACTATTGTGAGCCCCTGCTGACGGTTGAGGTCATGGAAAATATTCATCACTTCAGCCGAGGTCTGCGAATCGAGCGCGCCGGTGGGCTCGTCGGCCAATATGATGCTCGGGGCCGTCACCAGGGCGCGGGCTATTGCCACACGCTGCTTCTGACCGCCCGACATCTCGGCGGGGCGGTGCTGTGCGCGGTCTCCCAGACCGAGACGCTCGAGCTGCTCCATGGCTAAGCGGTTGCGCTGACGGCGCCCCACGCCGCGGTACATCAGCGGCAGGGCCACATTCTCTACCGCCGTCTTATAATTAATGAGGTTGAACGACTGGAACACGAAACCAATCATACGGTTGCGGTAGTCGGCGGCGCGGTTTTCGCTGAGGTCACGGATGAGTGTGCCGTCGAGACGGTATTCGCCAGAATCGTAACTGTCGAGTATGCCCAGTATATTGAGCAGGGTCGATTTGCCCGACCCCGAAGCGCCCATAATCGACACCAGCTCGCCGCGGCCGACATGCAGGTCAACGCCGTGGAGCACCGGCACAGGCACCGCTCCGCCGTAGGTTTTACTCACATTTATTAAATCTATCATAAGTAACTGTTCAAAATTATTTAGAGGCTGTTTAAAAATAAATGTTAACGTTCCGGTGGTCGGTTTTTGAGATAAATCACATTAAATCAAA
>CAMEPD010000064.1 GCA_945931475.1 uncultured Muribaculaceae bacterium | reverse complement strand
TTATGTTTTACAACAGGTTATGAAAAAGAGGCTGCGCCTATTTTGACACAGCCTCCTTTCTTGGGGGCTACGGGGGTTAGCGTTCAAGCCGCTTTACGCGTTTCGAATCAATCCAGAGATAAGCAATCAGGCCGGCGTACACACAGATACCGAGTCCCTGAAGCAGTTCGGCCGACATAGTGTTGTGGAATTCGACACCGAGGAAGCGGGTGAGAGCAGCGAAGACACCGAAGAGGGCGCCCCCGGCGATGAGACCCGACGAGATGAGTGTACCGCGGTCGCGACGCGCGTCGTTGATGGCTTTGTCCTTGCTCGAGTGTGCCACAAACCATGCCACTGCGCCGCCGATAAGAAGCGGAGTGTTGAGACCCAGGGGTATGAACATACCCAGACAGAATGCCAGGGCCGGAACCTTGAGCCAGTTGAGCAGCAGGGCGAGCACCACGCCGGTGAGGTAAAGAATCCACGGGGTTTCGCCGCCCATCATGAGCGGTTCGATAACCTTGGCCATGGCGTTGGCCTGCGGAGCCACGAGGGCGTCGTTGCCCACGAAACCGTATACCTTGTTGAGCACCAGGATGACGCCGCCGACGGTGGCTGCCGAAACCAGGGTGCCGAGGAATTTCCACTGTTCCTGTTTCTTGGGGGTTGTGCCGAGCCAGTAGCCTACCTTGAGGTCGGTGACGAAACCGCCGGCCATGGAGAGGGCCGTGCAGACTACGCCGCCGATAACCATAGATGCCACGATGCCCGACGAGCCCTTCAGGCCGATGGCTACGAATATGGCCGAGGCGATGATGAGCGTCATCAGTGTCATGCCCGAAACGGGGTTCGAACCCACGATGGCGATAGCGTTTGCTGCCACAGTGGTGAAAAGGAAGGCGATAATCGTTACCACAATCCATGCCACAATAGCCTGCCACCAGCAATGGATTACACCGAACCAGAAGAACAGGAGTACGGCTATGAGCGCCAGACCCATGAAGAAGACTATGTGTTTCATGGAGATGTCGGTCTGCCAGCGTACGGGCTTCTCGACGGCGCCTTTGCTCTTGAACTCGCGTCCGGCCAGACCCACGGCCTGGCGGATGATGGGCCACGACTTGATGATGCCGATGATGCCCGACATGGCGATACCGCCGATGCCAATCATGCGCGCATAATTCGAGAAGATGTCCTGTGACGTCATGGCCTGCAGGTCAGGCGACCCGTATGTGCCTAACAGCGGGATGATTACCCACCACACAAAAAGCGAGCCGGCGGTAATGACAAATGCATACGGCAGACCGATGATGTATCCTAAGCCGAGCACGGCGGCGCCGGTGTTGCAGCTGAATACCAGTTTGGTCTTCTCCTCGAGCACCTGCCCCCAGTGGAAAACGTTGGTTTGCAGCGTTTCGGCCCAGAAGCCGAATGTGGCGACAATGTAGTCGTAAATACCACCGATAAGCGATGCAATCACCAGCGTAAGTGCCTGCGAACCGCCCGATTTTCCGGCGGTCTGTCCCGATGAGAGCACCTGAGTGGTGGCTGTGGCTTCAGGGAAGGGGTACTTGCCGTGCATATCCTTCACGAAATATTTGCGGAAGGGGATGAAGAAAAGTATGCCAAGTATACCGCCGAGCAGCGAACTGAAGAATATCTGCAGGAAGTTCACCGAGATTTCGGGATACTTGGCCTGCAGGATGTAGAGAGCCGGGAGGGTGAAGATGGCACCGGCCACTATAACGCCCGAGCAGGCACCGATCGACTGGATAATCACATTCTCGCCCAGACCGTTCTTGCGCCGCATCGCTCCGGAGAGGCCTACGGCGATGATGGCGATGGGGATGGCGGCTTCAAAAACCTGGCCGACTTTCAGCCCGAGGTAGGCTGCTGCCGCCGAAAAGATGATGCAGAGCACCAGGCCCATGATTACCGAGTAGGGAGTGATCTCGCGGTACTTTCGCGCCGGGTGCATCATGGGACGGTACTGCTCGTCGGCCGCCAGTTCGCGGAAGGCGTTTTCGGGGAGCTGAACGGGATCGGCATCGTCGAATGCCTCCTGCTGAGCTGCGCAGGAGCGGGCATCTTCCAAGATGGGTTGCGTTTCTTTTTCCATTGTTATGTGAATGATATTATGTACGTTGTGTGGGGCGCTGGAGAATGTCGAATGTGTCGACGTAAATCTCAGTGACTTTGCGCTTTATGGCGTTGAAATCCTGCCACGTGCGGGTGCGCAGCTTCCCTTCGAGGTAGAGCTTCGTGCCCTTTGTGATGTAGCGTTCGGCGGTTTCGGCGGCTTTGTCCCACATTATGATTTCGTGCCATTCGGTAATCTCCTGGCCTGAGGCGAGGCGCTCCGATGTGGCGAGCGAGAATGTGGCGTATGGCCGGTTACCCACATATTTTATCTCCGGGTCGCGGCCTACATTGCCCACAAGAATTACTTTGTTTACCGACATTGTAATCTGTTTTGAAACATTCTGTGAATATTACCTTGCAAAGGTACATTTTTATTCATCAAATCCCAAATTTTTGCCAAACTCAGTAAAAAGCGCCGCAGTAAAAAAGCGCCGCAGTCCGTCGGGGGCTGCGGCGCGTTATTAGGTTCGGATTATCCGGTTGATGGAGCGCGATTACTTGACAAGGAGTTTGACCGACTTGCCGGCAACCTTGACCAGATAGATGCCTGCGGATACGCTCAGGCGCGTTGCGTCGCCCGAAAGGGTGGAACGGCCTGCAAGCCCACCGCCGGCAGTGTAGATTTCGGCGGTCTCGCCGGCGTAGCCCTTGAATTCGATGTAACCTTCGCCGGGAACGATGCTTCCGAGGCCGTCGGCTACGGCGATGAGGCCGGCTTTATCCCCTTCGACTTTGATGTCTTCGACGATGCAGTAGTTCATGCCGGTGCCGAAGAGGCTGTTGAGATAGAGCTGAACCCAGTCGCTGCTCATCAGCGACGCGGGGAGCTGGAACTCGGCCGTGCGCCATTCGTCGGTGTTCGACAGCGGGCACTCGTGAAGGGTAGTGGCCTCAGTGCCGTACGATGCGCCCTTGAAGCTGAGGCGCGCGGCCTGGTCGCCGGCCCAATATTTCACTTTCACGGTCACGACATTGTTGCCCTTGGGTGAGAAGCGGGGCATACCCAGCGTGCCTTCGCCCTCGGTGTTCTCGCTGCGGAGGTATCCCACGAGAGCCACGGAAGTAAGGCCGGCCCATTCGGTGGCGATGTCCTGCAGCGGCAGCATGGTCCAGGTGACAGCCGGACCATCGTTGGTGTAGTTTACCCAGGGGTTGAAGGTGAAACCGAGCGACTCGAAATCTTCACTCAGCGGGAGCTGATGGGCCGGACCGAGGATGGCGTCCATGCGCATCAGACGGCTGCTGCGGCCGGCAACATTCTCGGCCACCAGACCGACTGTGTATAGATCCTGCGGCATGCCGTCGGGGAGATGGTATGTGGCGCTGTTGATGCCTGTGCCGGCTAATGTGAAGGTGTAATCGCGGGTTTCGGGGTCGTAAAGCGCAAAGTAATATGTGGTCGTGGCGGGGTCGACGTATCCGCCGCGGGTTTCGGCGTCGGGGGTCTCCCATGTCATGTCTATGCTCATCATGTCGGCCGAAACCGTGCCGTTGAGGTTCTTGACGTAGCTCGGAACGCTAACGCCGGTGTATACCTTAACAACGGAAACCATGCCGGTGACGTTGTCGACCGATGTGCGGACAGTTATCTCGTTGTCACCCTGCACGGTAGCCACTTTGGCCGTAACCTCGGCACCGGGGGCGCCGGTAACGGTGACGCTCTGCGCGCCGGTAACGGTAGCGCTGACTGTCGAGGCTGCTGGGATGGCGTCGCCGTTGACAAACTTGGTGGGCATGGTGAAGGTAAGGTCGGCTTCGAGGGCGCCGTTGGCGCCGGGGGTTGCCGTGAGATTCTCGACGGCGGCCGGCGAGTTGGGCTGCATATTGTCGTCGCGTACGCGGATGCCGCCGATGATGCTGCCGCACATGTCGACATTCGATTTACAATGGATGCCGATGTAGTAGGTTCCGGCTTCGGGAACGGTGAAAATCGGGTTGCTGAACTCCTTGTAGTCGCGGCTCTGGGCCGTGAAGAGCGGCAAAATGGTGCGGTTCATCATTTCGGGCGACGGGTATTCGCCGATTTTTACCTCGAGCCATGTGTCGGGGTAGACATTGGCCTTGCGCATGGCGTCCATATAGAACGAATAGTTGTGCGAGGCGTCGGGGAAGTAGATGGCCGGGAGGAAAACCCAGTCGTCGCCGGTGCCCTCGTCGACCTGACCGGAGTACCAGCCCTTGTCCCAGTCGGAGTATGTCCAGGTCTCGTCGTCGCCGTTGACATTGACAACTTTCATCAGTTCAAGCATCTCCTCGGTGCATACGATGGAGACGGGCAGCTGCCAGGGTGCGCCGGCCACAAGCGGCTCTGAGTATGTGGCCATCGACTTCTTGCCGTCGTAAACGGCCACAACCCATGCAATCCACTTCTGTACGGGAGCGTCCTCGGGGAGGGTGTATTGGTAGAGTGTGCGGGCGGTGGTGGTGAGCAGTTCGCCGTTGAGGTACACCTCATACTTCACCTGCTCGGGGTCGATGTAGCCGCCGTTGACACCCTCGGTGACGGGCGACCAGCGGATGTTCTTGTCATCGAGTACCACAGTGGCGGGGGCCTTCGGGTTGTCGGAGCCGATGTACATTTCGGTGGAAAGTTCGGGACTCTGTGCGCCGTTGGCGCTGACCGAGAAGGCGAAGGTGTGGCGCCCGGCGGTGAGTTCCAGCGGGATGGTAACGTCGGAGCCGGGAGCAGCCTGGCCGTTTGATTTGGCTCGGCCGTCGACTTTGAACGCCCAGTCAAGCGAGCCGCTGAGTGTGGCGCCGCTGACAGCCTCGGTGGGCAAAGTATAGGTGAGCGAGCCTGCCGTGGCGCCGTTGGCAAAATCGGCGCTCTTCAGTTCAGGACGCTTCGGAGCCGAGGCATCGACGTTCTGCCCGATGACGAACAGTGCCGAGAAGGCGTCGCCCCCCTCATAGCTCTCCAATGTCTTGATTTCATGAGTCTGAGCATTGATGGTGCACAGGTCCGAGCCCCAGTTGCCGTCGGTCTTGTCGTACTGGTAATTCCAATAGAAGAGACCCTCTATCTGGCTGTATGCCAAGCCGGTAACGTACATCCCGAGGGGTCGGTCGATATTGAACAGCACTGTCTGGTTGCCCGTGCTCTTGTCAACGGTGACGAACTCGCCGTTCATGTTGATACCGTAAATCTGCTTGTCGGTAGGATTGTAGCACATGGCCAGGCACTGCTTCCGGTAGTCGGCCGCGTTCTTGCCGTAGTTTGCGATTATCTGATAGCCAAAGACATTGCTGCCTGAGGTCTTCATGAACAGGGCGGTTGATGATTCGTTCTCGTCGTCGGTGCCATAACCGTAGATTGTATCGCTCTCAGGGTCGTAGCAGGCGTTGATGAACCACCCGTTGTCGATGCAGTCTTCGTCGGTTTCGTCGGTGACAATCATGCCCGACGAGAGATCAATCTCGTAGTACTCCTGCCCCCAGAAATAGCCGTACTGGAACCAGTGGTCGAAGCCGCAGAGGCGCCCGTTGCGCACCCATGCCGAGTTGAGCTGGCCGTAGCCGTTGTCGTAAGTGAACAAGGGGTCTGACCACTGCATGGTGAAACCGTTCGCGTCGAACCGATACCAACCGTCGTCGTACTGGCTGTGCCCGGCCGTGCGGTAGCCGTAGAGGGCCGTGCCCCCTGAGGTGATACGCTGAGGTGCGTTGCTCGCCATGGCGATACGGCCGGCGTGGAGCGGGGCTACCGTGGGATGCACTCCGCGCACCGAAGCGGCCACGGTGTTGTGCCGGAAGCGGTCGACCGGCACTTTGCGCTTGAGAGGCGAGTTGGCCGGCGGAGTCAGCGCCGACGCCGTCACCGCGCATGCTCCGGCGAGGAGCAGCGAGGTGCACACGCATTTGATAAATTTTTCCATCATATTTTCAATTTGGATTATTTTACAATGACTTTGCGTCCGGCGCTGATGTAGATACCGGCGGGGAGGCGGTCGATGTCGGCCTTGGTGGCGTTTTCGAGCATGAGTACACCGCTAACCGAATATACGTTGGCATCTTTGACCGAATCGGCCTCGATGGTGTCGATTGCCGACCATTCGAGCTCTACGTCGAGGGTCTGCTCGAGGTTCTCTTCGGTGAAGGTCACCTCCTTGGTTTCATCGAAGTAGTTCTCGAGGCTGAAGTTCACGCGGTAGGGGGCATCGAGGGCGATGTCGCGTACGCTGAATGAGTAAAGGCCTTCTTCGTCGGTGATGGTGTTGAAGGTTTCGCCGTTGCCCGAGAGTGTCACGGCCACGTTGGCGAGGGGTTCCGAACCGTTGTCGACCTTCTTGGTAACCTTTCCGGAGAGAATGCCGGTGGGAACGAAGTCGCCGAGTTTGATTACGGGCACGCCGCCTTTGGCGATGGTCCATTTCTGTACTGATTCAGCGGTGGAGCTGAAACTGCCGATAGCGGCGTTGTTGGCGCCTTCGGTGCAGAAGTAGAGGAGGCACGAGCCGGCTTTGGCGGTCGAGGACATGATTAGTGCCATGCCTTTACCGTCGTAAACGAAGGGTTCGGTGAGCTCAAGGCGTGCGAGTTCCCGGGGATGGCTAGCGTCACCCATGGGCGAGAGCGTGATTTCACCCTCGAAGTTGGGTGTGAGACCTTCGGTGGAGATTGCTTCGATGGCAGCGGGGTCGAACCCGGTGAGTTCGGTGTTGACCAGCCATGCTTTCACGATGAATGTACGGTCGGCGTCAGCGGCGGCTTTCTGCGGGGCTTCGTAGCCGTAACCCCAGTCGTCATCGTCGTCGCCCCCCTCGTCGCCGCCGGGAGTGGTGGTCGAGGGATCCGTGTAGTAGCCGTAGAGGGCCAGCGAACTGAATTTTTTACCTGTCTCGATGTCGGCGAGCATCTCCCGGGAGTAGATTGACTGGCCTTCGCTGAATTTCCACAGCGGGTTGAAGGGCACGTCGTAGCTGTAATCGTCGGGCGACCAGATGCCTACCTGAGTGCCGTCGCCGGAGAGTTCGGGCAGCGGTTCGAGGCGTACGTCGAAGTTCATGTCGCCGTCGACCGAGAGGGTGGTGGAATAGTCGAGGAAGCCCTGAGCCTTGGCCGAGAGGGTTACGCCGCCTGCGGGGAGGTCGTCGATGTTGGCGATGTCGAATGAATAAGAGCCGTCGGCGCCGCTTACTGCGCTTAGCGATTCAAAGGAGAGCGTGGCGCCCTCGACGGCCTGGTCGTTCGAGGAGTTGATGACCTTGCCGGAGAGTACGGCGGGAACGGGGAGTTTGGTCAGCACGATGTCCTGCAGGTCTATGGTGCCACCGGCCTTGATGTCGATTACGGAGCTTGAGGTTTCGAAACCGGCGGCCTCGGCTGTCAGCGTGTATGTGGCGTTAATGTCGACGTCATCCACGGTGAGCGAGAAGCGGCCGTTGGCCGATGTTGTGGCGGTCAGGTCGTTGAGCTTGACGGTAGCGTCGGCGATACCGGCATTGTTGCGGCTCGATACGATGCGGCCGTTGATTGTGGCCGAAACCTGCACTTTGGCGCCCTCGTATCCGATTTTCAGAACGGGCAGCTTATGCGTGTTGCTCTCGTTCCACGAGAATGTCTTGACATTGACGCCGTAACCTCCGTTGTACTGCTCGTTGTCGTAGGCCGAATCGCGGTAACCGCCGATCAGTTTGCCGGTCATGCCGTTGTTGCAGGTGAAGAAGGTAGTGTACGGAGCCGTAACTTTGTCGGCTGCGACCTTGCCGCCGTTGAGTTCGATGTAGACGATAAGATTATGCCCCGAGTAGGTAAATCCTTTGGTCGATTCGAATTTCACGACTTCGGCTTCCTGGGCTGTCGAGCCGGCCAACGGCATGGTAGGGTAGGAGACCTCGGCAAATTTTGTGAGTTTCGATGTGTCGATTATGGTCTGATTCGATTTGTCGGGGTTGGGAATAACGAGCGCTTTGAGGCACGCGTCGGTCTGCTCCTCGGTGTTTGCGAGCCAGATTGTGAAGTTCACGTTGGTTTTGCCCTCCGAGGTCTGGTAGCCGAGAAGCGAGATTTCTTTAAGCAGGATATCGGCGTTAAGTCCCAGAATATCACTCTTGTAAAGCAATAGGGTCTCGGAGTACTTGCTCATCGAATAGGGATAAGAGCTTGTACGGAACGAATAGTCGTCGTACTTGATTGTACCCACCTGCTTGTATTCAAGCTGTGCGTTGGCAGTCGGTATGCCGAGGCATAGGATGCCAAGAATGGAGATTAAAAATTTCTTCATGTGAATGAATGTAATATGATTGAATTATTTGATTGCGATTTTTGTGTGTCCGGCTATATAGAGGCCCGGAGCGAGGGGTACGAATAGGGTCTCGTTGGCTGTGAGGCTGACTGAGGCGACGCAGGCACCCGACACGGAGCAGATGCTGACAGTGCATGGGCTCGGTGCATTGATTTGCAGACCGCCGCTTACCGGCCGGACTGTATAGCCGTTGTCGAGGATTACGGTCTCGGTGATACCCGAGGGGAGGTTGCAGACGAGCCGCACTACGGGTCGACCCGATGTGTTGACTTTCCACTCGCCCTCGGCGCCGCGGCTCCAGTAGCGGCAGATGCTGGTGCCCGGGGCGGTGGCGTCGTTGAAGAAGTAGAATTCGCTGTTGCGGGTGGCGCGGGCCGACAGGGATACACGGAGGGCTCCGCCGGTGTATTCGAAACCGTTCTCGTTGCTGAATGACAGCAGCTCCTCGGGAAGGGCCTGGGTGCCTTTCCGGTTGAGGGTGACGCTTCCGCTCCAGAACGGCTCGGTGGCCTGGCCGACCTTCGGCGCCGGGGTATCGAACGTGTCGCTGCCGGTGTCGTTGGCCATACGCAGGGCGATTTCGTATGTCACCTCCTTGTCGGTGAGGCAGTAGCCGTCGTAGGCTACTGAGCGGATTACCGTTCCGGCGGGGAGACCTAAGGCGTCGGCCGAGTAGATGGTCTCGGTGTCGGAGTTGTTGTACTGCAGGCAGAGCGGGCCGTTGGCGTCGGGCGCGGTGGGTATTCCGATTTCGATGCTGTTGCCGTCGGCGGCGCGCAGGGTGAACAGCGCGTCGGATACGGGCTGAAGGTCAGTGAACGTGATGCCGGCCACGCGCGCGGTGCGGTAGCCTTGGGCCGAAACTGTGCCGGTATATTCCACATCGGCCCGGCTGATGTTTTCGATGCGGAAGAGGCCCCACTGATTGGTGACGGCGTGCAGCGGCGCCGACACGCCCGGGGCGGTGAGCGTTACGGTGGCGTTGGCAATGTAATCGCCGTTGGTGTCGACAACTTTGCCCGAGTAGTAGGTCGTGGGCTGCAATCCGTTGATTTTGACCATGTCGCACGGTTCGGAAGCAGTCTTTTCGATGTTCTTGGCGTCGATATATAGGGCGCGGACGGTGAAATAGTACTCGTCGGCGGGGTTGACGGTCGGGACAGTCATAGTTACTGAGCACTCGGAGGTTGTGCGGTGCGAAATGGCCGTGTCGTGGGTGCCGGCGGGTACGTTCTGGGTCACGAGGATGTCGTCGAAGTAACTGACGCCGTAACCGTAGGGGTAAAATACGAAATATGAGTCCTTGCGGCCTTTGGTGAACACGGTAGAGAAGCTGTGGAAGCCCTTTTCCATCTCGTCGAGGGGGAGCATGTCGTCGTAGATGATGCCGCCGGTCTCGGGATTGTCGTGGGCCAGGTAGACGGTGGCGCCCTGGTTGTAGTAGTCGGAGCCGACCTTCAGCGACAGGGTCATCTTGCCGCTGTCGGCCGAGAGGTCGAATACGGGCGACTTCATGTAGCAGCCCACGCCGAGCATATTCCAGTAACCCAGAATGCCTACTGCGCCGTCGACATAGAAACCCTGGAAGACCTCCCAGCCGGGCACGGCGGTGAAGTCGTCGAGACGGTCGTAGCCGTCGAGGTGCATGGCACGCGGGTAGTCGAGGTCGGTGGTGCCTACCTGGATTCTGTCGAAATTCTCGTTGATTATGGTAGTGGTTTCGTTGCCGTTCGATGTGTGGCGCCGGTAGAGCTGCACGTCGTAGGCGTTGGCTCCGGCCACCGGTTCCCAGCGGGCCGTGAATTGCGAGCCGTTGACGGCGTCAAGTGCCGGGGCCGGGGTGACGAGCTCTTCGGGGACCTCATCGCTGTCGGCGCCAACGATTATAGAGTTCGACTCCGTGCTGTATATTACGTTGTCTTCCTCGATTCTGTATGCCTGCACCGAGTAACTGCGGGTGTCGCCGACCACGGCGTAGGGCGTCTCAACACGGATACTTGTAGCCTCGGTCTGGAGTGTGGCGCCGGGCACTATGTAGCGTGTGCCTTCGTCGAGCTGCTGGCTCATGGTTAGGGAGTCGAGGAAGATGGTGCCGCGGGTGGTCTCGGGCAGCAGGATTACCAGCATGGCGCTCGATGTGCCGCCCCCGAGAGTGAACGATACATCCTTCCAGACGTCATACTCCTCGCCTGTGTAAATCATCTTGGTGGCGCGGAGCGATACGGAGCCGTCGGGACGAATCTGATACATCGACACCTGGAACATATCTACATCCTGTGCCAGGTAGCGAAGCGAAATGTCGACGTTGCCCGACGCGCCGCTCAGGTCGAGGGTGGGCGACTGCAGCAGCGAGTTGCCGTATGTGTCGAGGAACCGGTTGGTGAGTCCGAGTGCGCCTTCGGCCTGCAGGGGGATGCGGCAGAGCCATCCGGTGGCCTCCATGTAGTCGTCCATCGAGTTGATGACGTATTGCGGGAGTACGGGAGAGCCGGTGGAGCCTTCGGTGATTTTGTCGAATGTGGTGTTGACTATGTAATAGGGTGTTATGCCGTCGGCGGTGTGGATTATGCGAGGAAACACCAGGTAACCCTCTGCATTGTCGACGGCGCTCCAGTTGGCCGTGTAGCTCGCGGGCTGAATATCGGTGGCGGGGAGTACGCGGGGTGTGGCGAGCGAAGTCGTGGCGCCCTCATCCTCCTTGGCCGGGGCGGCCTGTACAGGTGATTTGTGGGCACGGAACTGAGACTGACTGACCGGCTGACAGATTGGGCGGAAGGTGTTGTCGGGTTCGGTGAATGCGTTAGTTGCCGGGTTTGATGAAGATAAAAGTATCGTGGATGCTACGGCCGAAAGAGCTATGGAGATTGAAGCGGCACAAGCATAAATGTGCTTTTTAAACATAATGTGGGAGGTTTTGTCGGTTATTGAGCACAAATGTACGCAAAAAATGTGTATTACCGAACTATTTGCTTAAAAACTAAAAAATATTCTGAAAATTTGCTGCGTAATTATGCATAATTTAGTATAAAATGCAAATGAGGCTGACATCCGAAATGAATCGGGGTCAGCCTCATTTGCATTTCCGTGGACCGGAGTTGGTTCCGGCGGCGGAAAGGGGTATGTTTAGCGCAAATATTTTAGCGCAAAAGTTTCAGAAACGACTTATTTCAGGGCGTCTTTAACGGCGTCGTTGGGGACCATCTGCTCCTGGAAAGTGTAGGCGCCGGTTTTGGGCGACTTCACCATCTTGATGACTTTGGAGTATGTACGGCCTTCGCCTTTCTGAAGAGATGCGACGGTTTTCTTTGCCATATCGGTAGTTTATAAAAGGGTTGGGCTTATTATTTGATTTCCTTGTGAACAGTCATGCGTTTGAGGATGGGGTTGTATTTCTTTAACTCCAGACGCTCGGTGGTGTTCTTACGGTTTTTGGTGGTGATATAGCGGGAGGTGCCGGGCATGCCGCTTGCTTTGTGTTCGGTGCACTCGAGGATCACCTGTACTCGGTTGCCTTTTGCTTTCTTTGCCATTTTAGGGTTCAGTTACTGATTAGAAGTCCAATGTTTTGATTTCGGTTAAATAACCTTTCTCTGCAGCCTGCTTGATAGCGGCGTCGAGGCCCATCTTGTTGATGGTGCGTAGACCGGCTGCGGAAACATTGAGGGTTACCCAGGTATCCTGTTCTACCCAGTAGAACTTGCGCTGGAAAAGGTTCACATTGAAGCGGCGCTTTGTGCGGCGTTTCGAGTGCGATACGTTGTTACCGGTAATCGCTTTTTTGCCTGTAATCTGACAAATCTTTGACATGGCTGTTGGGTTGAATTTCTTTTGTGGGGTTCAAAATGAGAGGGCCGACAGCTGTGAACTGCCTGCCTGCGAGTCTGTTGCAAGGCCGCCATGGGAGTTCTCATATCGCCCGGGCTGCATCACGGCCGCGGACTTTCAACGCAGGTGCCTTAAAACAGAGTGCAAAGTAACTGATTTTTTTCGTAATAGCCAAATTTTTTGTCGGTTAAATGAAAATTTTGTACTTTCGCACAAAATTACGACCGTATATACACATT
>CAMEPD010000063.1 GCA_945931475.1 uncultured Muribaculaceae bacterium | reverse complement strand
TGGATGTCGCAAATTTAAGAAAATAACATCACAACAAACAAGAATTTCAATCTTTTTTATAGAACTTTTTGCGTTGTTTCAGTTCATCTGAATGGTTTCCTACAAATAATCTAATGTAGTTCAAAGGCGCGACGCCATGAACTGTATGGGGAGCAGGAAGAATACCGGTTGCCCTCCGGGGGTGTACTGTGGGTCCGGCAGGGCAAGCAAATCCTTGAGCAGGGCGGCCGTTTCAGTCTCGGATATATTGTCGTTGGGGCGCATGGCCGCCGACGATGCCATTGTCAATGCTATGTGGCGGTGAATCGCCTCAGCGGTACGCGCCGTGCCGTTCTCTATACCGCAGCCCACGCTCTCTATCATTTTGAGCAGCAAATCCTTGGCATTGAGTCGTCCGGCTGCTGCCGGAACCGCGTTAATGAACCAGCGGTTTTCGCCGGCATATTCGAGCGCGAAACCTATGGTGACAGTTTCCTCCTTGATGCCCTCGAGTATGATGTGTTGCGAAGGCGACAGCGTCACCTCTTCGGGGAAGAGTACCTGCTGGCTCTGGCCGGCCGCCCCGGCAGTCATGGCAAGAAAACGCTCGAACAGCACCCTCACGTGGGCGCGGTGCCGGTCGATTATCAGCGCGCCGCCGGCCGCCGGGGTGATTAAGTAGCGGTTGTCGACACTGATTGTCGGCGCATCGGCCCTCACGCCCTCGAGCGGTGAACCGGTACCTATCCCCTCGAGCTCGGGAGTTTCGGCGTTGATGTGCGATGCCATCAGTCCGGCCGTTCCGGATATGGGCGCAGCAGGTCGAGCCTGCGGTTCGGGGGCAAACGGGTTATAGTCATCGGGATTTTCCGACGATGCCTCGCGGAACTGTGCGTAGAGTTTATCCCAGTCTGATGTAGCCGTGCGGTGGGCCTCCTCCCACGACCCGCGGTCGCCGAGGCTCGATGCGATGGTGTGTCCGGCGCCGATTGATGAGGGTATCGCCTGCCCATTGGCCTCATCCTTTGCCGCGCCTTTGGCCGACGAGGCGAAGGGGTTGTAATCGGGGTCGAGGTTCAGCTCGTGAGGCGCGGTGGCGTCGGGGGCGAAAGCCGGTATGTCGGGCGCGTCTTCGTTGTCAAACTCAATCGACGGCACAGCGTTGAACTTGCCGAGCGACTCGCGCACGGCCGCCTGGAGTATCTGCCAGATGGGCTGTTCGTTCTCGAATTTTATCTCCGACTTTGTCGGATGGATATTGACGTCAATTGTCTGCGGGTCAACCTCGAAGTCAAGGAAATAGTTGGGCTGCACGTCGGCCGGAATCAGCTCGTCGTAGCAGCTCAGCACCGCCTTGCGGAAATAGGGATGCTGCATATTGCGCCCGTTCACGAAAAAGTATTGCAGGGCGTTGCGCTTTCGGGCATTGGCCGGAAGGCCTACGAAGCCCGAAATTTTCACTAACGGAGTCTCGGTGGCCACGGGGATGAGCTGCCGGTCCATCCCCTTGCCGAAGAGGTCGGCGATGCGCTGTTTCAGGGTCGCGGGAAGCAGTTGATGCAGGGTTACATCGTTGTGGACCAGGCAGAATTCGAGGTGAGGATTCACCAGGGCGAGCCGTTCGAACTCATGCACAATCTGCGCTAACTCCACGGCATCGCGTTTGAGGAACTTGCGTCTGGCCGGGAAGTTGAAGAAGAGATTTTTCACCGCGAGATTCGTACCGGGAGCGCACGCCTCGGGTGTCTGGCTCTCGAATTTCGAGGCGGCAAGTTGCAGGTGCGAACCCACCCGGTCGCCCCGTCGCATTGTGCGCAGGTCAATCTGCGCCACAGCTGCGATGGATGGGAGCGCCTCACCGCGGAAGCCCATCGTATGCAACTCGAAGAGGTCGGCGGCCTGACGGATTTTTGAGGTGGCATGGCGCTCGAAGGCGAGGCGCGCGTCGGTATCCGACATTCCGCACCCGTCGTCGACCACCTGTATCAGGGTCTTGCCTGCATCGCGAAGTATAATCTTAATGCACTTTGCCCCGGCGTCGACAGCGTTCTCAACCAACTCCTTAACAACCGAGGCGGGGCGCTGGATCACCTCGCCGGCAGCTATCTGGTTGGCCACCGAATCTGGCAAAAGTTTTATGACGTCGCTCATCTGCGTGTAGTTTTCGTTATTTCACACAAATTTACTGCTTTTTTCGCACACGGCCGCAGGCACCGGGCGAAACTTATTAAAAACTTACTAACATCGCGGCAGCTGCATTGAACTTCGGGATTTTGCATAATTGTTGTACCTTTGCAGTGAAATGGTTACATCATACCTGTTCAATCCGGAAAACGATGTGGCGCTGGCGTCGGGGTTACGCAACTATACACCGCCGTCGGCAGCTGCCGCATTGGCGCTGAGCGGGGCGATGCTCCCCTGGTGGCTCGGCGCCCCCGGCGATGCAGTGCTCGTACCCCGGGGGTTGCTCGACGAGGCCCGTCGCTGGGCCGAAGCCACAGCTGAGTGTTTCGGCGAGGGTCCACGTCCGGTTGTGACGCTCGCGGGGATTGATGCCGTCGAGCCGTGGGGCTGGAGCGCCTACACCCTCCGTCTGCTCGAGAAGGCCGGCTGTCCGGAGGCGCTGCTGCGTCGGCATAGCTCCCGTATCGAGGTTCACCGTCAGTTCTCCCACCGTCGCACGGCCGCTGAGGTGCTTCGCCGCCTCGGCGACAATTCGGTGGTTGAAGCCCGCTCGTGGCAGGAGGTTGAACGCTTCGCCACTGAGCATCCGGCTTTCTATCTGAAAGCGCCATGGTCATCGAGCGGACGCGGCGTATTCCGTTCCATAGGTAATCTGCGGGAATTGGCCGAAGGGATAATCCGGCGACAAGGCTCCGTGATGCTCGAACCGGCCTACGACGGCGTCCAGGATTTCGCCATGCTTTTCCGGGCCGACGGCGCCGGGGCGGTACGCTTCGAGGGGTATTCGCTGTTCGACACCGAGGGAACGCCATCTTACACCGGCAACCGGCTGCTGACCGACGACAACATCGAGGCGTGCATCGCCGGATATGTAGGACGTGAAAAGCTGACAAAACTGCGGGAACAGGTAGCCGGGGCGCTGGGCGAGACAGCAACGGCCCACGGATACCGCGGGCCGTTAGGAGTGGATATGTTAGTGTATCGCAGCACCGGGGGGTATGCAGTGGCTCCCTGCCTGGAGGTCAACTGCCGCTATACCATGGGATTTGTGGCCCACGCCCTGGTGAAACGCGGACTGAGGGGTCGCATGACCGCTATACCCGACGGCTCGCCGTTGCCCGGCGGAGCCGTCCTGCTGTCGCCGGCCGGAGGTTCCTACCGGTTCGTGGCGCTGCCTCACTGATGCATACGCTGCTTATCAGACGGTTTTATAGGCTTGTTTTTCAGCGATTTTATGTATGAGATAAGGTCATCGAAGACCACACCCTTCGATTGAATAATCTGCTTGCCGGTGGTCAGTGGCTCCATATAGTCGCCACCGTTGGCGAGGTAGTCGATTGTGGCCACGGTGTACGTGGCATCGGGTTCGAGGGGCTTTCCGTTGATGGTAATCGAGGTGCACTTCTTCGTCGCGGGGTCGTACACGGCCTCCACCCCCGACGAGACGCCGTCGCCGTAGCGCGAGGCCATCACGTCGAATGCTTTTGCCAGCTCGCCGCCCTTGATTTCAAGCGCAACAATATGATTTGCAAAAGGTTGCATGGTGATAATCTCACCTTCGGTGATAGTGCCCTTCGGCAGACCGGTACGCAGCGACCCCTTGTTGGCGAGAGCAAGGTCGGGTTTGTGGCCCAGCAATTCAGTACCCTTCAGGAAGATAAAATCGCTCACGAAGTTCAGCAGCGCGAGGTCATCGGGCTCCATGGCCTTGGCCGATCGGCCGATCGGGTTGGCCATCATGCGGTCGACATCCTTACGGTAACTGCTTAATTTCTCGTCTACTACGGGGTCGCTTTTGCCGTCGTAACGGCTGTCGACAGTATACTGCTTGAACTGCGGTGCCTTCTTGCCGATGCTGTCAAGGTCGATAGTCACCTGACTCATAGCGCCACCTCCACGGCCGTTCTGCACCACGAGCACAGGGCGCCTGACAGCGTTGTCAACCCACTCGCGTCCGCTTCCGGGCTGAATGAGTGTGTGTGAGTGGCCACCGAGTATTATGTCGATATCCTCGGAACTGCGGGCCAGATCGACGTCGGATGGGTGAACGTCATCGTAACCGATATGGGTAATTGCCACCACTGCATCGACATTCTCATTGTTCTTGAGCGCCCAGGCCGTGGCATTGGCAGCCTTGATAACGTCCAGGTAGTGCACACCGTCGTAATTCCCCTCAGAAATCATCCCTTTGGGGTTGGTATTGATTCCGATGAAACCAATGCGCTTTCCGTCGATGTCATAAATTTTATAGGGTACGAACACCGAGTCGAGCAGAGCGTCGTCGAAGTGGTAATTGGTCGACAGCCAGGTGGTATGCCTCGAATCGGCGATGTTTTTCACGAGCTGCTCAACACCGTTGTCAAACTCATGGTTTCCCAAAATAGCCATGTCGTAGCCCAAGAGGTTCATCATCTCCATCTCCGCCTCCCCTTTATAGAGGTTGAAGAAAAGGGTGCCCTGCACGGCGTCACCGGCGTCGACGAGCAGCACATTGGGGTCGGCAGCGCGCACACTGTCGATAATGGCTTTGCGGCGCTGGATGCCGCCGAGCCCTTTGTCGTTGGGTTCGAGTTGGCTGTGAGTGTCGTTGGTCTGGAGAATCACAAGGTCGGACGCCGCCAAAGAGAACGCGCCGGCCACGAACAAAAACGCGGATAACAAGCCGGGAAATCTTTTCATACCGTATAAATATATGTGTTACTCAATATGGCAAATGTACGAAATATTTTTGGGAATACAGAAAAGCTATTGACCGAAAATCCATACCTTTGCAATTAATTAACGATTAATTTTTGAGTCAGCCAATGTTGCTGTTCCGGAAAAAGAAGCAGGAAGCCCGTCCGCTGATAGTGGCGGCTCCCGACAAATTCAAGGGCACTCTCACGGCGCGCGAAGTGGCGGCCGTAGTGAAGCGCGTGATTGCCGACGTCATGCCGACGGCGCAGGTGCGTGTGTGCCCGATGGCCGACGGCGGCGAAGGTACGGCCCGCGTACTTGCCGGAAGCATGAATCTGGATAGCGTAACGGAGTATATACCTGATGCATTAGGGCATAGCACGCCGGCAGAGTATTTCACCGACGGGAAGACGGTAGCACTCGACTCGTCGGCGGTAGTGGGTCTGCAGCGTATCGGACCCGAAAGGCGCGACCCCATGCGTTCGTCGACCTATCCTTTGGGCGAACTGCTGGTAAGGCTCATAAATGAGGGCGCCGAGCAGATTTATCTCGGCATCGGGGGCACCGCCACAGTCGACGGGGGCGCCGGGCTGCTGCAGGCTCTCGGAGTGCAATTCTACGATTTCAGCGGCCGGGAGATGCCTTCGCCTATCAGGGCCTGCGACCTCGCCGATATATTTTCGGCGGAGTTTCCCGCCGGGGTTCACGACATAGTGAGGCGTATCGTCACCGGCTTGGCCGATGTAGATGTACCGCTCGAGGGTTCAATGGATTACGCGCCGCAGAAGGGTGTCACTCAGGAACAGATGCCACAGTTGCGTCATGCGCTCGCCAACTATCAGCAGGTTATCGACGAGGCTCTCCACGCTCCGGGCGCCCCCACACCATGGGCCGGGGCGGGAGGCGGACTCGGATATGCCTTGGGGCGCGTGCTCGGTTGCGGGATGCGTTCCGGAGCCGAAACCGTGCTCGACACCTACCGATTGTTCGACAGCGGACAGGGCGCACCCGAACTGATTATCACCGGTGAGGGTTGCCTCGACCGGCAGACACTCGCCGGCAAAGTGGTGTGGCGCATCTGCTGCGAAGCCACGGCCCGCGACATCCCGGTTCTGGTATTGGCCGGACACGTAGAGCTCGATGATATTCCCGACAAGATAATGGTGATGGCCACCGACCGTTTTCTCAACGGACAGGAGCTAAACCGGGCGCGCGCCGTGCGCTCGCTCGACACGGCCGCGCGGCAAGCGCTGGCCGAAATCTGTGTAAGGCTTTGGGGTTAAGAGGCTGTTTAAAAATAAATGTTAAACGTTCCGGCCGAAAATTTGAGATGGATTCAGGAGAAGAAGGGCCGGTGACTCTTGTCGAGGAATTCGTAATTGTCGATGCGGGCTACAGTTTTGCGGGCGCCGAGGCTGTGGGCGATGGCACATGATGCCAGATTGGTGTTCTCGTAGGGAGTAACGGCGATGAAGAGGTCGCAGACCGAATCGACACCGGCGCTGCTGAGCGTGGCGAATGAGGTCGGACTGCCGGGGCAGGTCATAAGATTGTAATTGGCGTCGAGACGGTCGAGTTTTTCGCGCGCCGGATCGATGATGACAATGTCCTGCTCCTCGCGCGACAGAAGTTTACCCAAGTGCGAGCCTACCTCGCCGGCGCCTGCAATTACAATCTTCATTTTCAGTTGAGTTTATCGTTAGATGTTGATATTGCAGTCTTTACAGCTCCGGCAACACCGTCGGCGTCGATGCCGCAGAGAGCCTTGAGCTGTGCCGGGGTACCCTGTGCGATGAATTCGTCGGGTATGCCGAGGGTGGTGACGCTCACGCCAAGTCCCTCCTTGCGGAAGAATTCAGCGATTGACGAGCCGGCTCCCCCGTTTGACGCGCCGTTCTCCACGGTGATTACCGGCAGACCGGTGTCGGCTATTTCGCGCAGCATCTCCCCGTCGAGCGGTTTGATGAATACAGGGTCGTAGACGGCACACGATATACCCTCCTTTTCAAGTCGTTCGGCAGCTTCGAGGGCATCCTCGCACTGTGAGCCGACAGCGATTATCACGGCATCGGAGCCGGCGCGCAGCTTCTCGCCGCGACCTATGGTGAGGTTCTCGAACGGCCCGGGAGTGTCGGGGTTGCGGAGGCCGCCGCGCGGATAGCGTATAGCGAACGGCCCGGGCGCCTGCACCAGGGAGGTGTACATCAGGTTGCGCAGCATGGTGTAATTACGCGGCGCGGCAAGCGTCATGCCCGGTATGGCGCTGAGGTACACGAGGTCGAAAACGCCGTGATGGGTGGCGCCGTCCTCGCCTACGAGTCCCGCGCGGTCGATACAGAAGGTAACCGGCAGCTTCTGCAGGGATATATCGTTGATAATCTGGTCGTAAGAGCGCTGCAGGAACGATGAGTAGATGGCCACGAACGGGTGCAGCCCCTCCTTGGCGAGACCTCCGGCGAAGGTCACGGCGTGCTCCTCGGAGATGCCCACGTCGAACATACGCTCGGGCATTGCGTCGCCCAGTATGTTGATTGATGTGCCGGTGGGCATGGCAGCCGTGATACCTACCACCGACTTGTCGGAGCGCGCAAGTTCAAGCAAAGCCTTACCGAAAATGTATTGGAACTTCGGCTTCTTCCGGCCGGCGGGAGCCGCGGCGCGTGCTCCGGTTTTGGGGTCGAAGATGCCGGGAGCATGCCACACCGACGGGTCCTTTTCGGCGGGAGCATAGCCTTTGCCTTTGACGGTCTTGATATGGAGGATGCGCGGCCCCTCCATATCCTTGATATCGCGTAGTGTACGCACCAAGGCGTTTATGTCGTGCCCGTCAATCGGCCCGAAGTACCTCACGTTCAGACCCTCGAAGATATTTTGTTGTCGCCCGATGAGCGATTTCAGCGAATTGTTGAAACGCATGATGAAGCCCTTGCCGCGGTCGCCCACCAGACGGAGCTTTTTGGCCAGACGGAAGGTCTTGTACCTCAGGTGATTGTAACTCTTCGACGAGGTGATACGGGCAAGATACGAGTGCATTGACCCTACATTGGGGTCAATCGACATATTGTTGTCGTTAAGGATAATCAGCAGATTGTTGGGAGTGTTGGCGGCATTGTTGATACCTTCGAAAGCCAGACCGCCGCTGATAGAGGCGTCGCCGATAACGGCCACCACGTTGCGCCGTGGATTGTCGTGATTCATCTGCGAGGCCACAGCCATGCCGAGTGCCGCCGAGATGGAGTTGGAGGCATGGCCGGCCGAAAAGGTGTCATACTCGCTCTCAGCCGGATTGGGGAATCCGCTGAGGCCTCCCAACTTACGGTTGAGCTCGAATCGGCCGCGGCGTCCCGTAAGAATCTTGTGGCCGTAAGCCTGATGGCCCACGTCCCACACAATACGGTCGTAGGGGGTGTTGAACACGTAGTGAAGCGCCACGGTGAGCTCCACAGCTCCCATGCTCGAGGCGAAATGCCCCGGGTTGCGCGACAGTGCGTCGATTATGAAGTCGCGGATTTCGCTGCACACCTCGGGAAGCTGATTCTGCGGCAAATCGCGCAGGTCGGCCGGGGAGTCGATTTTTTCAAGCAGCGGGAATTGTCCGCTATTTTTTTCTGTCGTTTCTGACATATTTCTTATACAAGGGCACGAAAACAATCACTCCCGACGCCAATATGGGGAACAGACTCAGCAGGGTAATGGGTGTATTGGTGGCAACCATCCTGACAATCAGTACGGCACAGATTCCGAGCCACAGCAGCCCGATTATCGTAAAACGAATTATTACACTGACTTTCATTTTTGACGAGGCGGATGACCGTTGTTTCTGCGAGCCGACGTCGATGGTATGCCGCGGCTCTAAAACGCAAAATTACTAAAATTCCCCAATATCTCAAAAAAAACGCGCATACCGCAACAGGGATGGACCGCACAGGAATGGATGACGGCGGTTTGGTGCCGCGGGGGTGCCCAACCGGGTTATTTACCCTTCTTTTTGTTGATGATGGCCTGGATACGGGCAGCTTCCTCGTACTCTTCGTTGTCAATGTGTTCCTTCAGGCGTGCCTCCAGTTCATCGAGCGAAGTCTCCTCCGAGGGGGCGGCGGCCGGGGCCATCGCCTGGGCTATATCGCTGTCGGAGGGGAGTTCCTCCGAAGCATCCTTCATCTCCATGATGAAACCTGTTTCAGCGAGTATGGCGCGTGTAGTATATATAGGTGTGTTGGTGCGCATGGCTATGGCTATGGCGTCGGAAGTACGGGCGTCGAGCACCACCTCCCTACCCTCGGCATCGACAAAGGTAAGTTCCGACGAAAAGATACCGTCTTCGAACTTGTGGATAAACACATCCTTCATCACCACTCCGTAGGCCTGGGCAAGCGAAGCAAACAGATCGTGGGTCATGGGGCGTGGAGGCACCACACCCTCCATCTTTATGGCAATCGACTGGGCTTCGGCCGCTCCGACCACCACCGGTATGCGGTACGGACCGTTTTCCTGAGCGAGAATCAGGGCATAAGCCCCCGACTGAATCTGGCTGTATGATATACCGAGTACGTGAAGACGTACCCTGTCGCGCGAATCGAAGTTACTGTGTGATTGGTTTTCCATGCAGATGATATAATGTATATTAAACGCATGATGATACCGGTTTATTATACGCCCGGGATCAACCGGTGGTAGAATTCGGCTATATCATTCTGTGTTTCAAAGGCATCGGCGGGGATAATCAGGGTCTGGGTACCGCCGTATTTTATCACTAAGCTGTTGCGCCACAGCTCGCAGCGGTCGATATGCCGCCGGGGAATCACCTCGGGTTTGGGCCCCGGGCGCTCGGGCTGCTTCTCGGTGGCAGGGAGCATGGAGTACTCCACGGTCAACACGCCGTCGGGCGAGAGGCTAACCTGCTGAGGGAACATGGCACGGGTAGCCGATTCCGACATCAACAACATGTTGAATCCCACCAGCGCAAAGGTGGGTACCAGCAGGAAAATCACACAGAGCGTGACGATGAGATAGCGCCAGTCGATGCAGACGCCATATAGCGCCAATGCAAAGATGGGAGCCGCCACAATCCACCAAAAACGGCCGGCAAGATGGCGTATGGCCTCACGGACGTGGGGTGTCGTGCCGGTGCGGAACGTTCGGGTTGTGATTGTGGCGGCTTCATGATGCCGCTCTGCGGTTTTTTCCATTATTCTGACAGTTTTTTGGCAAGCTCGGGAGTCATGCGGTACAGAGGCGTGAATTCGGCCTCCTTATAGTACTTTATGACGTTGCCCGTAAGGATTTTATGCGGATGTGTGATATCCAGGCGCATTACCGGGGCACCCGGATAGAGGTCAAACTCCTTGAGGTCGGTCCACACGGTGCCGGGGCTGGTGGTCGGACGGAAGTAGTAGACGCGCTCGCGCTGGTCGGATACCGAACGCCACTGGGTGGTTGAGATTTCCGGGCGGTCAGGCACGGTGATGCCGGTAGGCACCGCACAGTTGTCGATGACGCCGAAAACGCCGGCCAGGGCCGTGGGGTGCGACGAATTCACCGGAATGGCCGATACATAGAACGATGCACGCACGAAGCGATCCTGCGAACGGTTGGTGCCGGGGAGCATATTGATGCCGCCCACCTGCTGCCAGTAGTCGCGCACGGCGAGCTGCTGCTCGTATGGCGGCGCATTGGTAAGCACCTGATACTCTTTGCCTTCGTGAATCGAAATTTTGCCATTGATATACTCAATGATGGCTGAATTGCCGGTTTCGTCGGCGATAGCCATGTGGAGAGTGGTGGCCTCACCGCCGGGCATAGCCGGGGCATTGATCTGGAACTGATCTTTGCTCAGTTGCTGCACAGCCTCCGCGGTCGTGGCAAAATTATCGAGCACGTATGCAGCCCACAATGAGGTGGACATATATGGGCGTGTATCGCCCTGTTCGGCATAATAGGTACCCGGAAGGTAGAGCAGGTTCACCACTAACCCCTTCTCGTTCATACCCTCGGTGACGCCGCAATCGTAACCGACGGCACACACTGACCCGTACTTCGAGGTCCAGTCAATCGACTGGGCGGTGTCGTAACTCTTCACGTGGCGTCCACGGGGGAACACATAGAGATTTGTGGCGATGGGCGCTTTCCAGTCGAGGGTGCGTCCAGTGATTACCAAAGAGCTGTCGCCCACGAAAGTGACGCGTGTACATCCCTGTGCTTTCGGTGAAATCGCTGCCGTTGCCAACAGGCCTGCGGCAATCATGGCAAATTTGCTGAAATGTTTCATAATTGCATTTGTTATATTTCTACTATCAGAAACAAATTCAATCTGAACAGAGTTCAGCGCCATTGGGATTTCTGGGCCAAAGTTACTAATTTTTCGCGAATTTGGCTGACAAAAATAAATTTCGTAATTTTGCGTTAATAAACAACGCACCGACAGCAGCGATGCACCGGTGCGATTCTCAGATTTAATCCCTTTCAAATGCCGAAAGTATCACAGCGTGGCGAAATAATGCCCGCTTCACCTATACGCCGCCTGGTTCCGCTAGCCAACGCCGCACGCGACCGTGGCATCAAAGTCTACAGCCTCAACATCGGGCAGCCCGACATCCCCACACCCGAACAGGCCCTTCAGGCGCTCCACAGCATCGACCGCAAAGTACTGGAATACAGCCCCTCGGATGGTCTGCTGTCGCTGCGACGCAAACTCTGCGAATACTACCACCGCTATAACATCGACGTGGATGTGGAGGACATCACCGTAACCACCGGGGGCTCCGAAGCCGTGCTCTTCGCGTTCATGTCGGCACTCGACCCCGGCGACGAAATCATTGTGCCCGAGCCCGCCTACGCCAACTATATGGCCTTCGCCATCTCGGCGGGAGCGAAAATCGTCACCATCCCGTCGAGCATCGACGAGGGTTTCGCCCTCCCTCCGATGGAGAAATTCGAGGAGCTCATCACCCCGCGCACCAAGGGCATCCTGATCTGCAACCCCAACAATCCCACCGGCTACCTCTACACCATGAAGGAGATGCTTCAGCTGCGCGACATCGTCAAGAAGCACGACCTTTTCCTCTTCTCCGACGAGGTTTACCGCGAATTCTGCTACACGGGCGCTCCATATATATCGGCGTTCCACCTTCCAGGCATCGAGGAGCAGGTAGTGCTCATCGACTCGGTGTCGAAGCGCTACAACGAATGCGGTATCCGCGTGGGAGCTCTCATCACCAAGCACAAACGGCTGCGCGACAACATCATGAAGTTTTGCCAGGCGCGCCTCAGCCCGCCACTGCTGGGCCAGATTGTCGCCGAGGCCTCAATAGACGCATCGCCCGAATATATGCTCAACACATATAACGAATATGTCGACCGGCGCAAGTTCCTCATCGACGAGCTCAACAAAATTCCCGGTTGCTATTCGCCTATACCGATGGGAGCATTCTACACCGTGGTACGCCTGCCGGTCGACGATGCCGACAAGTTCTGCCGATGGTGCCTTGAGGAGTTCGAGTACGAAGGACAGACCGTTTTCATGGCTCCGGCATCGGGCTTCTACACCACTCCGGGCATGGGTCGCGACGAAGTGCGCATGGCCTATGTGCTCAACAAGGAAGATCTGCGCAAGGCCATGGAGGTGCTTCGCCACGCGCTCGAAGCCTACAACTCCAGGCAGTAATAATTGACCCGAATTTACAGAACAACGGAGATGCGCCTTAGGAGCGCATCTCCGTTTTCATTGGTTCAAAATTCCTACCGCAGGTTAGCTGAAAATGCAAATATTTAGCCTGATTTCATATTTATGTTGTAAAACATAAATATGAACTTTAGTTGAATAAAAGAGATAAACCTCCGTATAAACATTAAGTGGACATCCAAATGTAAACAACTGAAATATAGAAAATTAGACATACACTACTGATAGCGGCAAAACATTTAATGTCATAAGCAAAAAAGTATTTTAGGCAAACATTATTAACCGAGCGCCACTTGAAATACAATTAG
>CAMEPD010000062.1 GCA_945931475.1 uncultured Muribaculaceae bacterium | reverse complement strand
CTGACTGATTTCTTGTAAATTATCGCAAGCCAATTTATAAAACCCGCCTTAACACCCTCTAAACAAGGTGAGCTGACTGGCGCCGTGTCACACATTGACACGGCGCCATGTTATGATATATAGTCAAGTATTTCCGGGAAGCTGGAAATATGGTATTTGGCACGATAATCGTCGGGAACATCGATGAGCTGCGAATGCACATTGGCGTCGGGTGAACGGGCATCGAGCTGCACGGTCACCCACCCCAGGCGGTTGGGCCACCGGAAATCCTTGGCCGGGTTATCGCCCAGAAAAATGAAGACGCCCGTATCGGGATTGCGGTCCATCATGATGTCGAATGGTTCCTGCGAGACCTTCTCAAAGCCGGTTTCACCCGAAATGAGTATATTGCGCTTGAGGATATAATCGCCGAGGCCGAGCGCGGCGATTTTCGCACGCTGCGTTTCAGAGCGTCCGTCGGTGATTATACCCATATTCACCCCCATCCCCCTGAGACGTTCGAGGGTTGAACGCACGCCCGGACCGAGCTTGATGTCGGGACGATGCGTGCGGTAAACTTTCACGAAATCCTTCACAGTAAGTGCCCGCGACGGATCGGCCATCCACAGTATCGAAGCCAGGTGGTCGAAACCGTGAGCCGTAGTTTTGGCCTCCTTGAGAATCCTCAGAGCTTCTTCCCGGTCAATGAGGCCCGTAGCGGCAGCCTCCTGCGCCACAGCCTGCAGCCCGGATTTCACAAAATCAAATTCGCTGTAAAGCGTATCGTCAAGATCAAATATCAGCATAATTCTTCAAGTTAGCCTTAGAGGGTGTTTAATATCAAATGTTAACAGGTGTCAAAATTATAACACAAACACCCCTCGGTTTGTTTTAATTGCAAAGATAACTAACTGTTAGAAAAACTACAATTATGGATATAGAAAAGATGAAAAGCCTTATGGCCAAAAAGGGAGTCGTTCTGGTAGAATTTTTTGCAACATGGTGTCCTCATTGCCAGCGTATGGCTCCCGTGGTGCAGGATATTGAGGCGCTCGTCGAGGGGCGTGCATCGGTGGTAACTTTCGATATCGACAAGAATCAGGAACTTGCCGAGGAACTACAGGTTGAATCGCTCCCTACCTTCCTGCTTTATCGCGACGGCCGCGAGGTATGGCGCGCCACCGGCGAAATGGACGGCAACATTATAGTGGAGCATATCCAGGAGGCGCTCACTGAATAATCCCCTCTCAAAGTATTATCGATGACCGCGACCATCTTTACCGACTATCTGAATGCGCTCGGAGTGCCCCACACCGCGGGATATTCCGACCGTGCGTTCCGCGCGATGCCGTTCAAATCGCTGTTCGGTTTTTCGCGGCTGATGCAGTCGTACGGGGTTCCCTCCGAGGCATGGCAAGTCACCGACAAGGCGCAGCTCACCACCATTCCGCCCCCTTTTTTAGCACGTGAAGGGGGCCGGTTTGTCATCGTCAGAAGTTTCGGGAGGGACGCTGCCGGCGCCACGACGGTGAATTTCTGCTGTTACGGCCGCAACATCACCCTGCCGCTGGAGCGCTTCACTGAGCAGTGGGACGGCACGGTGCTTCTGTCGTACCCTGATGCCTCGTCGCGCGAACCCGATTTCGCCCGGCACCGCTTCAACGAGATAATGACCGGAGTGAAGCGGTGGGTGCTCATCATCTGCACTGCCCTGCTGATAGTCTGGGGCGTAGTCACCGCCGGTTTGTACCGCAATATCTCGACCATCTGCCTTACGCTGGTCAACTTAGCCGGTATAGCCGTCACCTGGCTGCTGATACTGAAATCGCAGAAGGTGCATTCGGCGTCGGCCGACCGCATCTGCGGCATCATCGAGCAGCACGGCTGCGACACGGTGCTTGAGCAGAAAGCCTCATCGTTCTACGGCATCTTCAGCTGGAGCGAGGTAGGCATCACCTACTTCGGAGTCAGCACCGCCATACTGCTGCTCTTCCCGGGCGAAATCCACACCTTAGCGCTCATCAACGGCTGCTGCCTGCCGTTCACCCTATGGAGCATCCTCTATCAGAAGTTCAGGATACACACCTGGTGCACTCTGTGCGTCACCACCCAGATACTGCTGTGGCTGCAGTTTTTCTGTTTCCTTTTCGGAGGCTGGTGGAGCACCGGGATTTGGCCACTGCGGCTGTCGCTGATACCGATAACAGCTACCTACGCGGCAGTGCTGATGGCAGTCAACCGTGTTATGACCTTCATCAAAGAACGAACAGCCTCCTCGCAGTAATCCGGTGACAAACAATGTATTATGAAGACTATACCGCATATATCCCTGCCGGGCGCCATAAGGCTGACACCGTTAGATATGAACAAGATTCATTTCGAGACAGGGCTGCATTCGCCTGTAAGCGACGCCGCCTCAGATGCCACGAATGCTAATACGATTATCCGACAAGGTGACGATGCCCATCCGGTAGCCAAAGACAAGAACTGATTCGGAAACATAATTATTCAGCAAAATTTCCGTTATTATTTTGACTGAATAAGCATTTCCGATGAAGCAAAAGCTCCTGATAAGATATATAGTGCTGGTACTCTGCGTGTTATGTGGCATACAGAGCACATTTGCACAGATTAAGATTCATGGTAAGGTAATCGACGAACAGAGTTCGCCGATGGAGTTCGTCACCGTACGCGTGGCCGGAACAGCCATCGGTACCACCACTGGTCTCGACGGCACATACCAGCTGTCAGCCCCCCAGACCGATACCCTCACCGTAGTGTTCTCGTGCATCGGTTTCGACGAAGTGCGCCGCAAGGTGCTCAACCCCAAAGGAGACCTTACGGTAAACGCCACCATGCGTCCAAAAGACATGGTGCTCAACGAGATTGAGGTAACTGACTTCCGCAAACAGACCAATCAGATGCAGACCCTCGACAAGGAGTCGTACAATCTGGCTGCCGACGCAACGGGCGGCTCCGTGGAGTCGATGCTGTCGACCCTCGCCGGCGTGAACTCCAACAACGAAATGTCGAGCCAATACTCTGTGCGCGGCGGCACATACGACGAGAACTCGGTGTATATCAACGGCATAGAAGTTTATCGTCCGCAGCTCATATCTTCGGGACAGCAGGAGGGCCTGAGCGTAATCAACCCCAACCTGGTGGGCGCAATCGGCTTCTCGACAGGTGGTTTCGGTGTGGAGTACGGCGACAAAATGTCGTCGGCCCTCGACATCACCTACAAAGAGCCCGAAGCGTTCGAAGCCTCGGTATCGGCCTCGCTCATGGGCGCCTCGGCCTCGTTGGGTACCTCGTCGAAGCACTTCTCGATGCTCCACGGCGTGCGCTACAAGCGCAATTCATCGTTGCTCTCGTCGATGGACACAAAAGGGGAATACGACCCCAATTTCTTTGATTACCAGACCAATTTAGTCTACAAAATCAGCCCGAAATGGCGCGTGTCGTTCCTGGGCAACATCGCCATCAACAACTACAAGTTCAAACCCAAAGACCGCGAAACCAACTTCGGCACATCAACCGATGCCAAGAAATTCAAAGTCTATTTCGACGGTTTCGAAAAAGACCGCTTCGAGACCTATTTCGGTGCGCTGAACCTGCGTTACCAACCGTCGCGCTCCACCGACATCTCGCTGCTTGCCTCGGGTTACCTCACCAACGAATTGGTGACCTACGACATCAACGGCGAATATTGGCTCGATGCAGCCGGCACCACCGGCGGCGGCAATCCCGACAACGCCATCGGCGGCGAGCTGGGCGTGGGACGCTACCACGAGCACGCCCGCAACCGACTTAAAGTCAGCGTAATGAGCCTCGGACTGCAGGGCCACACCGGCATCCGTAACCACAACCTCACCTACGGCATAAACTTCAACTCGCAGAAAATCATGGAGCGCTCGCGCGAATGGGAGTTGCGCGATTCGGCCGGATACACTCTCCCCACCGACGGCGTGAACATCCGCATGATTTACAACCAGACATCCAACCAGGATCTCACCACCACGCGGTTCGCCGCCTACCTCGCAGACAGCTACCGCTTCAACGCATCGCTCGGCTACTTCGCCATCAACGCCGGTGTGCGCCTGTCGTACTGGGATTACAACAAGGAATTCCTCTTCTCGCCGCGCGCGAACGTGGCATTCGTGCCCGACCGCAACAGCAACTGGACCTTCCGCTTCGCCACAGGCCTCTACTACCAGCAGCCCTTCTACAAAGAGTTCCGCGAACCTGTCGAGGATGCCCAAGGCAACACCATAATAAAACTTAACGAAAACATAAAGTCGCAGCAGAGCCTGCACTTCATTCTCGGTTCGGACTACACGTTCCGCGCCTTCAACCGCCCCTTCAAATTCTCGGCTGAAGCCTACTACAAGAAGCTCAACAATCTGATTCCGTACGAAATCGACAACCTGAAAGTGACCTATGCCGGCCGCAACCTCACCGACGGCTACACCATGGGGCTCGACATGAAGCTCTTCGGACAGTTCGTGCCCGGCACCGACTCGTGGGTATCATTCTCGCTGATGAAAACCGCCGAGAACCTCAACGGCGTCACCGTGCCGCGCCCGACCGACCAGCGTTACTCCATGGCCGTATACTTCACCGACTATTTCCCGAAGTTCCCGAAGTTGAAATTCTCGCTTCGAGGCATCTTCTCCGACGGCCTCCCGGTGACGGCTCCCCACTCCTCGCGCGACAAGGGTTACTTCCGTTCGCCTGCCTACAAACGTGTCGACGTGGGTCTGCACTACGCGCTGCTGTCGCCTCCCGACGAGAACACCTCGCGCACCGGCATCCGCAAATGGTGCAAGAGCATCTGGTTAGGGGTAGACGTCTTCAACCTGCTCGACATATCGAACGTGTCGTCGTACTACTGGGTAACCGACGTCAACGAAATCCAGTATGCCGTGCCCAACTACCTGACGCGCCGGCAGTTCAACGTCACCCTGTCGATTGACTTCTAACCACAGACATCTATGACCAAGCGATATATACACCGGATTCCCGCAGCCGCGGCCCTGCTGACGATGGCCTTCGGAGCCGTCGCCCAGGATGGGTCGTCGGGCTACGAGTTCCTTAACATCACCCAGTCGGCGCGCATTTACGGCCTCGGCGGGGTGAATATCTCCACCATCGACCCCGAACTTTCGACGGCCGACCAGAACCCGGCGCTGCTCGACCCGGAAATGAGCAACCAGGTGCTCCTCGACTATATGCGCTATCTGGGCGACTCAAACTTCGCCGGAGCGCGTTACACCCATTCGGTGGGCGAGCGCGGGTCATGGGCCGCCGGGGTGCGATACTTCGGATACGGGTCAATGAAGGAGACCGATGTCAACGGCACGGTCGTGGGTAGCTTCTCGCCGAAAGACCTTGCCTTCTCCGGTTCGTTCGCCTACGACATCACCGACCGTCTGCGCGGCGGTATCACGGTAAAATACCTCCACAGCAGCTACGAGCAGTATTCGGCATCAGCTTTGGCGACCGACTTGGGACTCAACTATTTCGACGTCGACCACGATTTCTCGCTGTCGATTGTCGGCGCCAACCTCGGCGGACAGATCAAGAAATTCAACGACAAGTCGACGAAACTCCCGATGGATGTACGCATCGGCGCCACCAAGGGATTCTCAGGAATACCGCTGCGCGTGAGCATCACCGCCTGGCAGCTCACCAAGTGGCATCTCCCCTACTACGAGACCGGCGACGGCACTACCGCAGAAGACTTCAAGGTGAAGGATTCGTTCGGCTCGAACCTCTTCCGCCACCTGATTTTCGGCCTCGACTTCACCCCGTCGGAGCGCTTCTTCGTGTCGCTCGGCTACAACTACAAGACGCGCACCGACATGTCGACCTATTCACGCAGCTTCCTGAGCGGCTTATCGGTAGCCGCCGGCCTGAACCTGCGCCGGTTCAACATCGGCCTGGCGTTCGCCCAGCCCCACACCGGCGCCACCACCCTGATGCTTAATCTCAACCTCAATCTCCAGGACCTTCTGAACTGATTATAATGGACACTGACAACAAACTGATCATCATAGCCATCGACGGTTTCTCATCGTCGGGCAAAAGCACTATGGCAAAGGCACTTGCGCGCCGCATCGGATACCGCTACGTCGACACCGGCGCGATGTACCGCGCCGTGACCCTCTACGCCATGGAACACGGCATGATACAGCCCGACGGCACCGTCGACTCCGGACGCCTCGAAGCTGCGCTCCCCGACATCGACATCACATTCGCCCTGCAGCCCGACGGCACGCAGCACACGATGCTCAACGGACGCGATGTCGAGCGCCGCATCCGCTCGATGGAGGTGTCGGCACTCGTATCACACGTATCAGCCATCCCGGCTGTGCGCCACGACCTTGTGGCCAAGCAGCAGGCGTTCGGGAGCGAACGAGGTGTGGTGATGGACGGCCGCGACATCGGCACCACCGTCTTCCCCGACGCCGAGCTGAAAATATTCCTGAACGCGTCGGCCGAAACCCGTGCGCGACGACGCTTCCTCGAACTTCGGCAGAAGGGCGAGAACCCCGTGTACGAGGAGGTGCTCGCCAACGTTGAGAGCCGCGACCATATCGACCGCACCCGCAAGGAGAGCCCCCTGCGCCGCGCCGACGACGCCATCGACCTCGACAATTCCTCGATGACACCCGACGAGCAGAACCAATGGCTCATGGAGCGCTTCAACGAAGCCATAAAATCAGCACGGAAATGACGGTAGAAATCGACAACGACTCGGGATTCTGCTTCGGGGTCGTCACCGCCATAACCAAGGCCGAGGAGGAGCTGCAGCGCGGCGGAACGCTCTACTGTTTAGGCGACATAGTGCACAACTCCGACGAGGTGCAGCGCCTGTCGTCAAAAGGCCTTAAAATCATCACCCACAGCGAGATGGCGACGCTCCGCGGCGTAAAAGTGCTGCTGCGCGCCCACGGCGAGCCACCCTCGACCTACGAGCTGGCACGCCGCAACAACATCGAGATAATCGACGCCACCTGTCCGGTGGTGCTCCGCCTGCAGCAGCGTATCAAGAAGACCTTCTCCACCCCGTCGGACGCACGCCCGCAAATCGTAATCTACGGCAAAAACGGCCACGCCGAGGTCAACGGACTGGTCGGACAGACCGCCGGCGAGGCGATTGTAATCGAGAGCGCCGACGACCTCCACAAAGTTGATTTCACACGCGACGTGGCCCTCTATTCGCAGACCACAAAATCGCTCGAAGGGTTCCGCGACATCGCCGAAAAGATTCGTTCGCGCCTGACCGAAGGGCGCCGTCTGGAGACCTTCGACACTATCTGCCGTCAAGTAGCAAACCGCGTGGAGAAGCTGCAGCGGTTCGCCCGAGCGCACAGCGTCGTGCTGTTCGTGGCCGGGAAAAAGAGCAGCAACGGCAAGGTGCTTTTTGCCCAATGCCGCCAGGTGAACCCGCGTACCTACCTCATCTCCAACGCCGCGGAGCTTCAGCCAAAGTGGCTCGAAGGCGCCGAAAGCGTAGGTATATGCGGCGCCACCTCCACCCCGCGATGGCTTATGGAACAGGTCCGCGACCATATCACATCTCTTTAGTCATGCATCTGAAACACATCACATTACTTGCCGTTACAGCAACGGCACTGTTCACCGCCTGCCACAGTAACGAACAGGAAATAGAGGACACTACCGCGCAGCAACTCGGCAGCCGACAAGCTATCCTGTTGGCCGAGGACATCGGGAAAGACTCGCTGCAGGCACAGCTCTGCATCATCGACATCCGCTCGCGCGAGGACGAACTGCGCCACCGCGGAGCCGCCGACGTGGCCGACAAATACATCGGAGCTTTCTTCGAGACCCTCGATTCGGTAAACCCCTCGCTCGCCGCCACCCTGCGCCGTGCCGGTGACCGATAATACCCTCTGCCGAAGCGCCCGTGATGCCAAATGCTAAATAAATGCTAAATCGGCCACAAAGCTGACATATCGGGCCGCGAGTTTCCAAATATATTCGTACATTTGTAGGTAGAATAATGAACAGATTCCTCAAAATAACGGCTGTGCTGACGGCAGTGATGCTGACGCCGTGGCGCTTGTGCGCCCAGGTTAACGCCGAGCAGGTGATGCGCGTAGGCCAAAACGCCCTCTATTTCGAGGATTATATGCTTTCCATCCAGTACTTTAACCAGGCAATCACCGCCAAACCATACCTGGCCCAGCCATGGTTTTTCCGCGCCATAGCGAAGCTCAACCTCGAGGACTACCTCGGAGCAGAGGAGGACGCTACCCGGGCCATTGAGCGCAACCCGTTCATCGCCGACGCCTACGAAGTGCGCGGAGTGGCACGACAGAATCAGGGGAAGCTGCGGAGCGCCGTCAGCGACTACGACCTGGCGCTGGAGCAGCGACCCATGACCCGCGGCCTGATGTTCAACAAAGCCCTCGCGCTGCAGGAACTTCAGGACTACGACAGCGCCGCCGTGACCTTCGACCGGATTCTGGAACAGTACCCCGGATTCGACAACGGTTATGTGGCCCGCGCGCGCCTGCGCCTCGTGACGGGCGACACCATCGCCGCCATGAACGACGTGAACCACGCCCTGTCGATTAACCGTAATCTGCCCAACGCCTACCTGCTGCGCACCGACGTGACAATGAAGGGTTACGACATAAAGAAACATGGCGTGGAAGGCTCAGACACGCTCAGCGACAACCGATGGGAGCGCGCCGAGCGCGACATATCGCAGGCCATACGACTGCTGCCGCGCGAAGCCGGCCTTTACGTCAACCGCGCATATCTGCGCTATCAGCTCGACGACCTTTTCGGCGCTTCGGCCGACTTCGACTACGCCATACAGCTCGATCCCACCAACTCCGCGGCAATCTTCAACCGCGGCCTGTTGCGCATGGAAGCCGCCGACAACGACCATGCCATCCAGGACTTCACCCGCGTGCTCGAGCTCAACCCCGACGACTACCGCTCGCTCTACAACCGCTGCATACTCTACATCCAGGGGAACAACTTCAACAAGGCCTTAGACGACATCAACCGCGTGATTGCCCTCTATCCCGACATGGCCGAGGCCGTGTATATGCGTTATTCGATTCTCTACCAGATGGGGCGTAAGGCGCAGGCAGAGAAAGACTATTCACGCGCCATGGCCATGGCCCGCGAGCAGAAAGCCAAGGGGAAACCCACCGTACTCGAGCCCACAAGACTCTCAAACGGCAAAGCCGACGAAATGGCCGGCGCCGGCAACGCCGACCTCACCCCCGAGCAGGTCACCAAACGCTTCACGGCGCTCCGCACAGTGGAATCGGGTGTCGACATCGACCAGGAATACACCAACAAGAATATCCGCGGACGCGTGCAGGACCGTGACCAGCGCATCGACATCGAGCCGATGTTCACCCTCACATACTATACCACGCCTACCGACCTGAAGCAGTCGGCCTACTACATGAAAGAGGTCGACGACGTGAACCTCACCCATGTGCTGCGCATGAGCGTGCAAGTGAGCAACACACCCATGCCGCTCACCGACCAGGATGAAATCAACCGCCATTTCCGCTCAATCGAATACTACAACTCATATCTCTCAACCCATACACCCCGCGCCATCGACTACTTCGGTCGCGCCATGGACTTCATGGTGCTCCGCGACTACGCCGCCGCCATCGAGGACCTCGACCGCGCAATTACCCTCTCCCCCGACTTCGCTCTGGGTTACTTCGCTCGCGGTGTGGCCCGTTCGAACCTGCTGAACGCCGGAAACGTGGTCAAGGAGAGAGCTGTGCCCGAACAGCGCGCCGTGATTGCCGACTTCGACAAAGCCCTGCAGCTGTCGCCACGCATGGCCCTGGCCCAGTACAACAAGGGCAACGCCTTAGTGGCCCTGGGCGACTACACCTCGGCCCTGAGTGCCTACAACAAGGCCATCGAGCTGCAGCCCGAACTCGGCGAAGCCTACTACAACCGCGGATACGTTTACTTCCAGCTCGGCAACCGCGAGGCCGGCGTAGAGAATCTCTCGAAGGCCGGCGAACTCGGCGTAATTCCGTCATACTCGCTCCTCAAAAAGATGCATTGACCCCTCGCCGGGCCGCATCTTCATACCATGACAAACCTCAGACCCTTATTGAACAAGAACAAATCCAAATACAAATCCTTAAACATGATGAACCTGACAACTGAAGACCTTGAAATGCTGAAGGCTCGCGGTGTGACCGAAGAACAGCTTCAAGCCCAAGTAAACCGTTTCAAAACCGGTTTCCCCTATCTGAAAATCTACGACTCGGCACGTCCGGGCGAAGGCATCACCATCCTCTCCGACCAACAGCAGCTCAAAGCCATGGCCCGCTGGCAGGCCTACCTCACCGACGGTGGCACGGTCTGCAAATTCGTTCCGGCATCGGGAGCCGCCTCGCGTATGTTCAAGGCGCTTTTCGCCTTCGTTGACGGCGAGGCCCGACAGGCAGCCCCCGGCAGCGATGTCGAAACACTGCTCGCCGGCATCCACAACGTGGCATTCTTCGGCCAGCTCGACGAGACCTGCCGGAAACTCTACGGACAGCCGGTCGATCAACTCCTTAAGGAGGGTCGCCAGAAGGATGTGATTCGCGCCATCATCGCCCCCGACGGCATGAACTACGGCGGGCTCCCCAAAGGTCTGCTCACCTTCCATCATTCGGCCGACGGCACCCGTACTCCGGTCGAGGAGCAGCTCATAGAGGGCGCACAAACCGCACGCCAGGCCGACGGCACCGTCAATATGCACCTCACCGTGTCGGGCTCGCACCGCAAAGCATTCGAGAAAAAACTCAGCCACGCTATCCCGGCAATCGAGAAACGAATGGGTGTGAAAATCAATGTGTCGATGTCAGAACAGATGCCATCGACCGACACCGTCGCCGTCAACGAAGACAACACCCTTTTCCGCGAGGATGGCAAACCGGTATTCCGTCCCGGCGGCCACGGGGCCCTGATTCAGAACCTCGACAAAATCGATCAGGCCGTGGTGTTCATCAAGAATATCGACAATGTAGTGCCCGATTCGCTCCGCGGCGACACTATACGCTACAAGCAGGTCATCGCCGGCTACCTCATGGAGCTGCACGACCGGATAGCCGCCTACACGGCCATGATTGACGCCCGCAGCTACAACCCTGAACAGCTTCAGGAGGTAGTGAAATTCATGCGCGAAGCCTTCTCGTTCGACGCTCCCGAATTCGACTCACTCAAAGGCGAGGACCTGGCCACCTATCTTCGCGGCATACTCAACCGGCCGCTGCGCGTCTGCGGCATGGTCCGCAACGAGGGCGAACCCGGCGGCGGCCCATACATTGCCTACAACAGCGACGGCTCGCGTTCGCTTCAGATTCTCGAAAGCTCGCAGATCGACCTGAGCAACGAGGAGAACCGGCAGATGATGGCCAAAGCCACCCACTTCAATCCGGTTGACCTTGTATGCTACGTGCGCGACATCAATGGCAAGAAATTCCATCTCCCCGACTATGTCGACCCCGAAACCGGCTTCATATCGTCGAAGTCGCTCCATGGCCGTGCGCTGAAGGCCCTCGAGCTTCCCGGCCTGTGGAACGGTGCGATGAGCCACTGGAACACCGTTTTCGTTGAGGTGCCCATCACCACCTTCAATCCCGTGAAGACCGTCAACGACCTTCTGCGCCCCCAGCATCAGGGATAATAACGAATTTTCGGCCTGAACATTAACATTTAATGTTAGACACCCGCTGAACCGTAATCAGCACATATATGGCAACGGCATCCTCGGAAATCGGGGATGCCGTTGCTTTCAAGATCTTAATCCTAATTGACTTAGTCCTTATATTGACTTGGTTATGCTTAACTTCGGACGAATCCGAGTAAGTGAGATACAGATAAAATGCAGTAGTATATGACTGGGTAATAGAGCAGGTTATCATGTCGAAATTCCTTATTTGGAACAACAGATATTTTGATGAGCAAAGTAATTATCTGATACTGTCATATTTTTTTATATATTCTGACTGGCAGATAATATTCCAAAATTGAATGAGTTTTGAAAATTTTTCGTAAACCGGCTCGCAGAACCGGCGGTTTTGCAGGTAGCCGATGCGACGGATTAGCGATAATCCTTAAGCATTTTCTGCAGGCGCTGGCGAGCGAAGAAAATACGGCTCTTTACGGTGCCGAGTGGAAGATTCATCTTTTCGGCGATTTCGTTGTACTTGTAACCGGCAACGTGCATCGAGAACGGGATGCGGTAATCGTCGGAGAATGAATTGATGGCGTCGGAGATTTCACCTGCGGAAACGGTGCCTTCGGGAGTTTCGAGACCCGACTCCTGGGGGAGGTTAAGGTGGTAAAGGTCTTCGGTCTGATCGATGACCGTAGCCGAGCGGACAACTTTGCGGTAGTTGTTGATGAAGGTATTGCGCATGATTGTGAATACCCATCCTTTGAAGTTTACGTTCTCGACATACTTGTCTTCGTTGTCAAGAGCTTTAAGGGTTGTGTCCTGAAGCAGGTCGTAAGCATCGTCACGGTTGGAGGTCAGGAGGTACGCAAAGTTAAGAAGATTACTCTGGATTGCGAGAAGCTTGGTTTGAAAATTTTTCGTACTCATAATAAAATAGTTTAGTAGTTAGTTTGTGTCTTTTAAGAGAGGTATTTGATGTAATACCTTTGTCACCCTTTTGTGACTACGATGCAAAGATACAACATAATTTTATTATTCCAAATTTATTTGGCAAAATTTTTCACTTATTTTGAAAAAAGATTATTAAACTTCATATCTATTTGATTTACTGATGTTTACAAAATATGCATTTTTTTACATTTTTGTTACATTGCCGTTATTA
>CAMEPD010000061.1 GCA_945931475.1 uncultured Muribaculaceae bacterium | reverse complement strand
TACACACTTCCCCCGAAACCACCAAATATTTCAGGCTGTTTTTTTGAAGATTTTTCAGACGGGGTGGCACAGCAGGGGCTTTGAGGCTGACCACCAGCCCTTTGCAGAAGCTGTTTTTTGAAGGAAAAGGGAGGGGACTTGAGCGGAGGACTTTGCAGGGCAAAGCCGCACTAAAAAACAAGGCCGGGAAACGCAAGGACAATGCAAAGGGAAACACCATGGGGAAAGCAAAGAGAAGTACCATAAGGGAAGCAAAGGGAAGAGCGAGGGAAATGGGGGCAAATATACCTTATATATATAATGAAGTGCTGAAATATTTGGCACATATTCGGGAAATAGCTAATTTTGTGGCCGTATTATCAGTTGACCGCATGAAAGGGCGGTCAGAAACATCAAATTATCACAATAGCTGAGACAGGCAATGAGATACATCGAGACCGAAATACCCGGAGTGTGGATAATTGAGCCGAAGCGTTTCGGCGACGAGCGCGGTTGGTTTATGGAGACGTTCCGACTGAATGATTTCCGTCAGGCAACGGGTCTCACCGGGCTGGAATTCGTGCAGGACAATGAATCGATGTCGCGGCGGGGGGTTCTCCGCGGGCTGCATTTCCAGCGCGGGGCACATGCGCAGGCCAAACTGGTGCGCGTAAGCCTTGGCCGGGTGCTTGATGTAGCGGTCGATCTCCGCGAAGGGTCGCCCACCTACGGGCGACATGTAGCCGTAGAGCTCAGCGACGAGACCGGACGCCAGGTATTTATTCCGCGGGGGTTTGCCCACGGGTTTCTGGTGCTGAGCGACGAGGCGCGTTTCGAGTACAAGGTCGACAACTATTACTCGCCCGGCGAGGAGGTGTCGGTACGCTACGACGACCCCGACCTGGCTATAGCGTGGCCGCTTGACGGCATCACTCCCCAGCTCTCCGAAAAAGATATTAAAGCCCTTTATCTCAAAGAGATATGAGACAATTAACCGAATCTGACATCACGATTCTCAAAGCCAACGGATGCCGTTGCCGCCAGTGGGAAAGACTACACGCAGCCGAGCCATTCAACCCCGACCACTACCGCAATGTGGAATTTTCGGGCGACGTGCAACTCGGCACCACCTCTGAAAAAGTGCTGGTAAACGGCATATTTCCGCGTTCGACGGGTATATACAACGCTTTTATACACGATTGCACCATCGGCAACGAAGTGCTCATCGAGGGTACCGGCCGCTTCATAGCCTGCTGCGACATCGCCGACGGCGCGGTGTTGATACACAACGACATGATTTCCATCTCGTCGGCTGAGAAAGGGAGCAGTTTCGGCGAAGGCACCGAGGTAAGCGTGCTCGACGAGACGGGCTCGAAAGCCGTGCTGATATTCTCGAAACTGTCGGCTCCGGCGGCCCATCTCTGCGTCACCGACAAGGATGCGCGTATCGCACTGAATTCTCTCACAAAGAAATACGCCGCAAAACAGGTTTCAAACCGGTGCAGCATCGGGCGAAACGCCAGGGTGATAAACTGCGGCAGCCTCACGGATGTGCGCATCGGTGAATGCGCTGTGCTCGAAGGGGTTACACGTCTGCACAACGGCACAATCAACTCGTCGGAGAAGTACCCTGCCAAGGTGCTCGACAGCGTGGAGGCCCTGAACTTCATTATCTCGGAGGGGAGCACCGTAAGCCAGGCTACCCACTTGACCAACTGCTATGTGGGGCAGTCGGTGGAGCTTGAGAATTTCTCAGCCTCGGAATCACTGATTTTCTCGAATTCGTGCCTTGTCAACGGCGAGGGCGCGGCCATGTTGGCCGGTCCTTTCACCGTGTCGCACCACAAATCGACGCTGCTCATCGGCGGCGAGCTGCTGATGTACAACGCCGGCTCGGGCACAAACCAGAGCAATCACCTGTATAAATTAGGGCCGATGCACTATGGGTTCATGAGCCGCGGGGCCAAATGCGCGTCTGACTCGTACGTAATCTGGCCTGCGCGCATCGGCGAGTTCACGCTGGTAAGCGGTCGGCATTACTGTCACCCCGACACGATAGATTTCCCCTTCTCATACCTTGTGAACGACCCCGACGGGTCATCGCGCCTGATACCGGCCATCGCCGCCGAGAAGTGCGGCACGCTTCGCGACATCAAGAAGTGGCACGACCGCGACAAGCGCCCCAAAGAGTTGCCCGACGACACCATCACCCACTCGGAATACAGCCCCTACACGGTGGTCAACGCCGTACGCGGCCTTAAAAAGCTTCAGGCGCTGGTCAATTCGGAGCCGGGACAGTATGGCGACTTCCGCCTGCAGGGGGGCTTGAAAATCAGCCGTCGGGCCGTGGACCGCGGCATCCGCCACTATGTGCGTTACCTGAGCCTGGCGTTCGGCCAGACTATCCACCGGATACTCGCCGGGGGCAAAAAGCCCGACGACCTCACCGACACCAGCGGCTACAAGTGGCTCGACCTGTGCGGCTTCGTAGTGCCGGAACAGATGATCGAGCCGGCCATGGCAAAACTGAAAGGGGGCCGATTCAAGACCCCGCAGCAGTTTTGTCACGCCATAGCTTCAATAGAGCCGAAAGCCTCTGAGGCCGAGCGGCTGTGGCTTTTCAACGCGGCATTGCGGTTTATGGACGAATGCGGCCACGGTCACGACCTTGCATGGCTGATGAGCCAGTACTATCAGTCGAAACAGAAGCAGCTCTCGTCGGTGGTAGCCGACATCGCGAAGGAGGCCGAGATATTCGGCGAGAGCGAACGGTTCACCAATGTGCCGATGGTGGAGGCGCTCGAGGCCGAAATCAACTCAATAGCCGCATCGCTCGAGCAGCTCGGTTACTCGCTGTAATTAAGAGGCTGTTTAAACCACAAAGGCAACAAAAAAATCCTGCCGACCCGTGTCAGCAGGATTTTTTATAATATCAAAGCCGAAGGTCATCCTAACATGGCAAGACCCAGCGACGCGCCCACAAAGATTGCCACAATAATGATAACCAACGAAATAACGAGACCGGCGATAGCCAGGCCACGCGGAGCGCGGAATACACCGATAAACGAAAAGAGCAAGCCAAGGAACCAAAGAATAAGGTTAAGGACCGGTACCCAGCAGAATACCAGGCCGCAGAGTGCCAGGATAAAACCGGCTACACCCAAGCCATTGGAGCGGCGGGGTGCATAAGCTGTGTTTTCTTGTGACATATAATTTGAATTACGAATTGGGGATTGCTGTGTGAATGGAGTTTGACTGCATCCGTTGTTGAACTGATTGTTGTAATCGTTGTTCAGTGGGGGAATACCCCCGGGGGTGGAGTTCTGATTCATATTTATTTAAACTTGATGGTCAGGAATTTTGAAATTGTGTGGGAGAAAGTCCCGTAAGGTGTTTGAAGTACTTGCCGAACGAAGATTGATTAGTAAAATTGAGTTCGTAAGCAATCTGCTGGACGTTCTTTCCGGAGTATCGCAGCAGGTTCTTGGCCTCCTGAACGACATACTGGTCGATCCATTCGGCGGCCGAGCGCCCGGTAGCCTCTTTAATGATGAGCGACAGATACTTGGGCGAGATGAACATCTTCTCGGCATAAAAACCGATGGAGCGTTCCTGGCGATGGAAATCGCGCACGAGCCGGAGGAAGTTGCGCACGTATGTGGCCTTTCGCGAGCGCGGCTGATCGGCGTCGTGAAGCCTTGCGGCCTCTTCGCCGAAGGCCATGAGCTGATATCCGGCAGCCTCGGCGAGCGAACGGGCAATATGGCGGGAATATGGGGTGTCGTCGAGCGATGTGAGGTGCAGCAGGTCGAAGTAGCGTTTTAGCACCTCCACGCGTTCGGGCGTGAGCTGCAGCTTAGGGTCATTCGATGCCAACAGATTGGTATTGATGGCGTTGAGGTCGAAATTCACGCCATGAAGGAATCTGTTGGAAAGGAACAGCATATACACGTCGAGCTCTTCGCCCTCCCATGCCGTGGGCTTGAAGAAAGTTTCGGGTGCGATGAACACGATGGTGTTGGGTGTGACCGTAAGCCTCTCGAGGTTGACTGTAAGGTACACGGTACCCTTGGCGGCGATGAGCACTGTCAGGCCGTCGTAGCGACGCATAATCGACTTTTTGAACTTGGAGTTTCGCGAGCTTATGCGTGAAAGTATGTAATCTTCACCGAGATGACTATAATCGACCGAATAGTTCTTCAACGATTCGATGACGTTCATCATCTGGCGAGTATCGGGCATATTGTTGTCAAGACTGTTCATCTCTATTTATTATGACTGATGAATATTCCTGTCGGTTGCAAATTTAAAAAAATATTTCAATAAAAATGCAATTCTTACAATAAATATTTTAAATGGATGTAAGATGAATCAAGACCGTAACAATTACGGCAATTTTTCTTGCAGGCTTTTTGACTCGGCGGATCCGGCGGGTATGCGTGACGCGCCGTCGGGGTTGCGATGCTTATCGATGGCTATGAGTATGAAAACGACAATACCATATAATATCACGAAAGCAGTCTGTGAGGCGATGAGCAGGTTGCCGAAAGCGGCGCCGGCGGTGCGGAACTCAGCCGCGCCGGCCACGGTGGCGACAGCAGCGGCAGGCGCGAACACTCTCAACCCGAAAAGCATCGTAGCCTGATAAGGGCCGATGCCACCCTGCGATGGGATTCCCATTGCGATGGATGTGAGCACATAGCATACGAGCACCACAAGGGGGCCGTTATGCGCCAATAACTCGCGGGTGAAGGGGAAGGCGAAGAAGGCGATATAGAGCTGGATATAGTAGCAACCCCAGATCAAGACTGTGAGCAGCAACCACATAGCTTTGTGCTTCATGTGGAAAATGGCAGCAAAACCGTCCCACAGCCCTGTGAGGAACTTCTTGATTTTCAGGACTTTCGAGTTATGGCTATATCTGAGCAGGCACCAGAATCCGCCGATAAACAGGGCCAGACCGCCCCAAAGCCACGGCGATGACATGACGTGTGCAATAGCCTGATACGCTGCCGGATATGTGCGAACAAAGTTCTCGAGCGGCTCGTAAGCCACCAACAGGGTGAAGAGCGTAACGAGAATCACCACTACCGTGTCGCTGAGCCGGTCGGCTACCATAGAACCGAACACCTCGGAGAATGGAGCGTGCTGCCGGTAGGCGATGTAGCCCGAACGCCATACCTCGCCAAGTCTGGGGAAGAGGATATTGATGGAGTATGTGCCGAAAATGCTGTAAACGAGGATGTGAAGGGGCACCTTTATCCCGGCGGCACTGAGCTGTATACCCCAGCGTATGGCGCGGAACAGTATCGGCAACAATGATACAGCCAACATCAGAAGGATATACCGGAAGTCGCACTGGGTCTTCACGATGTCAATCATTTCGTTGATATTGACGTCGTGCAACAACGCCCAGCACAAGCCTATGCTTACGCCGAGGGGAAGCGCTACTTTAATAAAGCTGCGCATCAATCTTCTCCATTTGGGGATCTGAGGCCGCTTCTCCTTGCCGGAGGTTACCGGCAAATTGCCGGATGCTTTGACGTCGGTTTTCACGCTTACAAAGGTAATCAGAAATAGGATTTTTGGCAAATTTGGGCGGAAATTATTGTATCATCGTACTACTCAATCAATTACACTCGAGAACTGGTGTTAACAGAGGTTAATTTTATGTTTATTGACATATTTTTCAAATCTTATACATAACATTGCGGTCGGATAACCAAACAAATGACAAAACGTTTCATAACTTTTAACGCATTTTTTCAAGGGATTTATTAACTCAATAATTAAGCAATGAAAAAATTTTTAGCTTTCGCAGCAGTAGTGCTGCTCGCCTTCTCAGCCAAGGCCGAAGACCTTTATGCCGGCGGTTCGCTGTCATTCTGGCGTAACTCAACCGACAAGCAGACCACCATCAGCATCCTGCCCGAAATCGGTATTCACCTCGACAGCAAATGGGCTCTCGGTACCACCATCGGTTACACCCACACCGAAACAGGCTCGGACGATAACAAGTACATCACCAACGCTTTCCAGATTGGCCCGTACGCCCGTTACACATACTTCACTTATGAAAAAGTAAGCCTGTTCTGCGACGGTGGTTTCAACATTTCCACCGGCAAGGGCCGCTTCCACGGTGAATCGGGTGATGCCATGACCGCATGGTCAATCGGTTTCAAACCGGGTGTTGCATTCAATGTAAACAAGAAATTCGGCGTTGTGGCCCACTTCGGCTTCCTCGGCTACGAAGGCGTTAACGACGGTGCAAAAGAAGCCGGCTACAAGGAAGGTTTCGGTCTTCGCTTCTCGGGCGACGCCATGAGCCTCGGCTTCTACTACAACTTCTAAAAGCGGAATACCCCGCTGATTTGCAAGGCTGTGCCCCGAGGCACGGCCTTGTTTGCTTTTAATAAGAAAACATATACGCAGGAATGTATCGTATGTGGCTTATGTAGCGTATGTATCGTATGTGGCTTATGTGGCGGCCTACCCTATAAACCTTTCCCCATACACCTTTCCCCATAAAATTACGGGTAAGGTTAATTCGGCGTCGATATATTTCGGAATTCAACTAAATTGCGTAACTTTGCACAACAAAATCACATCTTATGTCCAACTCACGCATTTCGAAAAGGATTCAGTCGCTGTCGGTGTCGCAGACTCTCGCCATGTCGCAGAAGAGCAGCGAGTTACGTGCCAGCGGAATTGACGTTATAAATCTTTCGGTAGGCGAGCCCGATTTTCCCACGCCCGAGAATATCAAGGAGGCCGCCAAGCGGGCCATCGATGAGAATTTCTCACATTACTCGCCCGTGGCCGGATTCATGGACCTTCGCGAGGCCATCTCGGCGTCGCTGCGCCGCGAGTACGGTCTGGATTACCCGGCATCGCAGATAGTGGTGAGCGGCGGCGCCAAGCAGTCGCTGAGCAATGCCGTGCTGACCCTTGTAAACGAGGGGGACGAAGTAGTGATACCCGTCCCGGCATGGGTAAGCTACGTGGAGATGGTGAAACTTGCCGGCGGTGTCAACGTCACTGTTCCGGCCGGCATCGGGCAAGATTTCAAAATCACCCCCGCACAACTCGAGGGCGCCATCACCGAGCGCACCCGCCTGGTGATGCTCTGCTCGCCGAGCAACCCCTCGGGAGCCGTATACACCCGCGAAGAGCTCGCCGGTCTGGTTGAGGTGCTCGAGCGGCATCCGCAGGTGATGATAATCTCCGACGAGATTTACAACCGTATCACTTACACCCCGGGGCGCTGCCCGTCGATGGGCGACTTCCCCTCGATCAAAGACCGCCTGATCATAGTAAACGGCGTATCGAAAGCCTACGCCATGACCGGATGGCGCATTGGCTTCATGGCCGCTCCCGCCGACATCGCCAAGGCGTGCACCAAGCTTCAGGGCCAGACGACCTCGGGCTGCAGCTCCATAGCGCAGAAAGCCGCCGTCGAGGCATACAACGGGCCCCAGGAATCGGTGGCAAGGATGCGCGACGCCTTTGAACGCCGCCGCAACCTGGTGATAACCCTGGCGCGCGAAATCCCGGGCCTTGAAATCAACGAACCGGCCGGCGCATTCTACCTCTTCCCCGGCGTAAAAGCCTATCTCGGAAAGCGTTACCGCATGGAGAGCGCCGACGGCAGCATCGCCGAGGGCCGGATCGACTCAGACAGCGACCTGTGCATGTACCTTCTGGAGCACGCCCATGTGGCTACCGTGGCCGGCTCGGCATTCTGCATGCCGGGCTACATACGCCTGAGCTACGCAGCCGCCGACGACCTGCTCGTGCAGGCCATGGAGCGCATCCGCGTGGCCCTGTCCAAACTTACCGACTAATCACACACATCTTCCAATAAATGAATTTCATAGAAGAACTTACCTGGCGCGGCATGATTCACCAGATGATGCCCGGCACGGAAGACCAACTCAAGAAAGGGATGACCTCGGCTTACCTGGGCATCGACCCCACCGCCGACTCCCTCCATATCGGCCACCTCGTTGGCGTGATGATACTCAAGCACTTCCAGCGCTGCGGCCATAAGCCCATCGCCCTCATCGGCGGCGCCACCGGCATGATCGGCGACCCCTCGATGAAAAGCCAGGAACGCAAGCTCCTCGATGTTGAGACCCTCCGCCACAACCAGGAGGCCATCCGCAAGCAACTGGCCAAATTCCTCGACTTTGACTCAGACGCGCCCAACGCCGCTATCCTGGTCAACAACTACGACTGGATGAAGGATTACAATTTCCTCGATTTCATCCGCGACATAGGCAAGTGCATCACCGTCAACTATATGATGGCCAAGGAGTCGGTGAAGAAGCGCCTTTCGGGCGAAGCTGGACAGGGAATGTCGTTCACCGAATTCTCGTATCAGCTGCTTCAGGGTTACGACTACCTGTGGCTCTACCGCAACAAGGGGTGCCGGCTGCAGTTAGGCGGTTCCGACCAGTGGGGCAACATCACCACCGGCACGGAGCTTATCCGCCGTCTCGAGGGTGCCGATGACGCCTTCGCGCTGACCTGCCCGCTCATTACCAAGGCCGACGGCAAGAAGTTCGGCAAGACCGAGAACGGCAACGTATGGCTCGACCCCGAGCGCACGTCGCCCTACCAGTTCTATCAGTTCTGGCTCAATGTCACCGACGAGGACGCCGAAAAATACATCAAGATATTCACCGTGCTGCCCAAGGAGGAGATTGACGCCCTCATCGAGCAGCAGCGTCAGGACCCGGGTCAGCGCCCCCTGCAAAAGCGTCTGGCCAAGGAGATTACCACTATGGTTCACTCTGCCGAAGATTACGAGGCGGCCGTTGAGGCTTCGCAGATACTCTTCAGCAACAAGGCCGCCGACACGCTGCACAAAATCGACGAGCGCACACTGCTCGACGTGTTTGCCGGCGTACCGCAGTTCGAAGTATCGCGTCAGGAGATTGCCGACGGCATACAGCTGGCCGACCTGCTCACCGACCGCGCCAAAGTATTCCCGTCGAAAGGCGAACTGCGCAAGCTCGCCCAGGGAGGCGGTTTCTCAATCAACAAGCAGAAAGTAGCCGACCCGTACACACCTGCTTCTTTCGATATGCTCCTCAACGACAAGTACATACTCGTCCAGAAGGGCAAAAAGAACTATTACCTGCTCAAAGCCATCTGACTCACAGCCAACCGAGTTAGAGGCTATTTCCCATCTTCATAGCTTTTTTGCGTAACAGAAGCCTCTACATATTATTTGTATTAGCGACCGTCCTGGTGACGGGAACCATGTTCCCGAGCACCGGGAGCGGCGTGTCTGCCGAGCCTCCGGCCCCGGCCGACACAGCCACGGTAACCGAGGCCGACGTACGCGCGGTGGCATCGGGGACGCGCCGGCGCAACAACCCCCACCGTCGGCGCACTCTGCCGGTGGTCGACCCGCCGGAAATGTCGGAGGCAGCCGACACCTCCATTCCCGACCGCACAGTGCGTTACACCCGGCCGGTAATCGACGACTCGATACGCCTCGACACCGACACCATCCCCGACTCGGAGTACGCTTACTCCACCGATTCACTGCTGCAGATTGCCGACCGCAACCGGCGTGGAGCCTCCCCCGGCAACCGCATCGTACGCCGCAAAGTCGACCTCGACAACCAGGTGCAGTTCTCGTGCACAGACTCCATGGTGATGATCGGACGTTCGATGACCTACATGTATGGCGACGGCAAAATCGACTACGGCGACCTGAAGCTGTCGGCAGCCGACATTTCGCTCGACCTCGACAAATCTGAGGTAGAAGCCTCCGGCGTGGCCGACACCTTGGGCGACCTTCAGGGTACACCGGTGTTCACCCAGGGCGGTTCCGACTACGAATCGGAGACCATGCGCTACAACTTCAAGTCGAAGCGCGGCTACATCACCAATGTCGCCACCCAGCAGGGCGAGGGATACCTCACCGGCGGAACAACCAAAAAGACCGAAAACGACGAATATTACATCGAAAACGGCCGCTACTCAACCTGCGACAACCATGAGCACCCCCATTTTTGGCTTCAGCTCACCAAAGCCAAGGTAATACCCAAGAAAAATATCGTCACCGGGCCGGCCTATATGGTGCTGGCGGGGTTACCGCTCCCCGTGGCCGTGCCGTTCGGCTACTTCCCCTTCAGCGACAAATACGCCTCGGGTATTATAGTGCCGACCTTCGGCGACGACTACAACCGCGGTTTCTATCTGTCGGACGGCGGCTACTACTTCGCCATCAGCGACTACGTTGACCTGGCGCTCACCGGCGAAATCTACACCAAAGGCTCCTGGGGCCTGGCGGCGCAGTCGACATACAGCAAACGCTATAAATTCAACGGCCGGTTCTCAATCAACTACCTCAAGTCGATATACGGCGAGAAAGGTGACCCCGACTATTCGTCGTCGACCAACTTCCAGGTGACCTGGAACCACACACAGGACTCCAAGGCCAACCCCAACCTAAGCCTCTCGGCTTCGGTGAACTTCACCACTTCGGGCTACACGCGCAACAGTGTCAACTCCTATTATTCACAGGGTTTCACCGAGAACACCAAGAGTTCGACCGTCAACCTCACCTATCGTTTTCCGCAGTCGAAGTGGTCGCTGTCGACGTCGCTCAACATCTCACAGCGCACCCAGGACTCCACGCTGTCGGTATCGTTCCCCAACCTGAACGTCACCATGTCGCAGACCTACCCCTTCAAGCGCAAGCATCCCGTAGGTAACGAGCGTTGGTACGAAAAGATCAGGATGTCATACTCCGGCCAGTTGGTCAACTCGCTCACAGCCAAGCAGGACCAGTTCTTCAAGAAATCACTCATAAAGGACTGGCGCAACGGCATGAAGCACAATATACCCATCTCGGCCACCTTCTCGATATTCAAATACCTCAACCTCACGCCGTCGATCAACCTCACCGACCGTATGTACACCCAGAAGGTGCGCCGTCAGTGGGATCCCGCGGCCTCGGCCGAAGTGTGCGACACCACCTACTCATTCTATAATGTGTGGGATTTCAATGCCTCAGTATCACTCGACACCAAAATCTACGGCTTCTACCAGCCGCTACCCTTCCTTGGCGACAAAGTGAAGATGATCCGCCACGTGTTCACCCCCACAATCTCCTTCTCGGGGGCGCCCGACTTCGGGTCGTCGTGGTTCGGCTATTACGGGTCGTATGACCGCCCGATGGCCGACGGAACGGTGCAGCACACCCGATACTCGATGTTTCCCAACGCCCTGTTCGGCGTGCCGAGCCAGGGTAAGACCGGCGCCGTCACCGTATCGCTGGCCAACAACCTCGAGATGAAAGTCAAGAGCGACAACGACTCCATCGGCGAGCGCAAAATATCTCTCATCGAGAACTTTACAGTTTCCCAGAGCTACAATTTCGCCGCCGACTCGCTGCGCTGGAGCAACATCAACACGTCACTGTTGCTGCGCCTCACCAAGCAGTTCAACCTCTCGCTGGCCGCCACATGGGATGTCTACACATACGCCCTGAACTCCGCCGGGAATCCCGTGCGCGTAAACCGAACGCGCCTGCAGGCCGGCAAAGGTCTTGGACGCCTGTCGTCGACCGGCACATCGTTCTCGTACACATTCAACAACGACACCTTCCGCAAGAAGAAGTCGACCGACGACAAGAACGCTTCGGGCGGCAACAAAAACAATGGCGACACCGGCGACTGGGACCACCCCGACAACCTCTCCGACACCAACAAGGGACGCGGAGGCGGTGATGACGACGACCTGGTGCTCGACAGCGACGGCTACGTGCCGTGGACAGTGCCATGGAGCCTGTCGGTCAACTACTCCATCAACTACTCCTACGGAGCGTTCAATAAGAAAAAGATGGAATACGACGGCAAAATCACCCAGAACCTGTCGCTATCGGGCAACATCCGCCCGACGAAAAACTGGCAGTTCGCCGCCTCGATGTCGTACAACTTCGACACCCACAAGATAGCGTACATGAACCTGAACATCTCGCGCGACCTGCACTGCTTCACCATGCGCGCGTCGGTGATACCTGTGGGCCCGTATAAGTCGTACAACTTCCACATCGCCGTGAAGTCGTCGCTACTCTCCGACCTCAAATACGACAAGCGCTCCTCGCGCACCAACGGCGTCGAATGGTATTAAAGACAGGTTCTATAAATTGGACACCTGTCAGAATAGAAAATAACAATATTAGGTTCTTGGCTGATTTCTTGTATAAATCGGTTGCTTTTCCATCTTTCATCGGTCGTTTAGCTCGCTAAACTCCCTCTTTAAAATGAAAATCATCTCGATTTCTACTACGAAATCATCGCAAGCCAATTTATAGCCAATTTATAGAACCTGCCTAAAATTTTGCAGAATAAAAAATAATTCATAACTTTGTCACGCTTTAGGGCCGCAACGCTCTGGGCGAATATGATTGACTTATGGTGTAATGGTAGCACTGCAGTTTTTGGTTCTGCCTGTCCTGGTTCGAATCCGGGTAAGTCAACCGCCGGGAGGCCGCGTCGACGACGCGGCCTCCTTTTTTTGCAGGGCGCGGGGTGTAGCTGATGTTATGGGATGTCTCGGATGTATCTTATGTGAGGACAGGAGGTGTGGCGGTCAAGCCCGGCAAGTCGGAGGGGCGCCTCCGGCAAGAAATTGTGCGCGGTATTTGGTGGTATCACAAACTTTCGCTATCTTTGCGGTGTTAGAGAATACGACGCAAGGCTTTTGTCAGAGCGCAAATCGACAGTGTCTCCCTCGTAAACACGAGGCGAGGCGCATTCTTTTTGTTGCTCCGGCTTTTGCATTCCGTGCGCCGTATATTGCTGACTCCACTAAGTAACTGTTCGAAATTATTTGAATGTTTATCCGAGGAAATTTTTCAGGAGATTTTTCTCGAAGAAGATGGAGTGTAGCGAGCTACACGACTGATG
>CAMEPD010000060.1 GCA_945931475.1 uncultured Muribaculaceae bacterium | reverse complement strand
AAGACCGCTCTACAAGCCGAAATTCGATGTGTTCAAATTTTTGTCATGTACTTAACAGTGTGATATAAACAAATTTGCGGGGCGTTTTGTCAGAATTGCCGGATTGCCGGGGCATTGCCGGGACTTGCCGGACATTTGCGGAGCCATACAGCGAGTTTTTGCACAACTGAAAAAATGTTCTTAACTTTGTAATTTGTATGGAGCGTGGCTGCGGCTGCCGCTCCCGATAATTCGGAATTTTATGCATAAGATACTGTGGATGAGGATGCTGCTGTTTGCGGCTGTGGCCCTGTTGGTCGCAGCCTGCGCCTCCATCGGGCATCCCGAAGGGGGGCCGCGCGACGAAACGCCACCTGAATACGTCCGCTCCACACCCGCTCCCGGCGCCGTCGGCGTAGGTCATAACAAAATCGACATTTTCTTCAACGAGAATATCAAGCTCGAGGAGCCGTCGAATAAAATCGTGATTTCGCCGGCCCAGAAACAGGCGCCGTCAATCTCGTCGAACGGCAAACATGTGTCGGTAGAGCTGCGCGACACCCTGATACCCAACACCACCTACACCATCGACTTCTCCGACGCAGTGCGCGACCTCAACGAAGGGAACATTCTCGACGGTTTCGCCGTGGATTTCTCAACAGGCGAGTCGATTGACACGCTGCGCATCTCCGGGATGGTATTCGAGGCCCGTACGCTCGAACCGGCTCAGGGAATGGTAGTCGGCGTGTACTCCAACCTGGCCGATTCGGCAGTCAGGACCCTGCCGCTCGAGCGCGTCGCCAAGACCAACCAGTACGGCCAGTTTACCATCCGCGGTCTGCGTCCAGGCACCTACAACATCTTTGCAATCAACGATGTAAACCATGACTGGCACTGGGACCGCTCGGAGGATGTGGCCATTTATCCGGTGACCGTCTCGCCGTCAAGCGAGCAGATAGAGGTGGCCGATACTCTGCTTTCGTCGCAGCGCACCGACTCGGTGGCGATGCGCCGGGCCACCCGGTTCCTCCCCGACGATGTGCTTCTCACCTGGTTCAATGAGGATTACAAGCCTTACTACCTGCGCGACAACAAGCGTCCGCAGCGCAACCAGCTTACATTCCTGTTCGGCGCCACGCCCGACACCCCTCCCGAACTGACCATACTGTCTGGACCGCGCGCCGGCCGCTCGCTCTTCCACCCGGCCATGACGGCGGTGGAACGCAGCGCTTCGGGTGACTCCCTGGTGTTCTGGCTGCGCGACCCCGAGCTGGCCGCAACCGACTCGCTGCTCATCCGCGCGGTGTACCAGAAGAGCGATTCGCTTGACCGCCCGCAGTTGCAGACCGACACCCTCAGGATGTTCTTCCGCGACCGTAAGTCGAAGAAAGACAAGAAGAAAGAGGAGGCCGACACGGTCGCCCCGCAGCCCGTTTTCATGGATCTGAAATTCGAAGGCGCCGGCGCCCAGGAGCTCAACCTCCCCATGAAATTCATGGCTTCGGAGCCCCTCGACTCCTTCCCGTTGGGCGGATTCCGCCTGGAGATGCTCACCGACACCGTATGGACCGACGTGACGATGGGCAAACCGGTGGCCGACAGTCTCAGCACCCGCTTCTGGCAGATACCCGTGAAATGGGAAGAGGGCACAAAGTACCGCCTCACGGCCGATTCGCTGGCAGTCACCGGCGTGCTCGGCCACGGCATCCGGCCTTTCTCAACCGAATTCACCACGCGCTCACTCTTCGATTACGGCAATGTGCGCCTGAACATCACCGACATACCCTCCGATTCAGTCGGCCCCGTACAGGTAATCGTGGAGCTGCTCGACGGTTCCGACAAGGTAGTCGCCACCTCGATTGTCTCCGGCACACAGGCCGCCTTCAGCTATCTCGCCCCCGGCAAATATTATGCCCGCGCCATACTCGATGTCAACGCCAACGGGCAGTGGGACCGCGGCAATGTGGCCACCCGCACCCTCCCCGAGGATGTGGTCTACTACTCCAAACGCCTGAACGTGCGTAAGAACTGGGATATCTCACAGGACTGGTCGCTCTTCGAGATACCCGTCGACCTTCAGAAGCCTCTCGAGGTGAAGAAGAACAAGCCCAAGACCCGCGAGCCTCAGCAGCGAGACACCGACGACCAAGAGGATGAGGACGACAGCGGCCTCAACGACACCTGGGGCAACGGCTCGCAGTACAACAATGCCCACCGCGGTTCGGGACGCCTTTCCGGCGGTATGCAGTCGGTGAAAACCCAGCGTTAAACACCTTGTGCCATGGCAATTGACAAAAGTCTGATACATCAGCCTCAAGTATGGCAGCTTGTAGTGGAGGTCACCCCCGGCGACCTGCGCTGCATGGCCTTCTGCCCCCTGGAGGAGCGCTCGCTGATGACACAGACTGTCGTCCCCGAGAACACCGACGACCCGGTGAAGGATATCGAGAACGCCATATACGACACCCCCGGACTGCTCCTCGACTACGGCCGCGTGACGGTGCTGTGGCGCACCGAACGCTTCGTGCCGATGCCGGGATTCGTCAGCGACCCCGATGTGGCGCGCGAGATTTTCAACCGCGAGTACTCCGGCGATACTCCGCCCAACGGCGCCGAGTTCCTCCACGACAGCTGGCCCGGCATGGCTATCCGTCTGGAGTATGCCGTCGACCGCTCGCTGGCGGCATTCATGCGACGCACCTTCAACAATCCGCGCATGTTGCACGCGCTTACCCCACCTGCGCTGTGGTTCGCCCCGGCTCCGGGACGCCGCGGGCGCGGCAAGATTCTGGCCAACCTCACCGCCACAGACATGGATATATATGTGATGGGCGACGACGCGCCGCTGCTCATCAACTCATACTTCTGCCCCGACATCAACGACGCCCTCTACTATGTGCTGGCCGTACGCGAGGCGCTCGGCATCACTCCCGACAAGGAGATGCTGCTCGCCGGTGATTCGGCACGGCGTGTGAGGCTGTCGCAGGAGCTGCGGCGCTTCGTGCGCTACGTGATGCCGGCCATCTTTCCGGCCGAGATGTTCCGTGCCGGTCGCGAGGTGCTCTCGGCGCCCTTCGAGGTGGCCATCGCGCCGGTAGTGGCAACGGGTCCGTCCTTATAAAACTGACTGATAATGAGAATAATAAGAGGCAAATACGGCCGTCGACGCTTCACCGTACCCACCAACATTACCGCGCGGCCCACCACCGATTTCGCTAAAGAGAATATTTTCAATGTAATCGAGAATCTTGTCGACTTCGACGACGAACCCGAGGCGCTCGACCTCTTCGCCGGCACGGGGGCCATATCGTTCGAACTGCTGTCGCGCGGATGCCGTGCGGTGACCTCCGTCGAGAAAGCCGCTACCCAGGCCAACTTTATCCGCAAGGTAGCCAAGGAGTTAGGAGCCGACAACCACACATTGGTACGTGGCGATGCCCTTCGGTTCATCGAGTCATCGGGCCATGCTTACGACATCGTTTTTGCCGACCCGCCATACAACCTGCCCGGCTTTGCCGAGATTCCCGGCAAAGTGTTATCCTCCAAGCTATTGCATCCCGGCTCGCTCTTCATCATCGAGCACTCCAAAGAACACGACTTTTCGGCCCTCCCCGGCTTCCTGGAGCACCGCGCCTACGGCTCGGTGAACTTCTCCATCTTCCGCATCCCCGACCCCGCCAATACCTTATAATATATACCGAAGCCTGCTATACTTTCAGAAATCGGGATTTTTGGGCGGCGGTAGTAGCCGAGCGCTCGCCGAGCGCCGGCCTCCCAAGAAAGGAGCAAGAATTAGAATTAAATGGTGTGCCGGCGCTCGGCGAGCGCACGGCTACTAAGTTACATCAGTTTGCTGCCGGAATTCAGGATTGTAGGGGGCAGCCTTCCCCCGATAAAGCAATATTGCAACATAACGCAAAGAGGATGTCAAAATTAATGCCAGGGAATGAATTGTAAGGTCGCGGCACGTTGCTTTTAACTTAAGGATGTTTCAGGTAATTGTAGGGACATCGTTTTGCGATGTATACGTTGCAATTCTCTGATTCCCAACCGCTGACATCGCAAAGCGATGTCCCTACATTCTTTGTCGAGTCTTAAGTTAGAAGCATTGTGCCGCGACCCTACAACATAACGCAAAAACGGCGGTGTGTTGGAGAAACACACCGCCGTTTAGGGGATAGTTAATTATTGTGTCAGAAGTGAAAACTCACCTGTCTGAGCTGAATTTACCGGGTATCAGAAGCGGACTTTCACGGCGTGCTCGGCACCGTTGTAGGTGTAGCGGGCGATGTAGAAGCCGGGAGTGAGTTCGGGATTCTTAACCTCGATACCCTTCATGTTGTAGAAACGAACGCTGTCAAGGGCATCGGCCGGGATGAGCGACAGGCCCGAAAGGGCTTTCACGTGGCAAACGGCGGTGAGGCTGCCGCAGGCGGCGGTGATGTCGGCTTCGCCGGCTTTGAGGATGCTTACCAGGCCGTTTTCGTCAACGGTGGCGACTGCCTCGTCGGACGAGCTCCAGGTCACGGTCTTGTCGGTGGCGTTCTCGGGGAGGACGGTGGCGACGAGCTGTACGGTGGTGCCTTCAACGGCCTGAATCTCGGTCTGGTTGAGCGTGATGCTCTCGGCCGGACGCGGGTTGACTGTGAGGTCGATCGAACCGGAAACCTCGCCGCAGGCAGCGGTGACGGTGGCCTGACCGGGAGCTACCGCGGTTACCTTGCCATCGGCGCTGACGGTGGCGACTTCTTCGTCGGAGCTGCTCCATACGAGGGTCTTGTCGGTGACATTCTCCGGAGCGATAACAGCGGTGAGCTGCAGTTCGTCGCCGGGATAGAGGGCGGTAGATTCGGCCGAAACGGTTACCGATTCGGCAACCACGGGCTTAACGGAGAGCTGAACCGAAGCCGAAAGACCGTCGCAGGTGGCGGTGATTGAGGTCTCGCCGACAGCTACGGGGGTTACAAGACCGGCAGCGTCGACCGTAGCGATGGATTCGTTGGCCGAGCTCCAGGTTACATTCTTGTCGGTGGCATCTTCCGGACCAACCACAGCGTTGAGCTGCAGGGGGTCGCCGATGGTGATTTCAGCGGCCTCAACGGGTGCGGCATCGGCGTCGGTAATCGAAACGCTCTGAACTTTGCGGCGGATAACCTCCACTTTCATGCCTGAGATTGTGAGCACGCCGTTCTGGTTGAGGTGGAAGCCGATGACGGCCTTTCCGGCGGGAACCACAGCGTCGGCCTCGGCGGTGAGGTCGTCGTTGTTGTCGCCTTCGCCTTCGCCGGCGGTATCGCCTTCAGCCTTGGCGGCTGCGAGGGCAGCTGCCTGCTCGGGAGTCACTACGTCGATGATGAACGAATCTTCCTGACGCGACGATGGTGTGCCGGTAGTGGTAATCTGACCCATCTGGATGTCGGCGTCATTGTAATCCTGCGATGTGGCGTGCCAGATGGTCCATACGGGTGGCGTGCCGTATGCCGACGAGCTCTTGAGAGTAAGTTTGTAACGGTCGCCTTCGTGGAACTGGAAGTAGGGTGACATTGCCCAGTCGTCGGTTGATTCGGCATTGTTCGAGGTGATGTATATGCCGTTGCTCTGTACTTCGAAGGTTACATCCTGTTCGTATGAGCCCCAGTCATCGTCATTGTATTCGATTGTGCAGCCGTCAACATTGTGAACTGCCCAGTCGGCCGACATAAAGCCTTCGTCACCCTGGGTCATGTTGTGTGAGACGGGGAATTCGCGGCCCGGGCCAATCCAGGTGGATTTCAGCGATGCAAAGCCGCTGCCGACCTGAAGGTCGGAACCCATGAGTTCAATCTGGTACATATACAGACCCGGTGCAGGTACGTTTTCGTCGGTCCAGGTCATCGAAGCACCCGGCTCGAAGTTGCCCTCGATGGTGCCGACTGTTTCATAAGGAATGGCGCCGAGCACCGGCTTGCGGCTGATGCGTACGGTGGTGATTTCGGGTGCGGCATCCTTAATGTTCGATTCGGTGGGATTAACCCATGCGAGGGTGGCTTTCAATGCGTTGTCGGGGTCGGGTGTGATGGTCAGGCCGGTGGGTGCCTTCGGTGTCAGAGGCACATATTCCACGTTGACATCCTCCAGACGTACCGGCTGGCTGTATGATGCAAGCGCATTGTTTTCGGGGTAGGCGTAGAGTGCCACAGCCGACGACTGGGCGTTGTCGAGATGGATGCGGTCGGTGTAGGCCGATGCATAGGAGCCGGCCGACAGCGTGATGCTCAGGCTTTCGGTGAATGAACCGGCTACGTCGCTCTTGTCGGTAACGATACCCGATTTCAGACCGTAGCCTGTGCCGCCGCCCTTGATACGCCATTTGACCTCGTAGTAACCGGCCTTGGGGAAGTCGAGCAGGGGCGATACCAGGTAGTCGTCGTGGCTGGTGGCGTCGCCTTTGTAGAGTTCCCACAGAGTTGTGCCCTGGCTATAGGTGAAGGTTGTGCCGTCATTATCGGCGTCAACAGCGCCCCAAAGCAGGGTGGTGGCATCGCTGGCATCGAAGCCGGTGGTGTAGGGGAGGGCCTGGTTCTCGGGGCCTACCCATGAGCTCTTGACTTCGGGTACGGTGCCGTCGGCGGGGTATTCGCCCAGGTAGGGGAGTACGCTGAATGTGTGTACGCCGTTCTCTTCCGGTGTGCAGGTATAGGAGCCGTCGGCGCCGGGTACGCAGTCGGTGAGGGTGGCGACAACTTCGCCGTCCATGCTCACTTCAGCCTTGGTGATTGACTCTAAGACGCCACCGGCGTTGTTCACTGACGGATATTTCCATGTCACGTTGACTGACGAACGGTCGGCGCTGACAGTGGCAGCGAGGTCGCTGACCTGAGCCGGCGACTTATGCCATGCCTCAACTGTGAAGTCGTTGATATATAAGTTGTTGTAGCACGTTTCGGAGGTGAAATGCAGGGCGATGCGCTGCGGGCCGGCCTCGGCTACCTCGAAGATGAAGTCGAAGGGCTTGGAGCTGCCGATTTCGGTGGTCGAGCCTAACGATGTGGTATAGCCGCCGATATCGCTGCCGGTACCTATCAGGAACTCAGCCTCGTATTCTGCGCTGTAGGGAGAGAAATCTAGGATGGTATGGAGCTTGTATACGCCGGGAGCCGGGAAGTTGATTTCGGGGGACATGAGCCATTCGTCGGCGGCCGAGGTGGTCCCGACATAGAACTGGATCTTGGTCCCTACCGATGCTGACGTATATGGTTTCCATACATTGGTATTATGGCTTGTGCGTCCTCTGGCCTGAAGCCACAGCATTGTGAACTCATCTTCGGGGAGGGGAACACCGGGTTCGCACAGCCCTGCGTCAAACGGGATGCTCTGCGGGGCAATCGGGCCGATATAGCTGCTCTGTGCGCTTGCCTGGCGCGAGGTCGCGCCGTTCACTACAACCTCAACGGCGTAGGTGTGCTTGCCGGATGTGAGGCCCGAAGCTGCGTTGTCGGTCCATTCCGTAGCGTCGGCGGCAAGGTCGGGAGTGCTTACCAGAACGCCGTCGCGGTAGATGTGGATAGCCTCGAAGGTTGCATCGTCGGCGAGTGCTCCGCCGTCGTCATCGACGGTGGGGAGGGCCCATGTAAGTTTGGCCTCCAGGGCATGGTCGGCCCCCGGGGTGATGGCCAGTCCGGTTACCGGACCCGGTCTGAATACGTCCTCACTGACTGCGAAACCGGTGAAGAACAGGTTCATACGGTCTTTGTCAGAGTGGCAGTAAATGCCGAAATAGTAGTCGCCATCGGCGTCTACCGTAAACTTCTTGATGCCCTTATGCCACTGGGTGTCAGTTGTCTCGTGGTCATTGAGGAGCTTGTCGGAGGTGAATGAGGCAAGGTCGCTGCCTGTCGACATATACACGCCTACCTTTTCGTGGTAGTTAGGGCTTGCGCCTTTGTACCAGTAGGTTACTTTGTAATTTTTGCCCGCTTCGAGTTGGATTGCCGGACTGATAATCCAGTCGTTGGCAGCCTGGGAGCTGTTCCAGCGGTACTTGATGCCGGCCGAGAAACCTGTTCCGTTGTAATCGGAGGCCGAATTGTTGATGGTCCAGGTCTGTTCGTCGGCATTCACATTGTGGATGGTCCAGTCCTGGTCAGAGAAATCTGTCTCGTAGGGGACGGAAAGACCGTCGGCTGCCGCCAATGCCGGGAGTGCCGCGGCAAGCAGCCATGTGTAGAGTCTCTTCATAAATGTGAGATGATTAATGAATATATAGATTGATTAGGAAAAATCAGGTGGCATGAAAGCCTGAACATCGCTTGTGCGTGATGAAAGCGAATTTGTCGGTCTGTTTTGCAAAATTACACTTATTTATCGGGATGTGCAAGCATTTTGCTGATTATTTATTGAACGAGCGCGTAGAGGGACACGCCGGGGGGTGGCTGATGTATCGGAATTATCGGAATTATCGGAATTATCGGAATTATCGGAATAGCGGGGTGCCCACATCAGCTACAGATACATCTGCCTACTCGCTCAAAAATAAAAAACGTTAAAAATTGGTTATATGGCATTTTTTGGCTAACTTTGCACAGTTTTTTCACCCACGGAGGGCGACGGCTGACGGCTGCCGCAATTCTTTGGATGCAAAACTGTTTGAGTATCAATTAATTGTATTGCAATGGGAAAGCTCAGCGAGTTTAACCTCCCCCTCAAAAGCCTGCCCGAGGGCGAGCATGCCTTTTCATATCATCTCGACAAACACTTTTTTGAGAATATGGAAAACGCTGATATCCGCGACGCCAATATCGACGTGGCCCTCAGCGTGGTACATAAAAACGGCGTCTACGACCTGACGTTCCGGCTGACGGGGATCTACGTGGTGGCCTGCGACCGCTGTCTCGACAATCTGGAGCTGCCGATTGATACCGAATACCACATCGTGGTGAAATACGGCGACGATTACCGCGACGATGCCGACGGCCTCATCGAGATTCCCGAAGGTGACAACTCGCTCAATGTGGCCTATATGATTTACGATACGGTGGTGCTGGCCATCCCTATCAAGCATGTGCACCCCCTGGGCAAGTGCAACCGCCAGATGACCTCGCTGCTGAAAAAGCACCGCGCCCATACCCCCGCCGACGGCGACGAGGAGCTCATGGAGGAGCTTATCGACGAGATGGACGCCTCCGAAACCGCAGCCCCCGACGAACAGGCCCCGGCCAACGACCCCCGATGGGACGTCCTTCGCGACATCGCCCGGGAGTCGACCGACGAAAACGACTGATTTTCAACCGAATAATATATAACAATAGTATAAACAACAATGGCACATCCTAAAAGAAGACAATCCAAGACCCGCACTGCCAAGCGTCGTACACACGACAAGGCAGCCATGCCTACTCTGGCCCTCTGCCCCAACTGCGGCGCATGGCATGTTTACCACTGTGTATGCCCCGAATGCGGCTACTACCGTGGCAAGATTGCTATCGAGAAAGAAGCAGTTGTCTGATTGACGCTTACAGCCGCCCGGGGGCATGCCCCGGGCGACAGAAAGTGTCGCCGCTTTTTCACAGATTGGTTCAAGACTCCCTCCCGACCACGTTTGGTGTTACCCCGCTGTGCGCCAGGGCCTGCCCGACAGCGCCCTCTGCCGGGGAGCTGAGCGCGGTTAATACTGTATATTAACGCACCATAAAATATATTATGCTCAACGCAAGAATCTCAGGCATAGCATCGTACGTGCCCGATGATATCCTCGACAACGAGATGTTGTCGAAAATGGTCGACACCAACGACGAGTGGATCACCACCCGCGTCGGTATCAAGGAGCGCAGAATCCTCAAAAAGAATGTGGGTTCATCATACATGGGCATTCAGGCTATCAACAAGCTCCTTAAAGAGACCGGTACAAAACCCGAGGATGTGGAACTCGTGATTTGCGCCACATCCAACCCCGATTACCGTTTCCCCTCGACAGGCTCCGTGATTTGCCACGGCTGCGGCCTTGTCAACGCATATTCCTACGATATTCAGGCCGCTTGCGCCGGTTTCATCGTAGCTCTCGAGGATGCCGCCGGTTACATCAAGAGCGGCCTCCGCAAAAAGATTATTGTGGTGTGCACCGAAAAGATGTCGTCGATGGTCAACTATGAGGACCGCTCGACCTGCCCGCTGTTCGGCGACGGCGCTGCCTGTGTGCTCGTTGAGCCCACCGAAGAGGAGGGCGTAGGCGTGCGCGACGGCGTGTTCCATGTCGACGGCCGCGGCCTCGAGCACTTGGTGATGTGGGCCGGAGGTTCGGCCCGTCCTACCTGTCAGGAGACCCTCGACAAGGGTGAGCACTTCCTCTATCAGGATGGCCGAAATGTCTACAAAAACGCCGTGGTGGATATGTACACCTCCACCGTCGACATCATGAAGCGCAACGGCCTCACCCCCGAATCGATCGACTACCTGGTGCCTCATCAGGCCAACCTCCGCATCATCGAAGCCGTAGGTTCGCGCGTAGGCATCCCCACCGAGAAGGTTCTGGTAAACATCCAGCACTACGGCAACACCTCGGCTGCTTCGATTCCCCTCTGCCTCGACGAATACAAGGACAAGCTCAAGAAGGGCGACAAGCTGGTGCTCACCGCTTTCGGCGCCGGCTTCACATGGGGTGCGATGTACCTGGTGTGGGATATGTAATACTCCCGGAAATCGTTCAGCTTACCTGCTGCATGAATTTTTTCATACAAAATAGCATCTTTTCAGGTGCTATTTTTGTTTTAGATTGAAGAGAGTGTATCGTTATCAATCAGTAACAACAAAATTAATGGAACACAAAGCAGGATTTGTAAATATCGTCGGCAACCCCAATGTGGGCAAGTCGACTCTGATGAACGACCTCGTGGGCGAACGCATCAGCATCATCACCCGCAAGGCGCAGACCACCCGTCACCGTATCACCGGCATCGTCAATACCCTTGACTACCAGATAGTTTTCTCTGATACCCCGGGCGTGCTCAAACCCAATTACAAACTTCAGGAGTCGATGCTCAACTTCTCGGAGGGCGCGCTCACCGACGCCGACGTGCTCCTCTATGTCACCGACGTGGTGGAGGACCCCACCAAAAACGCCGACTTCCTGGCGCGCGTCGCCCGCGAGAAGGTGCCCGTGCTGTTGGTTATCAACAAGATAGACCTTCTCAAGAACAACGGCGACCTCGACAGTATCATCGAGCGCTGGAAAGGTATCCTGCCCAACGCCGAGGTATTCCCCATCTCGGCGCAGGAGAACTTCAATGTCTCCAACCTGATGAACCGCATCGTGGAGCTGCTCCCCGTATCGCCTCCATATTTCGGCAAGGACGCCCTCACCGACAAGCCCGCCCGCTTCTTCGTTACCGAAATAATCCGCGAGAAGATTCTGCTCAACTACGACAAGGAGGTGCCCTACTCGGTGGAGGTAATCGTCGAGAAATTCGATGAATCGGAAACCGCCATCCATATCATGGCCACCATCTTCGTGGAGCGCGACTCGCAGAAGGGCATCCTCATCGGCAAAGGCGGCTCCATGCTCAAGAAAGTGGGCACCGAAGCCCGTAAGGATATCGAGAAATTCTTCGACAAACGCGTCTACCTCGAGCTCTTCGTGAAGGTGGAGCCCAACTGGCGCAACCGCGAGAACAAACTCAAGGCCTTCGGCTACGTAGAGTGAACCCCTGCGCAAGGCCGGTTTGCAACTCTCGCATTTTTAGCGTAATTTTGTAAAAATTTTGGAATTATAAAATTATAATATGAGTCAGCTCGTAGCAATCGTCGGACGCCCGAACGTAGGGAAATCGACCCTCTTCAACCGCCTCACCGAGTCGCGGCAGGCCATCGTCGACCCCACGGCCGGCACCACGCGCGACCGCCAGTACGGCAAAGTCGACTGGAACGGCAAGGAGTTCTCAATCGTCGATACCGGCGGTTGGGTGGTCAACTCCGAAGATATTTTTGAGGAGGAAATCAACAAGCAGGTCGAAGTGGCCATCGAGCAGGCCGACGAAGTGCTCTTCGTGGTCGACGCCATGAACGGTGTCACCGACCTCGACGACCATGTCGCCGAAATACTGCGCAAATCGCGTAAGCCCGTAATACTCGTGGCCAACAAGGTCGACTCCAACGACTGGCTCTACAATGTGCCCGAATTCTACTCGCTCGGCTTAGGTGACCCGTTCCCCGTGTCGGCCGTCAGCGGCTATGGCACCGGCGACCTGCTCGACGAAATCGTGGCCAAGCTCCCCGAGCCCAAGGACGACGGCGAGGAGCTCGACGAAATACCGAAATTCGCCATCGTCGGGCGCCCCAACGCCGGCAAATCGTCGCTCATCAACGCTTTCATCGGCGAGGACCGTCACATCGTCACCGACATCGCAGGCACCACCCGCGACTCCATCTATACGCGCTACAACAAGTTCGGCTTCGACTTCTACCTGGTCGACACCGCCGGCATACGCAAGAAACAGAAGGTCACCGAGAACATCGAATATTATTCGGTAATCCGCTCCATCCGCGCCATCGAAGCCTCAGACGTGTGCATCCTCATGATCGACGCCACCCGCGGCATCGAGGCTCAGGACGCCAATATCTTCTCGCTGATTCAGAAGAACCGCAAGGGCTTGGTGGTGTGCGTCAACAAGTGGGACATCGCCGAAGACAAGTCGCTCGATGCGCAGAAGCACTTCGAGGAGGCCATACGCGGCAAGTTCGCCCCGTTCACCGACTTCCCCATCATATTCTGCTCGGCCCTTACCAAGCAGCGTATCTTCAAGGTGATAGAGACAGCCGTAGATGTATACAAGAACCGTCGCCGCGAAGTGTCGACCTCGCAGCTCAACAAGGTCATGAGCGAAGCCATCGCCGCGTATCCGCCACCCGCCAACAAGGGCAAGTACATCAAAATCAAGTATGTGACACAGCTCAAGGGCGCCCAGGTGCCAACGTTCATCTTCTTCTGCAACCTGCCGCAGTGGGTCAAGGAGTCGTA
>CAMEPD010000059.1 GCA_945931475.1 uncultured Muribaculaceae bacterium | reverse complement strand
CCTTTTGATTTAATGTGATTTATCTCAAAAACCGTCCACCGGAACGTTAACATTTGTTATTAAACACCCTCAAAATAAAGGCGATGTGCCGATTTCGGTACATCGCCTTTATTTTGAGGATTTTGTGGGTTTTGCGGAGGTAAACAGCGGTGTTTAGCGCGACCCGGCTACTGAATCGACAGCCGCAGGTGTGGCTGGAGTGACGGCCGAGTCGGCGTTTGCCGAGATAGCGTCGTAACGTGCGCGGAGCGCCTGCTCGATGGTGGCGCTGAGCTGCTTTATTTCGTCGGTCTGGGTCTCGTCCATCTTAAGGTCGAATTGTGCGAACGAGTCAGTGAGCTGGATATACGATGTGACGTAATCGGCGTAACCCTGCGGGGTGGAGATGGTGTCGATCAGGGCGGGTTGCTCCTTGAGCGCGTTCACATAGTGGTCGTAATCTTCGTGGCCGTTGCAGGCACCGAGGCCTGTGATTGCCAACAGACACAGGGGAATATATAATATTTTTTTCATTGTCGTGAATATTATTCTGGCTTTGCAGCCGGGTTGTCATCTGATTTGTACTCGCGGATGAAAATTACCGATACAGCACCGAGAATCAACGAGATACCGGCGATTACCATCATCATATACTGGGGTGCGAGCTGGTCGGGAGCGCCGATGGCCGAGAGGATTACGCCGCCGAGGAGGGCGCCGATGATCTGCGGCACGCAGATAGAGCAGTTGAACAGGCCCAGATATGCGCCGATGTTGCCGTGGCGCAGCGAGTTGGTGAGGATGGTGAACGGCCATGCGAGCATTGCGGCCCATGCGCAGCCGATGAGGGTGAATGAGATGAACAGCATGTACTGGTTGGTAAAGTATCCGGCGGAGATGAAACCGACGGCGCCAATCAGCAGGCTCAGTGAATAGGAGAACTTGCGGCTGCGGAACATCGGGAGGACTACAGCCCAGAGCACCGAACCGATGGCCTGAATGGCGAAGAGGATGCCCACCCAGTTGCCGGCGTCGTTATACTCTTTCGATTCGGTGTTGAGCACTACCGACGATTTGTAATCGGCGCGTGCCGGGTCGGCGAGGGTTACCTCGTCGTTGCTGTCGACATATAGATCGCCGGTTGCGGGGTCGTGCGAGTAGATGTCGGCCAGAATCAGCTTGGAGTTGGGCTGTAGGCGGCTCAGACGGTCGTTGATGGTGATGTCGGCTGATTTAATCTGCTTGTCTCCGTCAATCACGATTACGGCGTCTTTGGTGTCGATCGGTTTGTTGAAGTTGTATCTGGCGATACCGTTCACATAGTTGAGGTTGCCGTCGGTGTATACGTCGGTCGGCATGGGTATTCCCTTGGTCGGAACTGTAATGGCGGCGATGCCCGAACCGATTGTCACTGAATCGCGGTCGGTGGTGAGCAGGGTTACCGATTTGGCCTGAACGAATGTGCCGTCGGCGAGGGTTATGCCGGCAGCGGCGGCTTTGCCCTGGGCTACAACCAGGTTGCTGTCGGCGTCGAGGATGAATTTGGCTGAATATGAGTCGACAACCTTGCCCTGAGCGTCAAGCTGCTGTATGGCGTTGATGGTAGTGGCTTCGGGACAATCGAATGCGTTTTTGGCGATGGTTCCGTTGGTGTAGGTCCACATGAAAAGGAAGGCGAACCAGCAGAAGAACTGCACCAGCCCCACGGTCCAGAATGTCGAGGGAGCGTTGCCCAAAAGTTTGAGGAGGCCGGGACGTTTTGCTTTTTCGCCCTCTTTGGTGGGCTCGGGATCGCCGCCGTTGTACTCCTGATAGAGCACCGGGGGCCACTCCTTAACCTTGGCGAGTGTGTAAAGCACACAGCCCAACAGGATGGCTGCGCCGGCGTAGAACGAGAATACCACTGTCTGCGGTATGACGCCGGCAGCTGCTGTGTTGCGGAAACCTATCCATGTCAGCAGGAAGGGGAATACGTAGCCCACAATCGAGCCGGCGTTGCAGAGGAAACTCTGAATGGAGTAGGCCAGGCCTTTTTGCTTCTCGTTGACCATATCGCCCACAAGCATCTTGAACGGCTGCATGGCCATATTAATAGAAGTGTCAAGGAGCATCAGGGCTACCAGGCCAAGGATGATGGCCGATGAAACCGCGAGGCCGAAGCTGCCCGCATTGGGGAGCAGGCACATCACGAGTACTGCAACCGCTGCACCGATAATAAGGTAAGGCAGACGACGACCGAGACGGGTCCATGTACGGTCGGAGGCTGTGCCGACTATGGGTTGCACTATCATACCCATAAGCGGCGGAAGTATCCAGAAGTAACTCAAATCGTGGGGGTCGGCGCCGAGTGTGGCGAAGATACGGCTGACGTTGGCGCTCTGCAGTGCGTAGGCAATCTGCACGCCGAAGAATCCGAAGCTCAGATTCCACAGTTTCCAAAAGCCTAAATCAGGTTTGGTTTTCATGCTGTATGAAATTTAAGATGAAGTAAGTATTATCTATTTTGGAGAAATCAGAATTATGGATATGGCGGAGGGAGGAAATGCCTGGAAGGAGAGGAGGGGGGTGGAGTGGAGAGATCAGTTGCCGGAGTCGTTTTCGGCCTGCTTTCGCAGCCATTCTATCTCGGCCGGCCAGAGCGATTCGTCGGGCGTTTCGAGAATCAGAGGTATGTTGTCGAAGCGCGGGTCGGCCATCAGCCGCGCGAAGAATATGCTGCCAAGCTCGCCCTTCCCGATGGGCGCGTGACGGTCGACACGGCTGCCGACGCCCTTTTTGGAGTCGTTGATGTGAAGCGCACGCAGGTAGTTGAAGCCGATAACCGAATCGAATTCGTGCCAGGTGCGGTCGTAACCTTCGTCCGAAACCAGGTCGTAGCCTGCGGCAAAAGTGTGGCAGGTGTCGACGCAGACCCCTACGCGGCTTTTGTCATCGATGAGCTCGATGATACGGGCAAGCTGTTCGAAACGGTAACCGAGGTTGGAGCCCTGTCCGGCTGTCGATTCGAGCACGGCGGTGACCCCCGATGTTTCGGCAAGGGCGCCGTTGACCGATTCGGCGATGATTTTCAGGCAATCGTCGTCGTCAATCATCCTCATGTGCGAACCCGGGTGGAAATTGAGCATCGTAAGGCCAAGCTGCTCGCAACGGTGCATTTCGTCGAGGAACGCTTCGCGCGACTGAGCCAATTTCTCGGGCTCGGGCGAACCGAGGTTGATAAGATAGCTGTCGTGCGGCAGGATGACGTCGGGTGTGAAACCAAGACGGGTACAGTTCTCGCGGAAAGCTTCGGCTTCCTTTTCGGGTATGGCCTTCGATTTCCAGCGTGTCGGGTTGCGTGTGAAAAGTGCAAATGCATTCATGCCCATCTCCGCTGCGGAGACGGGAGCAGTGGACACCCCTCCTGTAACCGATATGTGTGCTCCTATGTATTTCATTGAACTGGTAGGTGAAATCACAAAATCTTGATTGTCGCGCAAAGATACAAACTTTTCAAAAAATTATGCACAGAAAATAGGATAAAAATGCAAAATTCTTTTCGCCTTTTGGTATGGAAGATTAGGAAAAATTGTAATTTTGCGGTTGATAAGGCATAATGGCATATTTCAGTAAGACAAAGTGTATACAATGAATATTTTGTAGCCCCGTCTGCCGACCGCACACCGAGTCTTTTTGCCGTATGTCCGGCTATAATCAATAACTTTTCATCATTATTTACATGGCTTACGACGCGTATCACGAACGGATTTACGGCCTGATCGGCTTCCCTTTGGTTCACTCGTTCTCGAAGGATTTTTTCAATAAAAAATTCAAGGCCGAGGGAATCGATGCCGAATACGTGAATTTCGAGATTCCCGAAATAGGTGATCTAATGGAGGTTATAGCCGAAAACGCCAATCTTTCGGGTTTGAATGTCACTATCCCCTATAAGGAGCAGGTGTTGCCTTATCTTAATGATATTGATCCGGTTGCGAAGAAAATCGGAGCTGTTAACGTCATCAAGTTCATCCGCGGCAAGTCAGGCAATGACTTCAAACTCGTAGGCTACAACAGCGATATCGTGGGCTTCTGCGACTCGATAAAACCGTTGCTCGCCCCGAGCCATAGACGGGCGCTGGTGCTCGGCACCGGCGGTGCGGCCAAAGCCGTATGTGTGGGCCTAGAACAGCTCGGTGTTGAGCCGCAGCTCGTGTCGCGCACACCGGCTCCGGGAGTGCTCACCTACGGGGATCTTACTCCCCGGGTGATGGCCGAGCACACGGTGATTGTCAACTCTACCCCCTTGGGAATGTATCCGCACGTAGACGCTTGTCCTGCAATTCCTTACGATTGCCTGGGACCGGAATTTATCTGCTACGACCTGCTGTATAACCCCGAAGTGACGCTGTTTATGCGGAAGTCTGCCGAACGGGGTGCAGTAGTAAAAAATGGCCTGGAAATGCTTCTGCTTCAGGCATTTGAATCTTGGAAAATATGGAACCGCTGACGCTGCCGTTTCGGTCGGCGATATAACCCCTCTTCTTTTTTAAACAGCCTCTTATGAATTACCGGTTGCCCGGAACGCCCCTTTCACCGCTTCTGCTGACCCTCACAGCGGGTATTTTGGGTGCCGTGTTCCTGCCGGTAAATTTTCTGTGGATAGCTGTCGCTGAGGTAGTTGCAGTGGCTGTATGTCTGCTGCTTAAACGCCGCGGCGCAGGTGTTATGCTGCTCGGAGCCGTATGCGGCACCATCGCCGGAGGCGTGGCCAAACCCGCGCACCTCGACATTGCAGCCCTCAATAGCGCGGGCCGGTACTATTCGGCACGGGTGACCGAGGTACGCAACACCGCAGCATCGCAGCGCCTCACCGTCGATGTCGATTCGGTCGGCTCTCAGCCTGTCGAGCCGTTCAGGGTCATGGTGATAGTGAGATCGTTCACCCCTCCCGTGCAGAGCGGAGACGTGGTGCACTTCACCGGAATATTGCGCGGCCCTTCGGAGCAGGTTTCCCCATTCCCGGGCGGCGTGGATATGCAGGAGTATTATTTCAGAAACCGTATTGTGGCAGTAGCGCCCGGTATCGGTGAGGACGACATACGCATTGTAGGCTACAAACCCACCTTCGCGACCCGCATGGAAGGGTGGCGCGACCGTGTCGAGACCGCAATTATCAACACCGGGATGCACTCCGATACAGCGGAGTTTCTTATCGCTGTTCTTACCGGTGACCGCCGTTTTCTCGACGAGGAGACCGTCGTCGATTTCCGGAACGCCGGACTGTCGCACGTTATGGCTCTCAGTGGAACTCATGTGGCGGTAATTGCGTTCATTATATCACTGATTTTCTTTCCGTTGCGCTTTTGGGGCAAAAATCGCTGGCAGTGGATGGCCACCATCGCAGTGCTCTGGCTTTATGCCATGCTCACCGGGTTGGCGCCGTCGGTGACCCGTGCTGTCATTATGGCGACATTCCTGCTGCTCGGCCGCATATTGCGGCGCCAGACCGACCCGTTCAATTCGTTGTGCGCCGCAGCGATTATTCTGTTGATTTTCAGACCTTACGACCTCTTTTCGGTGGGATTCCAACTCACATTTTTGGCCGTAATCGGCATACTGATGTTCGCGCGGGTACCCGACCGCGTACGTGGCTCCGTGGTGCGTGTCGTCGTGGGGTGGGTAACCCTCTCGTTGGGGGCCGTGGCTATGACGGCGCCCCTTTCGGCCTACTATTTCCATCAGTTTCCCGGGGCGTTCCTGCTGTCGAACCTGCCGATGGGGGTTCTGTTGCCGGCATTTATGTTTTGCGGCCTGTTGGCGGTGTTGCTTGCCATAGTCGGGATTCCGGCAGGCTTCATGATAGCCGTAACCGACGCTATCTATCAGATGTGCACACAGTTGGCTCAGTCCGTCGCCGACATCCCCGGCTCGCTGATTAGCATCGGCTCCTTTCCGTGGTGGCTGCTTACACCTTATTATATGGGGGTAGTCATGCTGTGGGTGGCAATTAAGCGCCGGAATGTAGCGGCCGGAGCACGGGGGGTAGCGGTGGCCGTTTTCGGCATCGTACTCACCGGGTTGTGGCCGTCGCAGACCGATTACCCCGACGAGGTGCGGCTGCATAATGAGTACGCCGTCGGAATTGTGGCCTGCGAAGGCCCGACGGCCTACCTGTTCACCGACGCGAATTTCAGCACCTTGCGCTCGCTCACCGCGTATGTGAACGAATATGGCGACAGCTATTTCCGGGCGAAGGGCACCCGTGATGTGCGACTTGCCCGCAACGGGCTGAAAACCGGGCATTTAGTCGCCGGTGAGGGGTATTGGTCGGTTTACGGCAAACGGTACGTGATTCTTCCGGGCTTTCCCGACGGCAAACAGCCGAAGCACGTTGATTATCTGCTGCTTACGCTGAGATATAAGGGAGATATGGAGGCTGATTTGAAGAGGTTCGCGCCCGATACGGTGATAATTTCGCCTCGACTTAATCCGCGCCATGCGGCGGCCGTGGCCGAACAGCTGCGCGCTAAGCGCCAGCCCTACAAGATGTTACATTAGGAGCCTCTAAGATTCGTTCTTGGTAATCTGCCGGTACCCCCGCTGAAAATATGACCGCATGAAGTCGATAGGGCGCAGAATACACTCGCCAAAAGTCACGAGGTCGGCATCGATTGTCACCTCCGGAACTCTATGACGGCGTCCGCGCGATGCCTCGTAATCTTTCAGCATCGCGTTCACCTCATCGGCACTTTTTACAGTGTAAATCCTTGCCACAGAGTTGATATAGGTCATTCCGGCTGACTTTACTCCCTCGCCCTCGGTAACGTATGGTTCGGCAGCGGCGGTGCGCGGGAACTCTTGGCAGAGCCATGAAATGCACCGCCTTACCTCCGTAAGGGCCCGGTCGCCCGTGAGGTTGCTTCCTATGCCGATGAATGCCGGGGTAATCATCTTATACGCCTTTGAGCGACAGGCCGATACGCTTTCGGTCAAGGTCAACCGAAATCACTTTTACCTTGACCTGCTGGTGTACCTTCAGCACCTCCGAAGGGTGTGACACGCGCCGGTCGGCCATCTGCGACACGTGTATCAGTCCGCTTTCGTGGACGCCTATATCTACGAATGCGCCGAAGTCGGTGATATTGTTGACGATTCCGGGGAGAATCATCCCTTCGTGTACATCCTCGATGGAGTTAACCGACTCGTCGAAAGCGAATTCAGATGCCTTTTCGCGCGGGTCGCGGCCCGGTTTTTCGAGTTCGGCGATAATATCGTTGAGGGTGGGGAGACCCAGGTCGTCCGACACATATTTATTAAGGTCGATGAGGTGCAGCAGTTCGCGGTTGCTGATGAGTTCGGCAAGGTTGTGGCCGCTCTCGTCGGCCATGCGTGCCACCAGGGCGTAGCGCTCGGGGTGTACGCCCGTATTGTCGAGAACTTGTGCGCTGCCGGGCACACGCAGGAAGCCGGCAGCCTGTTCGAACGCCTTGTTGCCCAGGCGCGGCACCTTCAGCAACTCGGCGCGTGAATGGAAATCGCCATGCTCGGCGCGGTACGCCACGATATTCCCCGCTAAGGCATCGCCGATTCCCGAAACGTAGGCCAAGAGCTGCCGTGAGGCGGTGTTGAGGTTGACCCCCACCGAGTTAACGCAGGTTTCGACGGTCATGTCGAGCGACTGCTTGAGTTTCGTCTGGTCGACATCGTGCTGATACTGCCCGACACCGATTGATTTGGGGTCGATTTTCACCAGTTCGGCAAGCGGGTCCATAAGGCGTCGGCCGATTGACACGGCGCCGCGGACTGTCACGTCATAGTCGGGAAATTCGTCGCGCGCCACCTTCGAGGCCGAATATACTGAGGCGCCGTTTTCGCTCACCACGAAAACCTCCACCTTATGCGGGAAGGTGAGCGAGCGTACGAAGCGCTCGGTCTCGCGCGAGGCCGTGCCGTTGCCGATGGCTATCGCCTCGATGTCGTATTTCTCGACCAGTGCGGACACACGCTTCTGAGCGTCAACGATATAGTTGCGTGGCGGGGTGGGGTAGATGACGTCGTGATGCTGAAGGTTGCCGTTGGCGTCGAGCACCACTACCTTGCAGCCGGTGCGATAGCCGGGGTCGATGCCCATGGTGCGACGGTTGCCCAACGGAGCGGCTAAGAGCAGCTGCTGCACATTGTCGGCGAAGGCGCGGATGGCGGCTTCGTCGGCTTTCTCCTTGGCTTCGGACGCCGTTTCGGCTTCGAGCGAAGGGCGCATCAGGCGCTTATATCCGTCGGCTACGGCAACTTTTACGATTTCGGCAGCCTCCGGAGTGGCGTTTCGTCGCACGAACTGCCGGTTGAGGTTCTCTATGGCGCGCTCGTCGTCGATGTCGATGCTCACCCTGAGCAGCCCCTCGGCCTCGCCTCGCCGCATGGCTAAGTAACGGTGTGACGAACAGCGGTTTAGCGGCTCGGAAACGTTGAAGTAGTTGGCGTAGTTCTGAGCCTCGTCAATCTTGGTTTTTACGACCTTGCAGTTGATTCTGGCGAAGCGACGGAACGAGTTTCGTACTCTCTGGCGGGCTTTTTCGTCCTCGCTGACCCATTCGGCGATGATATTCGAGGCACCGTCGATGGCAGCCTGCGCGTCCTTCACGTTATCGTTGATGAAGCGTCGGGCAGCATCCTCGGGGGCGGCACAGGTCTGGGCCATAATCATTTTGGCAAGCGGTTCCAGACCGTTTTCGCGGGCCACCTGCGCCTTGGTGCGCCGTTTGGGCTTGAAAGGAAGGTAGATATCCTCTACAACGGCAAATTCGGTGGCTTCGTCGAGTCGCGTCTGTATCTCGGGGGTCATTTTCCCCTGAGATTCGATGGTTTTGGCCACATACTCCTTGCGGTGAGCCAGTTCCTGCAGGGCGTCGAAACGCTGCTGGATTGCAAAGATTTCCACTTCGTCGAGACCGCCGGTGGCCTCTTTGCGGTAGCGGCTGATAAACGGTATTGTCGAGCCTTCCGAGAGTAGGCCCAGGCAGGCGGCGACATGCTTCTCGGGGAGTTGCATCTCGCGTGCGATTATTTCGGTAGCGGTAAGAGCCAAGGGCGTAAATATTTAATGGTTAGGATGTTATTTGCGACGGCGCAGGGTTATGACGGTGATTTCGGGTGTAGCGCCGATGCGCATGGGGATGCCCACTGTGCCTGCGCCGATATTGACGTAGAGCTGATGGTGCTCGTGGCTGTCGGCGTAGAGACCGCCCCAGGTTTCGTAGCGCAGGGACGCCGGCGAAACTCCCCCCACCTCGATTTGCATGGCGTGTGTGTGACCCGACAGGGCGAGCTGTATGCGCACATTGTCGTTGTTCTGTATCGAATCGACCCAGTGGCGTGGGTTGTGGGTCAGGAGTATTTTCGTCACGTCGTCGTCGAGCGTCGGGTAAGAGCTTGTGAGTGAGCCGTATACCGGGAACGGGGGTTCACCGATGTTCTCCACGCCGATTACGGCGATCGAATCGCCGCCGCGGCGTATCCAGCGCGTTTCGTTGCGCAGCAAGTCCATGCCTGTGCGCCGGTAAAAGCTGAAGAGCGAATCCATGTTGGCCACCTTGTGCTGCGGAGTTTCCCAGCGGGTGTAATCGCCGTAGTCGTGGTTGCCGAGGATGGCGAAAACCCCGTCGGGCGCTTTCAGGCGGCTGAGTGGGCTGATGAAAGGGGTGAGTTCCACCGATTCTGAGTTGACGATGTCGCCGGTGAACATTATGGCGTCGCCGTGCAGCCCGTTGATGCGGTCGACCAGGCGGCTGACGAATGTGGTGTCATTGCCGTAGGTGCCGGTATGCAGGTCAGAGAACTGTACAATGCGGTAACCGTCAAACGATTGCGGCAGGCCGGTGACCTCGACTGTTACTTCGTTGACGTCAATGCGGGAGCGGTTGATGAGCGCGCCCCACCACATCGACAGGAAGATTATGAGGGCCAGCGCTATTCCGGTGACGGTAAGCGCCTTGATGCGTTTGTGCCCGAAGAGGCGCGGCACCGATGCCAGCAGGTCGAAGATTACCGCGATGAGTTTGGCTACAAATGTGGAAAAGAAGGTGAACAGCAGCCACATTTTTGTCAACAGCAGGCCGCGTGTCTCGCTGCCGGCAGGCACTATGATTGCCGCCACAAGCAGCGCGAAAAAGAGGATGGAGCTCCATAATTCGGCTCTCCACCACAATGTTTTTCTATTCCTGACCCTCGAGCGTATCTGGCGCAGAATGTACCATTCAAGCGCCGCGTCGATTACCAGGACGAGCAACAGCAGAATCAGTGAAGCCCTCATGGTCAGGCTTGGGCTTCGGGGATGTCTTCACCCTTGGCCAACAGCTGGTTGCGAAGCGGGTTGGCGTACATTTTGAGAATACTCCTGCGCATGAACTCGCGCTCTTCGGGGGTGATGTTTTCCAGGTCGACCTTGTCAAGCTGACCGTCTATATAGCTGTTGAATTTCTCAAGCTGTTCGTCGGTGTACTCACCGCGGAAGCGCATACCGGGATATACGGCGTCGAAGGCAATGTAATTCACCGGGTAAATCACGTAGCCCGAGTGGATTTCGCGGTCGATGATGCGGCATACCGAGCGGATTATTTCGGCCTTGTCGGTGAGGGTGGTCAGCGGTTCGATGTCGGGGTTGATGGGCTTGCAGATGGTGAAGTTCACGCGCCCTTTGTATTTGAGGATGCCGGTCTCCATGCTCAGCAGGTCGTCGCGCTGGCATTTCTTGAAGTTGGCGTCACGCCTGCGTGCCAGGAACTCCTTGGCTTTGAGGAAGTCGTTGGGGTCGTATTCGTACGAGATGGCTGTCGGGGTGATGTTGAGTTCCATCAGCCTCACGGCCACATTGTCGGTTTCGCCGGCCAGGGCAAGCATCTTCAGAACGGCGTCCTGGGTGACATCGTTCGAGTCCTTGGCGCGCCCTTCGCGCTGGGCAATCCAGGCCGATTCGTGCTTGGTGGTGATGCAGTAATGTATATAGCCCGAAAGCTGCTTGGCCGCCTCCAATGCCTTGGTCAGGCGCAGGTTGCGCTTTACGATGATGCCTTCGTTGAGGCGTACCAGGTGAGCGATCCAGTCGTAGATGAGAAGGTTGTCGCCCAAGGCAATTTCCATCGAGTGGTAGCCCTTGCGAATCATGGCCATGCAGAGGAACGATGCATCAAGCACTATGTCGCGGTGATTGGTGATGAAGAGCGACGGATGCTCGGGCGTGAAGTTCTCCCAGCCGGTCACGGTGACGCCGTCGGTGGTTTTCTTCTCGAGCATCAGCAAGATGTTGTACATCACCAATTCCTGGAAATCCCGTTTTTTGTCGAGTTTGAGCAACTGTTGTCGCAGCTCGTTCATGTCAACATCGGGTATTACGTATCGAATGGCGTGCTCGAATCCGGGAGCGTCGAGCAGTGCCATCATTTGAGCTTTGAAATCGTTATCGTCGTAAGGGGCTATCTCCTTAAATTCTTCAGGGGTTTGAATCATGGCAGAATTTATATCGCTGCCGCCGCTGATTTCCCCGGAGAGTGAGATTTGCACATTGGTTAATATGCGACGGTGGAAAGGGGTGGCAATCGGTGTTCGATGATTTTACGGCAAAGTTAGAAAATTACGCCCAAATATTGAAATATATTTATGCTTTTCTGGCCACAGACGCTCAAAAATCGCCCTGCGCGGCGCAGTTTTGTGGCAGCTTTTGCACAATGCCACTGAGTGTGTGCAGGCTGTCTTGCCGGTTTGATTGCCTGATTTGCGACGGCTCAGGCCTCGTCGTCGGGGAGGGCTTCGGCGGCCATGGACCGGCCTTTGCGGGCTCCGAGGCGCGCTTTTGTCGCACGGTAGAGCTGCAGCACGGCTAACGGCACGGCAACGCCCGCGATGGTGTAGAGCACCCAGAAAAAGTCGGTGTGGTTGTAATGTATCACCATGTGGCAACCGATCTGGCCGAACTCGAGGTCGTACCACCATATCTTAAGCAGACTGATGAGCTTGAACGAAATGATGTGGAACACAAAGACATACAGTGTGTTGTTGCCTGTAAATACCAGAAAACGGCGTATCGGCGAGGCGACTGAGTCGATGAGGGTGCTGACGTGGCGCAGCATTATGAATCCGGCGGTGCCGGTAAGCGGCAGTGTGATGAGGTCGCGGAGCTTGCAGCCGTTGTTCATGCCTGAGAAGTGCTGCACGGCGGCGAAGCAGAGAAAGGCGAAACAACCTAATGTGATAGCCCAGTGCTGTTTAATGTATGGCTCGTACTGACGAAGGAGCACGCCGATGCCGAAGAAGAACACGCCCCAGCATTCGCGCCAACCGCCGTTGGGTATCACGGTGAGTTTGATGCCGAAATGTATCCTGAGCCAGTGGAATGCGATGGCAGCCAGGCAGATAGCGCCCACGGCTAAGGCCGGACGAAGGCGTGTGCGCGAGTCGAGAAGTTTGTATAGCAGCAGGAACACGATGCTGGCCACGAGCAGTCCGCGGAAGAACCAGAATGCCCCGGCCATGAACTCGTCGTAGCCCGACATGGAGGTGAAAATCATTACTAAGCGTGTCGCGAACGCCTTGAGCGTGTAGGGGTGGGTCACTCCGTTTGTCCAGTTGCCGTACTGTTCGTTGAGGATACCGAAATGGAAGAACAGGTTATGGAGTACCAGAAAGAGCAGGCTCCATTTCAGGAAGGGGAAGTAGAGGCCGCGCACGCGTTTGGAGATGAATGTCCATGGCTGTTGCAGGTAGCGACGGCTAAAGAACCAACCCGCCGCGATGAAGAACAGCGGCATGTGGAAGGTGTAGATGAAATTGGTGATGAGTTCGGGGGCTTCGGCGTGACCGGCCACCATCAGAATGATGGCGAGCCCCTTGCAGATTGATATAACGTTGTCGCGCCCCTGTGCCATGTGTGACTATGAAAAAAGAGGGTGTATCAAAAGATTTGAGGGGGGGTAGGGTCGCGGCATGCCGCGGCCTACAAAATGATTGCCATATTATGCTGACAATAAAGGGTTTGAGGGTAGGCCGCGGCGTGCCGCGACCCAATGTTTTTAACTTGAGAATCGACAAAGAATGTAGGGACATCGCTTTGCGATGTCAGCGGTTGAGAATCG
>CAMEPD010000058.1 GCA_945931475.1 uncultured Muribaculaceae bacterium | reverse complement strand
TCTCAAAAACCGACCACCGGAACGTTAACATTTATTTTTAAACAGCCTCTAAATGCAGTGCAAAGATACGGCTTTTTCCCCACACGTGCAATAGAGCGGGTCGCAAATAGTTTGTGGGGCGCCAAGGGGGAGGATGTAGCTGATTTAACTGATGTATCGGAGGTGACTTATGTGTGGGGCTACAGGCCTTTGATGGCGAGAACTGATGCTTCGAAGCCGTCGCGGTCGACGGCACGGTTGCGCAGACGGTTGCGGTAGGCGTAGACGGTGTTGACCGACAGGTTCAGGGCGCGGGCTATGCGCGAGGCGTCGTCGACTCCTAAGCGCATGAATGCGTAAATGCGCAGGGCGGTGTTGAGGCGCCCCGACAGCTGTGCAGTGTCGATGCGCTCCTCGGGGCGCAGCAGCGAGTTGAGCTCGTTGACGAAGTTGGGGTAGATGTGGAGGAATGCTTCGTCGAAGGCCTCATAGAACGACTGGCTCTGCTCGTCGACGAATTTGCCCGACTTGGTGAGGGCTAACAGCTCGTCGGCGTTGCCGGCCGATATTTTGCGGTTTACGAGCTTCGAGAAGTCGCGCAGACGGTCCATGTAGGTTAGGCAGAGGGTCATGAACTGGCTGAGGTAGACGTTTTTCGAGCGGCTGGCCTCCTGAAGGGTCTCTTTAAGGGCGGAAACGTGCACAAGCTGTTTGCGAAGGTACCATATCAGTATGGCCAGCGCCATCATCAGCACCACCAGCACCGCAATGATGATGGTGGAGGCTATCTTGTACCGCCTTACCTGGTCAAGGTGGTCTTTCTCGACCACACTCAGCAGCTCGGTGGTGCGCAGTATGCGGGCCGAAGCTCGTGAATCCACGGCGTTGGCCATGGCGACGGTGAGGTATGAGTGGGCGCGTCGCGAGTCGCCGTCCTCGAAGAGGGCGCCCCCGAGTTCCTGAAGCGAGGTGACCTCGAAGTTGGCGCGCCGCACGTCGCTGATAGCCGATTTCGCCAGGTAATAGATGTAACCTAAATGGTCGCCGCTTGCCGCGGAGATGTCGGCCAGCACGTGACTTACGATGGCGTATTCGGGGTCGTCGGGGGGCAACGCTTTCAGCAGGTCGGTGAGGGTCTGACGCGCTTTGGAGTACTGGCCGGTGGTGAGCAGGTACTCTCCGAGATTGCGACGATAGGTTACCGATCCGGGTGTCAGCAGCGGCAACAGGGCCTTCTGAGCGGCAATCGAACGATCGCGCCAGTAGGCATATTTGTCGGTGTAACCTTCGTAATGAGTTGATATATAGGAGTACATCTGTCGCCCGAAGGAGTAGTAGCTCACTAAGTTGTCGTGCGACAATGTGGTGGAGTCGACCATGGCGTGCAGGCGCATGGCGTCGTCGAGCATGCCGCCGCGGGCCATGGCCACGGCAGCCTGCATACGGAATGCGGCGAGGCGTGTGGGGTCTCCGACAGCCTCGGCGCCCTCCATGCCGTTCTGGAGATAGAGCAGGGCCGAATCGTTGTTGAATGTGCCGTACCGGCTGCCGATTTCGAGAGTTACGTCGAGCCACTGGCCCGAATTGGGGGCCATTTTGCCACGGACAGTGCGCAGCGAGTCTATGCCGTGCTGACGCCGTTCTATGTATTTGGGGCGCCGGCTGAGCTCGCTGTCGAGTTCACCCAGGGCTTTCTCCACTTCGCCGGATGTGACAGCAGGTGATGCCCCTCGTGCACCAGGGACCGATAACAGAATGATTAATAGTAATAAAACTAAATTTTGCAGCTTTTTCATGGGGAATTTCAGGATTAGGAATTATTCATCTCCGGCAGCGCGTTGCCGAAGGTAGAAACGCAAGTCGTATGGTGACAGGCCGGTGCCGTCGAGGCGCTTCAACATAGCCTCGAAATCGCCGTCAGGCCCCTCGGCGTCGGCGGCCGACGTCATGGCGTTGAGCAGTGCCGGGGTGTAGAGTTCCTCCATTGTCAGGGCGCCCTCCCTGACGAATTCCTGCAGGTGGCCGGTAACGGTGGAAAGTGCCAGTTTACGCTCTTCGGCAATTTCGGCGCGTGTCATGCCCTGGCGCAGCATGTCGAGCGACACCTGCGCCGACCTTTCTTTCGGCTCCTTTTTCTTTGCGGGAGCTGTCTTTTTTGCGGGCGCTGCCTTTGGGGATACCGTTGTGCTTTTAACGGGCGACCCAACACCCTTACGCGACGCGCAGAGGGTGGCTTTCTGCTTGTATGTTAAATATTTGATAATCGAGAAACCGTTGGCGGCGATGGCCTCGAGCAGGGCGATGCGGGCTCGCAGGGCCTGGTTCAGGTCGGTTAGAATTACCATCAGGCGGTTTGCAACCTTCTTGTCGCCGGGACGGATGCGCAAGACCCCCGAGAGCGGTGTGTCGTAGATGGAAGTGAATTTGTCGGCGAAGTAGCGGCTTCCTCTCTGTATGCGTTGTTGCAGCGTCTCGCCGGTGAGAGCTTCCACCGGCGTGTTGGCAAGGAGCGTTATCCACTTGTCGGCTACCGAGATAACCTGTTCGCGCAGGTCGGTTGACAGGGCCTGCCACTCCGCCAGTACGGTAGGGAAGATTCGCCCCAGGTCGTGGGCGAGCAGGTGTCGCAGCTGCTCGGTGGTTTCGCTGATGTCGCGGAAGTTGAAGAGGTTGAGCAGCAGTGTGCGGTTGTACTCGCTGCGGATAGCCGGCAGGGCGGCGATGCTCTGTGTGGCGGCGGCGTCCTGACCGCTGATGAATCCGTTGACAACCGGGTCGCTCCCGAGTGTATGGTCGTGGATGGGGGTCGACAAAACAATACCCTCGAGGGTGCGGCAGCGGCTGAGCGCCACATATACCTGTCCAGGCGCGAACGATGCCCCGGCGTCGACTATCACATGGTCGAAGGTGAGGCCTTGACTCTTGTGGATGGTTACGGCCCATGCCGGACGCAGCGGCAGCTGGCTGAAGGTGCCCTCCACGGTGGTCTCGATGGTGTTGGTCTTGGCATTGACGGAGTAGCGGGCGTTCTCCCACTCCATGGGTGTCACCTCGATTTCTCCGGTGACGTCGGCGTCGTCGGGGCATACTACCTTGACGCTGTCGGGACCGAGGGCTGTGACGTGGCCGATTTTGCCGTTGAAGAAGCGCCCGGCGCTGTCGTTCTTAATGAACATCACCTGTGCGCCGACCTTCAGCTGCAGTCCGTAGGCCGTGGGGAAGGAGCCCTCGGGGAAGTCTCCCTTGATCCGGGCTGTGTATGTACGGGCTTTGCCCGGGAGACGCATCAGCTCGTCGGCGTTGTAGCTGTCGGCAATGCGGTTATGGGTCGTCAGACGTATGAAGCCGCTTTTTGCGTCGGGGCGGAACGTGGGGTCGAGCCGTGCGTTGAGCCGCGCCCGGTCGTCGGGGGTGAGGCGTCCCGTGCGCACATGGTTGAGCAGCTCGAGGAACACCGGGTCCTGCTGGCGGAACACCCGCCGCAGACTGATGGTGACATACTGAATCTGCTGCAGGGCGTGCGACGCGAAGAAGTAGGGCGACGAGTAATGGGGGCGCAGCATTGCCTCGTCGGCCGGTGTAATCACCGGCTGGAGCTGCTGCAGGTCGCCGATCATCAGCAGCTGGACGCCGCCGAAGGGGGTCCGGCTGCGCCGGTATTTGCGCAGGGCGTTGTCGATGGCGTCGAGCAGGTCGGCGCGCACCATGGAGATTTCGTCGATGACCAGCAGGTCGAGCGACCTGACGATGCGCAGCTTATCCTTCGGGAAGGCGTGGCGCTCGCGGCTCTCCACCCCGGGTACAAACGGCTGCAGGGGCAACTGGAAGAAGGAGTGGATGGTGACACCGCCGGCGTTGATGGCGGCCACGCCCGTGGGTGCCACTACAATCAGCGATTTGGCCGATTCAGCGGCCAGACGGCGCAGAAAGGTGGTCTTCCCCGTACCGGCTTTGCCGGTGAGGAAGATGCTGCGGTCCGTGTGCTCCACGAAGTCCCATGCCAGTGCGAGTTCCTGATTCTGTTCGACCATCGGGTGTTTATATTCTTGTTGCAAAATTAGCTGAAAAAGCTGAGATTTCCGAATCATGTGGCGGAAAACGCGCCATAAAAGCATCGGTTAAAAGCGTCGGATATGCCGGATGGCGTTGCCGTCCGTCAGCGGTATTTCTTCTTCGGTGAGATTGTACCGGATGCCGGGCGCCCGTCGGGGTCGACCAGGTAACCGTGCGAGGCCATCAGGCGCCTGAATTCCACTATGTCGCCGGTATATACGAAAACGCGGAACCCGCGGGCGCACACGGCCACTTCGCCCAACTTACTGTCGGTGGTGAGCAGCTGCTGCAGCTCCCGGTCGGCCGGGTCGATGTCGAAGGGTATGTATCTCTTGACGTAGGTAGAGCGCACGGCCACGGCCTGCCGGAGCATCGTGTCGAAGAAATCAAGCCAGTTCTGCGGCGGCTCAGCGCAGATGAAATCCTTGAAAAGCGCAATTTTCGCCTCGATGTCGCTCCGGCGGTTGCACCCGGCCAGGAAGGTCGCCGGGGTAACCCGGTAGCGCATGGCCGAGATGGGGGAGGCGAACTTGTCGAGCAGGCTGCGCATCGGGGCATCTGCCCGGGCGAGCATAATCACCGGTAGGCGGTCGTCGAGGATGAAATCTTGGCCGGTGCCGGTCTCCTTCCTGACGTTGTACTCCTTTTCAATGCCGAATACCCAGCGGCCAAGCTGCGTGAGCCGCCAGAACTCCGCGCCGCAGAAGGGGGAGAATGTGGAGGCGTCGACCGCATCGGGGCGGTAGGCGAGCTCAAGCATCCCTAAACCGGCGAGGGTGAAGAGAGTGCCCTGCATAATTGGCCTGTAGATGAAGTCGGTGTAGTCGCTTTTGTAGAAATAAGTATGGCGGCTGCCGGGCGATGATGCGCGGGCATACTGCGATTCGGTGTAATAACTGATTTGAAAGAGGTCCTGGTCTGTGCGAAGCAACAAATCGCAGATTTTCCCAAGCGCCGTCACGGGAATCCACCCCTGTGTCTTCCCCAGGTCGGCAATCACATCGCGGACGTAGCCGAACAGATTCGTAAGAATCAAATCGGCGCAGTCGGTGTTGTATTTGCCGTATATATTGGGCAAGAGGGCCTCGCGCACGAAGGGGCGCCTGTTTTCGGCGCACGGCCGCGACATGGCGGCTATAACTTCATGGGGCTTACGGCCCCCGGTTTCGCCGTTGTTTCCGAAATTCTGAAAGAGCAGCGCCATAATGCGCGTGCGAACGAACCGGCGGTAACGGTCTTCGCTTCCGAGGGGGAAGAACTCCTTCAGTTCCATAGCCTGCTGCAGGGCTACGAGTTCCTTGAGGGCGTATTTCGATGCTTTGTATGTATAGAGACCCGAGGCTTTTATGGCATCGAAACGCGCCACGGCATTGAGGGCGCCCTCCTCGTCGCTGAATACGCTCAGCCCGTCGGGAAGCCGCTCGAATGCCTTGATGTCGAGCAATCTGTCGCGGTACAGGCCGTATATTACATATTTACGAAGGGCCGGATCGATGCAGAGTGAAGTGCGTTCGATCGATGGGTGTCTCGAGTAGTAATAGTTCGAGTACCAGCCGATTGGCTCGAACCACGAATGGGAATAGAAGGGTACATTATTATCGGGCCGGTCGTGCCGGATAAAGCGAAACACCTCCTTTCCTTTGACAGAGCCCTCTTCTATGGCTTTGCGCCAGAGGGCCCGGTAACCGGACGACATGGCTTCTGTAAGGGCGAAGATGTTGCGCACGTCGGAGAGGAACATCGCCATCAGGCGCAATGCCTTCTCGCTTTTGCGCTCCACGCAGAGTATGTCGCGGATATCGTCGGGCGTCATTTCGGATTGGTCTGCCGGCTCGTTGTAAACAGGCTCGGGGAGGGCCTTGTGGACGTATAGGTAGATGAACCGCAGCTGCGCGGAGCATTTGTTGGTGTCCTCGGTATGGTTGTACCGACCGAGGATTTCGTCAACGATGGCGGCCGGACCTACGTGGAGGCTCACTGTGGCCGTAGGGATGGGGTATATGGTGGCTGGACGTGGTGGCATATCTTACGAAAGCATGAATTCGATATCCTCTTTCGAGAGTTGTTTTGAGAATGTTTCGTCGGAGGTGACCAGGCCGTCGAAGATGGCGGCCTTGCGTTCCTGGAGTTGCAGGATACGCTCCTCGATGGTGTTGCGGGTAATCATGGAGTAGGCGCTGACATGGTTTTTCTGGCCGATGCGGTGCAGTCGGTCGATGGCCTGGCGTTCGGCCGCGGGGTTCCACCACGGCTCGTAGATGAATACGGTGTCTGCGCAGGTGAGGTTGAGGCCCACGCCGCCCACCTTGACCGTGAGCAGAAGCACCTTGCAGTCTGGATTCTTGCGGAAGTGGCCTATCACACCGGCGCGGTCGTTGGTCGAGCCGGTGAGGGTGTCGTAGCCTATGCCGAGCAAGTCGAGGCGTTCGCCCACGAGTTCGATGCCGACGATGAAGTTGAAGAACACCACGCACTTGTGCCCGTTGGCCGCGGCCTCTGAAATCGATTCGACCAGCGGGTCGATTTTGCACGATTTGACGGTGCCCTCCGAAATGCTTTCGGGAACGGAGGCTATGTGGCGCAGTTCATTGAGTGCCCTGAACATCACCATTCGGCTGCGTCCGAGGCCCTGCTCGGCTATGTGGTTGTCGAGCAGTGCCTTGTAGTAGCGGCGGCGCTCCTCGTAGAGGCGTGCCTGCTCGGGTTCCATCTCCACATATATCCGCTGACGGGTGATGTCGGGGAGGTCGTGGAGCACGTCGCCCTTAAGGCGGCGTAGCATTACGGGGAAAATCTTTCGCCGCAGCGCCGCGAGTGCGTCCATGTCGGCTGCGACCTGAATCGGTTGGGCGTAGCGCTCGTTGAAATCGGCCTCGCTGCCGAGCATCGTCGGGTTAAGGAAGCGGAAGAGTGAATATATTTCGGTGACGTTGTTCTCCATTGGGGTGCCGCTGAGAGCCAGGCGGTGGTTGGCTTGCAGCAGGAAAGCAGCGCGGGTGGTCTGAGACTGGAGGTTCTTGATGTTCTGCGATTCGTCGAGCACCACATACTCCCAGCGTACGCGGCGCAGCTCGTCGATGGAGCTGCGCATACTGCCGTAGGTGGTGAGCACGATGTCGGCGACCATGGCCTCGTCGAGCGAGCGCCCCGTGCCGTAGAAAACACTTACCTTCAGGCCCGGAGCGAAGCGGCTCAGTTCGTCCTGCCAGTTGAATATCAGGCTCTTTGGCATGACGATGAGGGTGGGGGGCACGCGCGTCGAGCCGGCGCTGTCGTTTCGCTCGGCATTATCTTTCGCAACGGTATTCTCTTCTTCTGAGGCGTAAACGCGGCAGAGCAGGGCTATGGTCTGCACCGTCTTGCCCAGGCCCATGTCGTCGGCCAATACGCCGCCCATATTGTTACGCCGCAGATAGTCCATCCATTTGACCCCCTCCTGCTGATAGGGGCGGAGCGTGGCGGTAAGGCCGGGGCATTCGGCGCTCTCCCGGGCAAGTGCGCCGAATCCCTCGAGGAAGCGGCGGTAATGCTGCGGGGCCTCCCCCTTGACCGGGGCGTCGAGGAGTGCCTCTATCTCGGGAATGTCGAAGTACGACACCTGCACGGATTTGCCCGCGGCGGTGTCGCGCACGCGGAAGATGCGCTGCAGCCTACGCATATACGTGTCGTCGAGTATGGCGCGGGTGCCGTCGCTCAGACGCACAAAGCGCTCCTTGCGATACTGGGTCAGCAGGTCGGAGAGTGTAATCTGTTCGCCGGCAACCGATACCTCGGCCTCGGTGTCGAGGTAGTCGATGCCCGACGAGGTGAATTTGACCTTCAACCGGGGGTAGGCGGGCTGTATTTTGTATTCGCGGAGGCGTTCGGTGCCGTATATCCTGAATTCGCGCAGCAGCTGCGGCAGCCCCTGGAGCAGGAACGGCCCGGCGATTTCGGGGGGCACGATGAAGCTGTTCCTTTCGCGGTAGAGCATTTTGGTGGCCTTGCGGTCGGGCGAGCACTTGTGCAGTATGTTATCGATAAGGTCGGCGTCGGCTCCTGAATCTTCGGGCATAGAGCGCATCAGCACAGGGCGCCCGTCGGCGCCCTCTACGGCAACCGCCGTGAGATTTACTGCCGTCTGAAGGGCGAAATCGAGGCCGGGGAGCAGGTGGGCAACCTCCAGATTGAGCGAGCGGTCAGGGTCGATGCGCTTGAACACGAGCGAGCGGATGCGCCCGGCCCGGTGGCCGCTCCATTTCACCGGCGTGCCGTCGAGCTGTACCGTAACGCCCGACACGAAGGTGCCGAACAGCGACAGCCACTGCAGCAGCATAGGCGTCGCAAATGGTTCGGTGAAGATGCCGAGCATGGCGGCGTTGTCGCCCAGGTCGTCGACCGGGCGCAACGACTTGCCGTCGGCCACTACGCGGCGCGATACAATATTATTTATGTCGAAAGGCTCCCCGTCGAGCAGCATCACGGGCTGAAAGCGTCGTGTCTCGACGGCGTCGTCCTTCTCGCGGTCGAGACGGATGGTCATGGTGGCGTCGTTGTGACGGGACGTGACCGACCCTGTGCCCTTCACCGAAACGTTGCGGCAGTCGAGCAGCAGGTCGGCGATGGCCGGGTAACGGAAGAGCGACAGGCGTGTGTCGGCCACCTCCCAGCCCAGCGAGAAATCGTTGTCGGCGCGTGTGTCGGCGATGGCCTCGAGCACCTTGGCCGCCGGCGCCGTGGCCGTCATCGGGTCGGGGTGCACCGGCCGGTTGCGGTCGTCGACCATCTCGAGGAACGCGTCGCCTTGCCCGTGGTCGCTGGTCAGGGTGATGCAGAATGTGAACGTGTCGTTTTGTGCTGCCGGGTCGGACGACCGCAGGTTTACGGGCCGTAGCGTGCCGAGTTGTTTCAGTAGCGTGGCCGACAGACGGGTGCTTTCGTTATTGTTCAGTTCCGGATTATTCACTTGTGAAATTTTAAACAACCTCTGAGTTGCAGATTGCAAATTCTGCAAAATTATGCAAATTCGACAGAAATGTCAACTAAAATTTGTACTTTTGCCGCAGAATACAGCGGGATGTGCTTGATTGAGTGATACCACTGCACATCGCGATGTTGGAAAAATAGTCGTACTTACATATCCATGAAACATCTGTTATCATTACTGGCCGCATCGGTAATAACGATTGCCGGCTCACAGCAGGCCCGGGCCGAACTTTATGCCGTGGGCGCCTTCTCCAACTGGGATATCAACAATCCGGTGGAATTCGTGAAAGGAACCGACGGCCTCTACCGTCTCGATATCAACTTCGCGCAGGGTAAGAAATTCAAAATATCCACCTCAACCGAGGGTTCTGACTGGGACGCATTCAACGACGGCGCACTCACCACTGCCAAGGATCCCGTGCTCGGCGTGGCTGAGCCCCTCGTGGTGGGCATAACTGACATCTCATCGCCCACCGACGGCACCGCCACCGTCACCGTAGACCTCGACAAGATGCTCATCACGATCAGTACCTCCACCCCGGCCGTCTCGGGCACACTGCCGGTAATCTATATCAACACCGAGGGGAACACCCCCGTGACCTCGAAAGAGGAGTACCTCATGGCCACCTACTGGCTTGACCCCTGCGGCACCGACACCAAGGCTATCGGTTCGGCTGAGGCTCCGCTGACCATGCAGATCCGCGGCCGAGGCAACTACACATGGATCGGCTTCGACAAAAAGCCCTACCGAATCAAACTCGCCGACAAGCAGCCCCTCTGCGGCATGAACAAGAGCAAGCACTTCGCCCTGCTGGCTCACGCCGACGACAACAACGGCTTCCTCCGCAACACCGTGGGCTTCGAGCTGAGCCGCCGTTCGGGCCTGGCATGGACCCCCGACGCTCAACCCGTGGAGCTTGTACTCAACAACGATTACCTGGGCCTGTATTTCCTTACCGAAACCATCCGCGTGGATAAGGACCGCGTAAACGTTACCGAGCAGGCCGACGGCGCCACCACCGATGTCGACGGCGGCTGGCTCGTGGAAATCGACAACTACGACACAGACCCCCACGTAGCTGTCGAAAGCGGCGACGGCGAGCCGATTATCTTCACTTACAAATCGCCCGAGGTGCTTTCGGCCGAGCAGGAGAACTGGCTCACCAACAGCTATACCAACATCGACAACCTTATCTACAACGGCGACAAGAGCAAATGCGAATGGGGCAACTACATCGATATGCAGAGCCTGGCACGCTTCTATGTCGTACAGGAGATTGTCGACAACTACGAGTCGTTCCACGGTTCGTGCTATATGTGGCGCGAGCGCGGCGATGCCGAGAAATGGCACTTCGGTCCCGTGTGGGACTTCGGCAACGCCTTCCTTGCCACCAAAGAGAACTTCATCCACTCCGGGCGCCAGTGGCGTCAGGTATGGATTGGCGAGATGGTGAAATATCCCGCATTCATGGACGAAGTGCGCAACGTATGGCAGACAATGCTCCGCGACGGCTCAACCGACCTCGACAGCTATATCGACACCTTCGCCGATAAAATCGCGGCCGCAGCCGCAGCCGACTACCGCCGCTGGCCCCAGTATGGCAATCAGAACGAACTCCAAAAAGCCGAATACGTCAAGAACTGGCTCCACAACTCCATCGCATGGCTCAAATCGCAGTGGGGCGAAGTGGCTATCTCCGCTCCCGAAGCCGAAGCTGACATGACAGTCACCCCGGCTCCCGGTGGTATAGTAGTGACATCCTCGCGACCCGGAAGCTGCACAGTAGCCGACATTGCCGGCCGCACTTATATATTTAAGGTGCAGCCCGGCGAGAACCGCTTCGACCTCGCTCCCGGCGTATATATCGTAGCCGGACGCAAGATTATGCTCTGACGCTTCCGGACGTGTCAGCAATTTTGTCATAAACCTGTCAGTATGCTCTGCCATGCTGGCAGGTTTTGTTTGCGCCTTAAGAGTATGTGAACCCTTTGCAGTGATTTTTCAACTGATACTGTTGATGCTGCAACTTTTTTGGCACGCAATTTGTTTGAATATTGACAGTGAAAACAAATAACCCGTATAAACAACTAAAAATACAATATAATCATGGGAAAAATTATTGGTATCGACCTTGGCACCACCAACTCATGTGTGGCAGTCCTCGAGGGTAAAGACCCCGTAGTTATACCTAACAGCGAAGGACGCAACACTACCCCCTCGGTAGTGGCTTTCGTCGACGGTGGCGAACGCAAAGTGGGCGACCCCGCAAAACGTCAGGCCATCACTAACCCCGGACGTACAGTCTACTCCATCAAGCGTTTCATGGGTGAAACCTTCGACAACGTTCAGAAAGAGATCGAGCGCGTGCCCTACAAGGTAGTCCGCGCTGACAACAATACCCCGCGCGTCGACATCGACGGTCGTCAGTACACACCGCAGGAAATCTCGGCAATGATTCTTCAGAAGATGAAGAAAACCGCCGAAGACTACCTCGGTCAGGAAGTAAAGGAAGCTGTCATCACAGTGCCCGCATACTTCAACGACTCGCAGCGTCAGGCTACCAAGGAAGCCGGTGAAATCGCCGGCCTCAACGTGCGCCGTATCGTCAACGAGCCTACCGCCGCTGCCCTGGCCTACGGCCTCGACAAGAGCGACAAAGACCAGAAAATCGCAGTATTCGACCTCGGTGGCGGTACATTCGATATCTCGATTCTTGAACTCGGCGACGGCGTGTTCGAAGTGAAATCGACCAACGGTGATACCCACCTGGGCGGTGATGACTTCGACCACGTAATCATCGACTGGCTCGCCGACGAATTCCTCAAGGACGAAGGCGTCGACCTCCGTCAGGACTCCATGGCACTCCAGCGTCTCAAAGAGGCCGCCGAAAAAGCCAAAATCGAGCTTTCGTCGACCACCTCGACCGAAATCAACCTCCCCTACATCATGCCCGTAAACGGTGTGCCCAAACACCTTGTAAAGACACTGACACGTGCCAAATTCGAGCAGCTCGCCGACAAACTTATCAACGCCACCATCGCTCCCTGTGAGCAGGCCCTGAAGGATGCCGGCCTCAAAGCTTCCGACATTGACGAGGTTATCCTCGTGGGCGGTTCGACACGTATCCCCGCCGTGCAGGCAGTAGTAGAGAAATTCTTCGGTAAAGCCCCCTCGAAGGGCGTTAACCCCGACGAAGTGGTAGCCGTAGGCGCAGCCATCCAGGGCGGTGTCCTCTCGGGCGACGTCAAGGACGTGCTTCTGCTCGATGTAGTGCCCCTGTCGGTAGGTATCGAGACCCTCGGCGGCGTAATGACAAAACTTATCGAAGCCAACACCACCATCCCTACTCGCAAGAGCGAAACATTTTCGACAGCCGCCGACAACCAGCCTTCGGTTGAAATCCATGTGCTCCAGGGCGAACGCCCCATGGCCAAGGACGACAAGACCCTCGGCAAATTCCACCTCGATGGCATCGCACCCGCACCGCGTGGCATACCTCAGATTGAAGTGACATTCGAAATCGACGCCAACGGTATCCTCAACGTGTCGGCCAAAGATAAAGCCACCGGCAAGGAACAGAGCATCCGTATCGAAGCATCGAGCGGCCTTACCGATGCCGAAATCAAGCGTATGAAAGACGAGGCAGCCGCCAACGCCGCTTCCGACGCCAAAGAGAAAGAGAAAATCGATAAACTCAACCAGGCCGACGCCATCATCTTCCAGACCCGCAAGCAGCTCGATGAGCTCGGCGACAAGATTCCCGCCGACAAGAAAGCAGCTATCGAAGCCGCTGTGAAGAAACTTGAAGACGCCCACAAGGCACAGGACATCGCCGGAATCGACGCCGCAATCAAGGAGATCGAGACCACCTTCGGTGCCGCTCAGCAGGACATCCTCAATGCCCAGCAGCAGGCTGGCGCCAATCCCGGTGCCTCCGCAGGCTCCACCGCCGGCGGTGCCACACCTCCCGAAGACGGCCACATCGAAGACGTCGGCTTTGAAGAAGTCAAGTAAACAAGTAACGTAAATCATGGAAGTCAGCCGCCTGCTGATTGACAGACGGCTGACTTTTCCCTAAATCAGATACAACAATTATGGACGAAAAAAATATTGTACTCGAAGCCATGCGCAAAGCCGGCGAACCCGTCAACGCAGGCAAAATAGCCGAACTCACCGGTCTCGACCGCAAAGTCGTCGACAAAGCCATGGCTGCCCTCAAGAAAGAGGGCGCCATCGTCTCGCCGGTCCGCTGCAAATGGACTCCGGCGTAACCCCCCTTACCCCTTTTTCCTGAAAGTGGAGTGTAATCCAACCGGTTACACTCCATTTTTTTTGCTTTTTTCTATCATAAGTAAGCCTCATAAATCTGTTAATATAAACCATATATGATAGACCGGAATCATCTACAAACGAATCATTAAAAATTATTACTGTCCGCTAAACCATAAAGCAGTGAGTCCAACTTTCTGATAATTAG
>CAMEPD010000057.1 GCA_945931475.1 uncultured Muribaculaceae bacterium | reverse complement strand
GGCCTTTTCCTTGATTACCCATAGGGGTAATAGGGGTAATAGGGGTAATAGGGGTAATAGGGGTAATAGGGGTCTTAGTGGTATTTTAGCTAAAGCGGAGTAGTTGGAAGACCCCAGGCACACTATGGCATGAGAGGTGCGATTACTTGATGCGGAGGATGGAGAGGGCTGATTTGGCGTCGGCATTGCCCATATTGGCGGCAAGGCGCGTGTACTCTTCGGCTTTGGTTTTGTCGATTGCAGTCCCGCGTCCGTAGCGGTAGCAGGCAGCGAGACAGCGGTAGATATATCCGAGTACGTTCTTTTCCTGCTTCAATGAGATGTGGGCGTGATCAGCGACTAATTTCATATAGCGGAAAGCTTTATCGAAATCTTTAATCTCGGGGTCGGAATAATATAGAATGCCTATACGGACTCGCGTATCCTCGATTGGGATGGAGAATTTTACTGTGGTCTCGCGTGCCAAAGGACTGCTTGTGTAAATATCCATGGCGCGGTGTATATCGCGTGGCACACCCAGCCCCATCTCATAGCAATACCCTAAGGGCCCATATGAGAAGAGCGTTCCGGCTGCCAGGGCATCGGTGTATGGTTTGATGGCCTTGGCATACTCCTTACGCTCGAAATAGATGTCGCCGACGTATGAAGCTGCATCCATGTCACCTTTTTCATAGGCTTTGCACAGCAGTTCCTCGCCACGTTTGGTGTCGCGGTTGACAGGAGGATAAATCGTGCCATGGATATACCACAGGCCGAGCTCTTTCATGGCCCCGGGAACGCCTTTGGCTGCGGCATCGGAGATGTATTTCTTTGCCACCCATCCTGTGTATTCTGAGACGTCAGTTTCGTGGCCTTCCGGGAAATCCTGACGCCATGTCAGCTGTTCGTCGACCAATGGGTGAAGGCTCGTGATTTCGTTGTTAACAGCACCGGAATAGATGTCTGTATCGGCTATCAGATCTAATTCGTCCGTTGGGTCGTATATACCGTCCGACGAGCCTGTTGAAGGGAAATAGTGTTGAAATTCGTCGTTGAAAATCGGGCTGAATCCCAGTTCGGAATTCCGCAGGTACACCATGCCCATGAGGTATGTGTCAGCGGGGCATCGGTTCGAGTAGAAGTAGTCGCGGAATGTGCGCAGTGCAGATTCGAGCGACTGTCGACCGGGGCGGCTGTAAATGGTTCTGGCGAAGGTAATACCGGCGGCGCTCAGTCCGGGAATTTCGCTCAGGTCGGATGCGGTAGCGCGACACAAGCCCGCTCCGAATATGCCGATACAGAGCAGGATAACAGAAATTACGCGTTTCATCATGAATCGTGGATGGAGAATGGAGATTTTATATCGGAGTTTTTCGTGGCTGTAGGTTCGTCGGTGTCAGACGATAGCTTCCCGTATGGTTTGGGCTATATATCGGAGGTCGTCGTCGGTGACGTACGGGCCGGCGGGGAGGCAAAGACCGCGGCGGAAAAGCGAGTCGCTCACGCCGTTGACATACGCCGGGTTGTTGGCGTAGACAGGCTGGCGGTGCATAGGTTTCCAAAGGGGACGGCTCTCGACGTTGGCCTTGTCGAGGATTACGCGGAGTGCCTCGACGTTGGGGTTCGGTTCGAAGTCGGTGTGGGCATCCGTGGCTGCGTGAGTTACCCCGGCAGCGCCGCCGACGGCGCCCTTCACGGTGTCGTTGTAGGCATTCTCCTGTCCCTTGATGCGCAGGCCGGGGTCGAGCACGATATTGCAGAGCCAGAAATTGGAGTCGTAGCGTGGCGAGGGGTTGTTGTGGAGAGTGATGCCCTCTATGTCTCCAAGAAGGGAGGCATACATATCGTGGACGTGCTTGTGGTGGGCGATATGCTCCTCGAGAATCGTCATCTGTCCGCGCCCGATACCGGCGCAGATGTTCGACATACGGTAGTTGTAGCCGATGTGCTCGTGCTGATAGTAGGGGTAAGCCTCGCGGGCCTGGGTGGCGTAGAACATCACCTCACGCCAGGTCTTTTCGTCGGGACAGATGAGTGCACCGCCCCCAGAGGTGGTAATCATCTTGTTGCCGTTGAACGACAGCACGCCGTAACGGCCGAAAGTGCCGCACACCTGTCCGTCGAAGCGCGAGCCCATCCCCTCGGCGGCATCTTCAACTACGGGGATGCCGAATTCGTCGGCTACGGCCATGATTTCGTCAATTTTGCCGGGCATGCCGTAGAGGTAAACGGGTACGATGGCCTTGGGTTTGCGGCCGGTCTTGACGATACGGTCGGCAATAGCCTGACGCAGCAGCTGCGGGTCCATGTTCCAGGTCTCCTCCTCCGAGTCGACGAACACGGGAGTGGCCCCCAGATAGGTGACAGGATGCGACGACGCGCAGAAAGTGAACGACTGCACCATCACTTCGTCGCCGGGGCTTACGCCGCAGGCCAAAAGGCCCAGGTGCACAGCCGCGGTACCGGCCGAGAGCGCCACCACGCGCTTTTGGAGGGGTGCACGGCCGTCGGAGCGATTATTGACGAAATTTTCAAGGTCGGCTTCGAAACCGTTGACATTCGGGCCGAGGGGGACCACCCAGTTGTCGGCGAAGGCCTCTTCGATATATTTCATCTCGTTGCCCGACATGTGCGCCAGGCAAAGAATAATGCGTTTACGTTCCATTTCTGTGTTGATTGCTTTTGGGATTTCATGCGGGCGCGCCGACGGCGTCGGTGTGGTCAAAACGCTGATAGGGCGAGTTGTTCGAGACGAACTCGGGCACGACATCCTTCATCAGGCGCACCATCGGTTCGGTATTCACTTCGCGGGCCAGCTGCTCGAGGCTATCGAGGGCGTGTGCGGCGTCGTTATAGCTGTATTCGCGTACCTTGGCTATGCGTATTCGGTTGTGGCAGGTGGGCTGCGTGTTCTCTTTGTCGGCGAGCACCTCCTCGTAAAGCTTTTCGCCGGGACGCAGACCGCAGTATTCGATGTTGATGTCGATGCCCGGGCGGTATCCGGCAAGCTTTATCATCTGTTCGGCCAGGTGCTTTATTTTCATCGGCTGCCCCATGTCGAAGACAAAGATATTGTTGCCTTTGGAGAATGTGGCTGCCTCCATGACCAGGCGGCATGCCTCGGGTATTGTCATGAAGAAGCGCTCGATATCGGGGTGTGTCACCGTGACGGGGCCTCCATGCTCAATCTGCTCGGTGAAGTGCGGAATTACCGAACCGTTGGAGCCGAGCACGTTGCCGAATCGGGTGGTGACGAAGCGTGTGACGCCGTTCACCTGGCCGCGCTCTATTGCGAGCGAGAGCGACTGGACGTAGATCTCGGCCAAACGTTTGGTGCAACCCATTATGTTCGTGGGGTTAACGGCTTTGTCAGTGGAAATCATCACCATGGCTTCGATGTTGTATTCCACGCACTTGTCGGCCACATTTCGCGAGCCGACAACGTTGGCCATCACAGCTTCGCAGGGGTTTTCCTCCATGAGGGGCACATGCTTGTATGCGGCGGCATGGAACACTACCTGAGGCTTGTATTTGCGGAACACGTAGTCGAGACGCTCGGCCTGGCGCACATCGCCGATAACCGGTATGAAATCGAGCTCCGGGAAGCGGTGCTCGAACTCGAGGCGCACGTTGTGGAGGGGAGTCTCGGCGTTGTCGAACATCACTAACTGTTTGATGCCGAAGCCGGCAAGCTGACGGCAGAGCTCCGAGCCGATGGAGCCGGCGGCGCCGGTGACCATGATAACCTTGCCGTTGAAGTTGCGGCGGATTTCGTCCATCGAGATCTTGATTTCGGGCCGGTTGAGCAGGTCCTCGATACGGATTTTACGTATCGAGTGTGCGAATGACACGCCGTTTACCATCTCGTCGATGGAGGGTGAAATAAGCGTTTTGAGGAACGAGGTGTTCTGGCAGAAGCGTATCAAGCGGTTCTTTTCCAGACGTACGTCGTCGTCGTGGGCGAACAGCACGGCGTTGATGCCGCAGCTTACGCAGGTCTGTTCAAGCGAATCAGCATCCTCGAAGAAGAAGACGGGCATACCGGAAATCATCTTGTGTGTACCTTTGCCGAAAGAAATGAACCCTATAATCTGGTAGTGGAGCGAGTTGCGAAGACGGCCCACGAGAGCGGCTGATTTATCGTCGTGCGAACCCATATACACGAGCACCCGAGTTTTGGAGTGCTGGTCCATATAGCGTTTCTTCAGGGCGTCGAAGGCCATCATAATGACGATGCGCACCAGCAGCAGGCATACAATGGTGGCAAAGAGGTCGAAAGCCGACATGGCCGCCAGCTGGCCGATGGTTATGTTGAGGTCTACAAACTGCAGGTAGAGGGCCATTGAGCCGAACAGCAGGAGGTCTTTCCCGAGAATGGCGAGGCAGATGCGTCCCACGTCGTGGAATGTGGAGTAGCGCACCACGGAGCAGTATGTGCGCAGCACGATGAACATCAGCGTCGAAGCGAGAGCTGCACCGATAATCCACCATACAGAGAATCGAAAACCGAAGTTCAGGTTGAGCAGCGAGGCTGTGAAGAGCACAATCAGCGAGGCTATGGTAGAGACCGCTACATCGCAGATAAGCACTGTCCATGAACTTACGTATTGTTCGATTAATTTTTTTAACAACTTATTATTCATATTGTTCCAAGAGAACCGTATTGAAGATAAATTGACAGTCAAGGGTCAGTCAACTCAGGCCTTGAGTGAGAGCCCGTCGCCCGGCGAGGGTTGAAAGCGGCCCCGACTCCATATCCTGTGTGAATTTATTCCGCCTTAAGGCTTGAATGACAGGGCCTTGAGGTTGGTTGATAAGGCCTTAAAAAGTTGAGACATCAGGTATATGTTTGAAAAACAACTTTTGCAAAGTTACGCAAATTTAGTAATAATTGCAAATTTTGTTCTTGGCGTCAATAACGCTAGTCGCCGAAAGTTATCAAACAACGTTTGTTAAACAAACCGGCGGCGTGCCGTGCTCCGGTGGCATGGCACGCCGCCATTGTAATGTGTGTTATGGCCCTCATACCGGCGAAGCCAGCAAAGTGACACCGAGTGTCACTCGGCAGGGGCGAGTTTCACGGTGAAGTGACGCATCAGGGGCGCTTCCTCGACGATACGGTATCCGCGGGTGATAGAGTCGCGGCGGTCGAAGATGTTCTTGAGGGCTGCGGCGATGACGCGGATATGGTTGTCGGTGTAGGTGCGGCGCGGTATGGCGAGACGGCAGAGGTCGAGGCCTCCGAATCGGTTCTCGCGTGTGATGGGGTCGCGGTCGGCCAGGATATAGCCGATTTCGCAACTGCGGATACCGGCCTCCTTGTAAAGTTCAACGGTGAGAGTCTGTGCGGGGAATTCCTCTTTGGGAATGTTCGGGAGCACGAGCGACGCGTCGACGAAGATGGCGTGACCGCCGGCCGGACGCTGATAGGGGATGCCGTACTCGTCGAGCAGGTCGGCCAGATACTGCACCTGGTGGATGCGTGTGTGCAGGTTGTCGAACTCGGTGTTTTCATCGAGGCCAACGGCCAATGCCTCCATGTCGCGACCGTTCATACCGCCGTATGTAAGGTAGCCCTCGAAGGGGATGCAGAAGTTCTTTGCGGCCTCGTACCAGTCGGCGTGGCGTGTGGCGATGAATCCGCCCATGTTGACGATGGCATCCTTCTTGGCCGACATGGTCATGCCGTCGGCGAGCGCGAAGATGTCGCGTACAATCTCCTTGATGGTGCGGTCGGCCTGACCGGGCTCGCGCATCTTGATGAAATAGGCGTTTTCGGCGAAACGGGCCGAGTCGAGAATGAGGCGTTTGCCGAATTTCTTGCAGAGGGCACTCACCTGACGCAGGTTTTCGAGCGAAACGGGCTGTCCGCCGGCGGTATTGTTGGTGATTGTGACGATGACGAACGGCACCTTGTCGCCCTGATCTTCAAGCACTTTCTCGAGTTTGGCTATGTCGACGTTCCCTTTGAACGGGTATTCGAGCTGCGTGTCTTTGGCTTCGTCGATGGTACAGTCAACGGCGGCGGCATGGCGCGATTCGATGTGCCCTTTTGTGGTGTCGAAATGCGAGTTTCCGGGTACAACATCCCCTTGGTGTACGAGAGCCGAAAAGAGCACATTCTCAGCGGCGCGGCCCTGGTGGGTGGGGATTACGTAGTCGAAACCGGTGATGCGGTTGATGGCGTCGCGCATTCTGAAGAACGAACGGGCGCCGGCATAGCTTTCGTCACCCATCATCATCGCCGACCACTGCCGGTCGCTCATGGCGCCTGTGCCCGAGTCGGTCAGTAAGTCGATATATACTTGTTCAGCAGGGAGCTGGAACAGATTGTAGTGAGCTTCGCGAATCCACTTTTCGCGTTCCTCGCGCGAACTTTTGCGGATAGGCTCCACCATTTTTATTCTCCACGATTCAGCAAAAGGCAATTCCATGGTGTTTCGAATTCAGATTTAGAGGTTATACATTAATGGTTTCAGGGTCAGATTTGTGATGAAAGTCACTGCTCTACAAAGATAATGAATAAAATGCGCATAAAAAAATGTTCTTGAACACATTGAGCGCAAATCGCTTAATGTGAGATATTTATGAGGTGGTGCCGTAGTGGGATAAGCCTTTCAAGCCATTTACGGGTACCTTCATCATGCAGATAAAAAAAGAGATGTGCCATCACGACACATCTCCGTAGTACAGAATGATAAATAAAGTTCAACGTGCAAATTTCAGAGTGTTTGTAGCAGACTTCGCTACATAGACTCCGCCGGGTAGCGATGCGAGGGAGGTGGTCCCGGGCCTGGCTATGCCCACGCGCGTACCGTAGACATTATAGATTTCGGCGGTGTTGCCTGTCACGGTAATGCTCTCGGCCGCAGCATCATAAGTGATGCTTCCGGCGTCGTCGGATACCGATTTCAGAGCCGAAACGGCCGACTGAATCACGGTGAAAGTATGACTCGATGCACCGTCGCTGAAAGTCACATGCCCCTCACGAGGCTCATTAAGCTGCGAAGCATCGTAGCTTACCTCCACCTCGTCGAGGGTTATGCCCGAGGGCTCGCCGGTGATGTGGAGCCAAGGCACGTCGGTCGACGACAGTCCGGGCTTCCATCCGAGATATGAGTATAGACTGAGGTTTGTCTTGCCGGCATCGGCCGGCACGGTGTAGACGTTGTCGGTGCCGGGGAGATTGCAGATGACAGAGTGTGCCATGCTCACCATGATCATGTAAGATGTATGATTGGCCGGGGCGGGGAAGTAGGCCGAAGCCTCCACCCATTTTCCGTCCTTGAGAAAGAGGGCCGAGTTACCTTCGGTGCGGAACGGTGACATGGCCATGCGCACATCGCACTGCTCCTCGGTGTTGTCGGTCAGTGCGGGGATACCCTCGACTACGATATAGAAGTCAGAATCGACAAAGGGTGCATCGGTGAATTCAAAGCCGGTGCCGATGGCGCTGTTGCCCGATGGCGTTTCAAGCTCGAATACACGCCATGAATTCCAGTCGAGTTCCTCACCGGGGAGACCGTTTTCGTCGGCCTTGCAGAGCTTGACCTTCACATCCTGAATCTGATAGTAAACCGACGAAGCCAGGGCCTTGGTGAAGAATACGTAAGCGCCGTAGACGCGCATCGGGCGCGAGGGGGCCGAGAAGCGTTCGGCGTAGGCGGTGATTCCCATCGTGTTGGAACCGGGGAAAGTACCTGAGCCCTCGAGGTCGAAGTTGGTGCCTGTATCGCCCGGACGCATATTGGTGATGTTGCCGTCGTATTCGGCCACCACGGAGCCTTCGGCGCTCGATGTGCCGTGGCTGTTGGCCACTTCAAGGCTTACGGGCCATTCGTGGAGGTACTTATAGCTTACCTCGGCCTCGGGTGTGGTGAATGTCGCCGTTTCTGTGTTGTCGTCGGAGATACCACCGAAACTCCAGCTCCACGACGAGGGGTAGCCCCCCGAAGCGTCGGTGAATTTGACCGGCACCACCGGTGCCACCATGATTTTGCGGCCGCTTTCGTTGTGACGGAACGTTGCGGGGTAGCCAATAGCAGCGACGGGTTCGGTTCCGACGACATGGACGAGAGCCTCGCGGGTGTCGGTAACGCTCTCCGTGCCGGAAGTGACGGTGAGAACCACATCGTAATCACCGTCAGCCGTGTAGTACACCTCAGGACTTGATTCGGTTGATTCCGAGGGGGTCGCACCCGGGAAACTCCATGCGAACCGGGCCCCGTCGGGTGCATCGGTGTCGGCCACGAAGCGCACCTTTTCGCCGGTGGTGAGGCTGATGCTCTCCACGCTGCCAGGGCCGTAAACGCGGATGTTGTCGATACGGTAATCTCCCATATAGCCGCCGGAGTCGAAGAGCTCGTCGCCGGTGCCTGAACCGTAGAAGAAACGCAGTTTCACGGTTTTGCCGGCGAAATCGGCCAGTGAGACTTGAATTTTGCGCCACTGCCAGGGTTTTTCGCCCTGTTGTTCGCGCGAGAACCACAGGTCGGTGCAGGTCTCGAAATTGTCGTCGGAAACCTGCACTTTCAGCGACGAGGTATCCTCGTAGTTGAGAGAGAAACCGATCCAGAATTCGAGGAGGGCTTTGCGTCCGATGGTGAATGCGGGTGAGACGGCCCATGATTTTTCGCGTTTAAACACCTGAAAGGGCGTTTCCTGTACCAGCGAACCGCCGTCGTCGGGGTCCTCGGCGAAGGCGTGGCTTGCCGATGGTGTCGACACATTCCAAGTAACCTCCTGAGTCGAAGCTATTTCCCAACCGGCAGGGATGGCGCCGGCGTTGAAATTCTCCTGGTAGTATGTGACGCTTTCGCCCATCCCCTCCACGGCAATCGAAGCCGAGAATGTAGCCTCGGATTTGGGCGCGGCGGCACGCTGTCGGACTTCGCGAAGCATACGCGAACCTGCGGGGAGGGAACGGCGCGTGGTATCGACCGGAGATTCGAGACGGGTCACGGCAGGGGCTGACGAAATTTTTTTCACCACAACGGCATCGGCGTGCCCTTCGGCGCCGGTGTCGGGTACGGAGTATGCTGTCAGCGGGAGCGCCATACAGCCCAATGTGATGACAAACAGTAAATTTCTCTTCATATCATGTAAGCTTTGATGACTTGTTAGACGCGCTATCGGCAGCAGTCGGCGGCGCATAGTTTCCATTATGCCACAAATATAATAAATTTTAAGGCAATCTGGTGCGTGTTGGCGAATTTTTGTAGAGTTTTCACGCTAAATTAGCTTTCGGGTAAAAAAAGGAGATGCGCCAAAATGACGCATCTCCGCAATTATCGTATGAATCGATTATTTCGATTATTTCGATTATTTCTCGATATGGGGACCTGCTACTACGAGGGCCTTACCGGCTTCGTTGTTCTCGAACTTCTTGAAGTTCTCGATGAACATGTTGGCCAGCTTGTCGGCTTTTTCGTACCAAACCTTGCTGTCGGCGTAGGTGTCACGGGGATCGAGAATCTTGGGATCAACGCCGGGGAGTTCGGTAGGAACGGTGAAATCGAAGATAGGAATCTGCTTTGTGGGAGCTTTCAGGATATCGCCGTTGAGGATGTCGTCGATGATACCGCGGGTATCGCGGATGGAGATACGCTTGCCGCTGCCGTTCCAGCCGGTGTTGACCAGATAAGCTCGGGCGCCACTCTTTTCCATCTTCTTGACGAGCTCTTCAGCATACTTGGTGGGGTGCAGGCTCAGGAAGGCGGCACCGAAGCAAGCCGAGAAAGTCGGGGTGGGCTCGGTGATACCGCGCTCTGTACCGGCGAGTTTCGAGGTGAAGCCCGACAGGAAGTAGTACTTGGTCTGCTCGGGAGTCAGAATGGATACGGGGGGCAGTACGCCGAATGCGTCGGCCGACAGGAAGATAACGTTCTTGGCGGCGGGACCGTGTGAACCCGGGGCGATTTTCTCGATGAATTCGATAGGATACGAAACGCGGGTGTTCTCTGTAACGCTCTTGTCGGCGAAGTCGATTTTACCCTTTTCGTCAACAGTAACGTTCTCGAGGAGGGCGTTGCGGCGGATAGCGTTGTAGATGTCGGGCTCAGCGTCCTTGTCGAGGTTGATAACCTTGGCGTAGCAGCCGCCTTCGTAGTTGAATACGCCGTTGTCGTCCCAGCCGTGCTCGTCGTCACCGATAAGGAGACGCTTGGGGTCGGTCGAAAGGGTGGTCTTGCCTGTGCCAGAGAGTCCGAAGAAGATAGCGGTGTTTTCGCCGTTGAGGTCGGTGTTGGCCGAGCAGTGCATCGAGGCGATGCCGCGACGGGGGTTGTAGTAGTTCATGATTGAGAACATACCCTTCTTCATTTCGCCGCCGTACCATGTGTTGATGATAACCTGCATGTGCTCGGTGAGGTTGAAGGCAACGCAGGTCTCGGAGTGGATGCCGAGTTCCTTCCAGTTCTCAACCTTGGCTTTGGAAGCGTTGAGCACAACGAAATCGGGTTTGAAGTTCTCGAGCTCGTCCTTGGTGGGGCGAACGAACATATTTGTAACGAAGTGAGCCTGCCATGCTACTTCCATGATGAAACGTACGGCGAGGCGGGTGTCTTTGTTGGTGCCGCAGAAAGCATCGACAACATAGAGTTCCTTGTCGGAGAGCTCTTCGTCGGCGATTTTCTTGAGGTCGTTCCAGACGGCAGTCGAAATAGGCTTGTTATCGTTCTTATACTCGTCGGAGGTCCACCAGATAGTGTCCTTCGAAGTAGCGTCGTCTACGAAATATTTGTCTTTGGGCGAACGGCCGGTGTAGATACCGGTCATTACGTTAACAGCGCCGAGTTCAGTAACCTGACCCTTCTCGTAGCCTTCCAGGCCGGGCTTGGTCTCGTCGATGAATAACTCGTCCCACGAAGGGTTGTGGAAAATCTTAGTTGTACCGGTGATACCGTACTGAGTTAAATCAATTTTGCTCATTTTGTAAAGTATATTGAGGTATATTTATGTGTAATATTCAATCTCAAACCGTGGTGATGTGATCCACGGGCTATTTCCTTTTTACCGACTGCAAAGTTACAAAACCTTTTCGATTCCCCAATCACATTTAAGGAAAAATTTCCGTAATAATAAAATTTTTCTTTTCGTGTTAACATTTCTCCGAATTCCGGAGTGGATACGGAGAGCCGGGGGAGGGCTTACGTAACTGTAAACGGGGCGTTTACCGCTGCAGCGGCGCCTGGATAAGGGGATTAATCCGTGTTCCTGAATTATCAACAAACTGTGGGTCAGGGCGGTTCTTGCATTTTCTTTTAAGAGGGTGTTTAATAACAAATGTTAACGTTCCGGTGGCCGGTTTTTGAGATAAATTAAATCAAAAGGGAGCATAGCGGGCTATGTGACCGTTGAGTTAATGCGATTTAACCAAAAAGCGGCCAAGGCGACGGTAATTTTAAAGTCCTTAAGCAGTTTCATAATAAACAATGAGGATGAAAACAATAGCTACGCCTCGCGAAAATTTGAGCGTCTTCAGAGTTATCACTCAGTCACATAGCCCGCTATGCTCCATCGTTCAAACTCTGAATCCCTCTCAAATTTTCGGCCGGAACGTTAACATTTGTTTTTAAACACCCTCCTATTCCCCAACAATTTTCCCGAAAGACTCGCAAATACATTAAAAAATCAGCATAAAAAGTCAAGAGGCAGCAGCACAACTATGTATGCGGCAGCCTCTTGTAGGGTTTCTGGGTGTCCGTCGATTATTTACGGATACCGAGTTCCTTCTGTGCGATGAGAGCGCGGTAGCGGTTGATGTCCTTCTTAATCAGGTAATCGAGGAGGCGACGACGCTTACCTACGAGTGCTTTCAGTGCGCGAGCGGTAGTATGATCTTTGTGATTTGACTTGAGGTGTTCAGTCAAATGAGCTATACGGACCGAGAACAATGCAATCTGGGCTTCAGGCGAGCCAGTGTCAGTCTTACTCTTACCGTACTTCTCGAAGATCGCTGCTTTTTCTTCAGAATTCAAGTGCATTCTTTCCGAGATTTTAGGTGTTATATAAAAAATTAAGTATATGTTGCGCTGAATCAATAAGTTATCGGCATCATCGGCCACAGGAGCCACCGTACTTGTTCCGATTCAGCGGCGCAAAGTTACAAATTTTCTGACAAACAGCCAACTATGTCAGCCGTTTTTCCCAAAAATTCTTTTTCGGGCTCTTCACAGGTTTCTTCAACCGGTTTCTTCAATATGGGTGTGAACTTCGGCTATCAGTCGTCGAGCAGCTTCTCCTTGGCCGGGTTGCGGTAATGGATTTTACCCTCGATATACTCCTGAGTAGCGATAAGTGTAGGCTTCGGTAGTTTCTCGTAATAACGCGAGATTTCAATCTGTTCGCGGTTTTCGGTAACCTCCTCGAGGTTATCGTTAAGCGACGCAAATTCCTGAAGTTTCTTGTCGAGGTCGTGCTTCATTTCACCGGCAATCTGGTTGGCGCGTTTTGCAATGATGGCAACAGTCTCGTAGATGTTGTCGGTGTCCTTGCAAAGGTCCATGATGTCGCGTGTGACGGTGTTCAGCGGGGCATTACTTTTCTTGTAATCCATATCTGTATTTTGTAATTTTTATCAATAAAATGTAACGGCTCAGTCTTTTACGTATTTCTTGGCAATTTTCAGGATATTGTCGGCCTCGCCCCGTTTGGGCGAATCGGGATAGTTGTTGATGAATGAATAATATTCGTCAATAACATCGCGGAAACGGTCGGCTTTCTTCTCCTCTACGGAGAGGTTTGCCTCCTGAAACCTTGACTTGAGCACGAGTAATTCGAGTTCTTCCTTATATTTTGAGTAGGGATACTCTTTGATAGCGTTTTTGGCGGTGATGATAGCGCTCTCGTAGTTGTTGCCCATGTACGTACCGAGGTTGTAGTACAGCTGGGCGTTCTGCAACTCTTTGAGTGTCAGTTTATCCTGCAACTCGAAGATAGCGTTTTGAGCGAGGGTGACTTTGTCGGAGCGCGGATAATAGTCGAGGAAGCCCTGAAGCTCCTCAATGGCTTTTATAGTCTCCGACTGGTCGAGCTGGGGTTCGGGGGAGTCGAGGTAATATGCGTAACCGGCGTAATAGCGTGCCATCTCGGTGTATTTACCTTTGGGATATCTACCGTAATAGGCTTTGAAATAGGCAGCTGCGTCGGGATACTCCTTATTCTCGAAATAGCTCAGGCCCAACAGGTAGAGCGATTCCTCCGCCTTGTCTGAACCCTTGAATACGGTAACTACGTCCTTCAGGAGAGTGTAGGCCTGCACATAACGCCTCTGCTCGAATGCGCGTTTGGCGAACTCGAACTTATAGTTGGCATCGGTGCTTTTAAGGGCTTTCTGATATTCGCCGCACGAAGTGAGCGACAGCCCTGTCAGACACATTAAGGCCGTAATTATCAAGTATATATGTTTTCGCATCTTATCTTTGGGGTATAGCATGGAGGCTTTCAAGCCACAAAGTTACTCATTTTCGGCGATTTTCACCCCCTGCCGTTGAAAAAAATTGCAAAATTTCACGGGGAAAGATTCCAATAAGAAGTGCAACGGCATTCTCCCCACTCTCCCCCAGGGGAAGGCCGCGCGCCGAG
>CAMEPD010000056.1 GCA_945931475.1 uncultured Muribaculaceae bacterium | reverse complement strand
ATCGCGAAGCGATGTCCCTACAATTACCTGAAACATCCTTAAGTTAAAAACATTGGGTCGCGGCCTGTCAGGCGATGATGATATTATTCTGTTAATCAATTGGTTTGATAGTAGGCCGCGGCTTGCCGCGACCATACCACAGAGCGCAAAAAGGCGATATGTCGAATTTTGACACATCGCCTTGTATTTTAGTGTTTTAGGGAAAATGTTTATTTGGCGGGAGCGGCGGCTGAGGCTTTGGGAAGGCCGAGCTTGGTGCGTACCAGCGGGGTTACGTCAACAACCTGGTCGGATGCGTATGCTGCCACACCTTCGGGGAAAATCATGGTGTAACCATTCTCTTTGCCTACGGCTTTGATGGCGTTGATGAGTTTCTCCTGAACGGGCTGCATGAGCTGGGCCTGCTGACGCTGAAGATCCTGCTGGGCGGTCTGCAGGAACTGCTGTGCTTTCTGTGCCTTCTCGTTGAGTTCGGCTTCGCGACGCTCTTTGATAGCCTGAAGGGTGTTGGGGTCCTTCTCGAGGTTCTGATATTCGGTGTAGAGGCGGTTGAGCTCTTCGTTGAGTTTGCTGTACTCGGTCTCGTAGCTCTTGGATGCATCGGCGATTTTGGCATCAATTTCTTTGAGTTCGGGCATATCCTGAATAATTGACTCAGCGCTTACAACGCCGAACTTGGGGGCCTGTGCCCAGGCGCAGAGGGGCAGAGCCACTACTAACGCCAGAAGGAGTTTCTTAATCATTGGTTTATCTGATATTATTATTGTTAATTTTCAACAGTTTTTCAGTTGGCATAGCCGAGTTTGGCGAGCACCTCGTTCGAGACGTCGATACGGGGTGAGGCATAGATGATGTTGGCCGACGACGCGCGGTCGAAAATGGCCTGATAGCCGCGTTCCTCCGAGAGTTTCTTCACGGCGTTGTAAATGTCGTCCTGAATGGGTTTCATCAGGGTCTGACGTTTCTTGTAGAGTTCGCCTTCGGGACCGAAATATTTATAGCGGAGCTCAGTGGCCTCCTGCTCTTTCTTGACGATTTCCGCCTCGCGTTTCTTCACCTGGTCCTCGGTGAGGAAAACCTTGTCGGAGAGGTACTGTTTGTACATTTGGTCTGACTCTTTGGCGATGGCTTCAACCTCTTTCTGCCAACGCTGCGACAGCTGATTGAGCTGCTCGTTTGCCATTTCGTACGAGGGAACATTCTTGAGGATATACTCCATGTCGATAAGGGCAAATTTCTGGGCCGATGCAGCCAGGGTGCAGATTACTGCGAGAGCGAGCGAGAGAAATATCTTTTTCATATCGGTGTAATTACTTGTTTAAAAAATTCAGTCTTCAATAGATAAGACAAACTGCCGGCGAAAAGGTTTAAACCATCGCTCTTGCAGTGGCCCCGGGAGCCTGCTGAGAGAGAAGCGCTGAGGGCCTGTGTAGGAAGGGGCTCGGGGTGAGCGAATCGACCGGGAATCAGAATTCCTGACCGAGGATGAAGTGGAAGTGCGAGCCGCCCTTTTCGCCCGAGCGGGTGCGGTCGAAACCGTAGGCCCAGTCGATACCCATCATGCCGACCATCGGGAGGAAGATGCGCACACCAACGCCGGCCGAGCGTTTCAGCGAGAAGGGCGAGAAGTCCTTGACGCGGGTCCAGGCGTTACCGCCTTCAAGGAAGCAGAGGCCGTAGATTGTGGTCGAGGGCTGCAGCATGAAGGGGAAGTGCAGCTCCACGCCGAAGCGGGTGTAGGCGTAGCCCTCCTGGCCCCAGGGGGTCAGCGAGCCGTTTTCGTAACCGCGCAGGGCGATGGTTTCAGTAGCATAGGTGTAGGAGCCCGACATACCGTCGCCGCCGACGTAGAAGGTCTCGAAGGGCGAGCGGAGCCATTTGTTGTAGCTGCCGAGCAGACCGATGTCGGCGCGGGTCATCAGCACGAGGGTCCATTTGCCGTTGGGGTCGGTAAGGGGGGTGTATGTACGCGACTTGAAGCGGAGTTTCCAGTATTCAATCCAGCGGTAGAGCTCCTTCTTCGACTGCACTGTGTTCTCCTTGGAGAGCTTTTCCCAGTTCTTGTGGGGAGAGAAGAGCGAAGCCGGCGGAGTCATCTGCAGGTTCAGCGAGAAGGTCGAACCGCGACGTGTGTAGAGCGGGTTGTCGATAGAGTTACGTGCCAGGGTAAGGCCGAGCACGAGGGCGTTCGACGTACCGTTGTTCATATAGTAGAGGTACTCCCAGTTCTTGAGGTAATACCAGTTGTACGACAGCTCGGTGGTGAATGTGAAATAGTCGTCGGGCCAGTTGAGCTGCTTGCCGAAGCCCACGGTTACGCCGGCCATCTGGAGGAGTTTGTTGGGGTCGTAGGCGTTCTCGAGGGAATTCTGATAGTAGTCGTTGCTGTAACCGTAACCGCCGTAACCGTAGCCGTAACCGCCGTAGAGGTAGGGGTTCGACCAGTTGGAATTATAGTACGACGAGTTGACGCCGGTCTGACGCGAATAGTATGCCGACACCGACAGCGAGTTGGGCCGTTTGCCGCCGAACCAGGGGTCGAGGAACGAGATGGAGTACATCTGATAGTAGCGGGCGTTGGTCTGAGCCGAAATGGTGAAGGTCTGGCCTTCGCCCTGCGGGATGAGCCCCTTGAATGACGAGGGGTTGAAAAGGTTTTTGATTGAGAAGTTGGTGAACTTCAGGGCGAGTTTCAGGATGACGCCGGTCTGTCCCCAGCCGAGCGAAGCCTCGATCTGGTCGTTGGCCTTCGACTCGAGATTGAAGGCGATATCGACCGTACCGTTGTCCTCGTTGGGCTGCACGTCGGGCACCATGTTCTCGGGGTTGAAGTGGCCGGTCTGGGCGATTTCGCGGAGCGAACGCATCAGGTCCTGCTTTGAGAAGAGTTCGCCGGGCTTCACGCGGAGGTCGCGGCGCACCACCTTCTCATAGAGACGGTCGTTACCGGTGATGGTCACCTTGTTGACGCGGGCCTGCGGGCCTTCCATCATGCGCATTTCCAGGTCGATGGAGTCGCCGTGGATGTTCTTTTCGATGGGCACCACGTTGAAGAAGAGGTAACCCTTGTCCATGTAAGCCGACGACACGGCGTCCTCGTCCTGGGTGAGGCGCTTGTCGAGGTGTTTCTGGTTGTACACGTCGCCGGGCTTCATGTCGAGCAGGTAGTTGAGCTGATCGGTGGTATAGAGGGTGTTGCCTACCCACGATATGTCGCTGACGTAGTATTTCTGCCCTTCGTCGAGGTTGATGTAGACGTCGACCTTGTTGTCGTTGTAGGGCACGACCGAATCCGACAGGATTGCGGCGTCGCGGTAGCCCAACTCGTTGTATTTCTGTATGATTCGCTGAAGGTCGTCCTTATAGTCCTGTTCGACGAATTTCTTCTGCGAGAAGATTTTCCAGATGTTTGAGCCTTCGTTGGTTTTCTTGATTACACGCTTGAGTTTCGAGTCGGAGAGCACCTGGTTGCCGTCAATGTAGATTTTGTGCACCTTCACCTTGGCGTGCTTGTCGACGTTGATGGTGACAATCATCTCGTTCTCCTTCGAGAGGTCGGGGCTCTGCGTGATGGTCACTTCGGCGTTGCCGAAACCCTTGTCGGCGAAGTATTTTTTGGTAATCTGGGTAGCGCGGTTGATGATGTTCTGCGTAATCTGGTTGCCGGCCATGAGCTGCAGACGCTCCTGAAGCTCCTTCTTCTCGCCGTTCTTCATGCCGGAGTAACGCACCTCTGAGATACGGGGCTGGGTGCGCAGGTTTATCAGCAGCCATGCCTTGTCGCCGGCGGTCTTCTCCAGAATAATCTGTGCCTGGGCGAAGAGTCCCTGACGCATAAGTCGCTTAGCTGCGGTGGTGATGTCGTTGCCCGGGATATCGATTTTGTCGCCCACTTTGAGGCCCGAGTAGCCTATGACGATGTAGTCCTCGTAATTGTCGGCGCCCGTGACGCGCACGCCGGCGATTTCGTAGGTAGTGGGGATGCCCGAGTAGACAACCGGCGGATTGAAAATCGTATCTGTCGCCTCCTGCGCCGATGCGGCGGAGCAGAAGCCGAGAAGAGTCAGTAATGCGAAAAGCAGTCTGTATGGCATATCTCTGTGATGAGTATTATGTGCGCAACTTGCTGAAATTCCGTTCATAAATAACATTGGGTTACGCATACGGTTCATTGATTAATCTGCTCGCTGGTGAGGCCGAATCGCCGTTCGCGGCTCTGGAAGCGGATTAGGGCCTCCAGGAAGTCGGCTTTGCTGAAATCGGGCCAGTACTTGTCGGTGACGTCGATTTCGGCGTAGGCTATCTGCCAGAGCAGGAAGTTCGACACGCGTTTGTCGCCCCCGGTGCGGATGAGCAGGTCGGGGTCGGGGCAGTCGATGGGGAGCGAGGCTGTGGAGAGATATTTCGAGAAGAGATTTTCGTTGATGTCGGCAGGAGAGATGGAACCGTCGGCACACCCGGCGGCTATGCGGCGGGCGGCGTTGACTATATCCCAGCGTCCGGAGTAGCTCAGGGCGAGGTTGAGCACCAGGCCGGTGCAGTGGGCCGTGGCGTCGAAACACCCCTGAAGGCGTCGGCGCGGCTCCTCGGGCATACGGGCGAAGTCACCGATCATGGTAAGACGCACGTTGTTCTTGATCAGGTCGGGAGTCTCGCGCTCGATTGCGATGCCGATGAGGTGCATCAGTGCGTCGACCTCGGGCTGCGGACGCCGCCAGTTCTCGGTGGAGAAGGCGTAGAGGGTGAGGCATTTCACGCCTGCCTCGGAGGCTATTTCGGTGATGCGGCGTACGGTGGCGACTCCCTCGACATGCCCCTCGGAGCGGTCGAGGCCACGGGCTTTGGCCCAACGGCCGTTGCCGTCCATGATTATGGCGACATGGGCCGGCACCTTTGCAGGGTCCAGCCGTTGCAGAAGTTCTGTGTAATTGTTCTGCTCCATGACAGGCATCACTTGTGTGGGCGCGGGCGCCCGGTTAATCAGTCGACGTAGTGGCAGGTCTGGCATCGCTCACCAAACTCGTACGACACAGCAATCTGTATATTTGAGTACCAGTCGGTGTTTCGGCCGAAGGAGCTCCTGATCTGATGAAGGTCGGAGAGCGGGCCGTCGACATGGTCGTTGAATACTTTGGTCATCGAGAATTCGGCCGAGAAGTTCACACGCTGATTGAGCTTGTACTTGATGCCGAATGCCATCGGAATGTTGAACCCGAAGTTGGCCTCGCCTTCACAAGTGGCGAGGGTAAAGCCTACGCCAACAGCGAGATACGGCGACCACCGGCGCATCTTCTTGTAGGTTTCGCCGATACCGTACGAGAACCAGTTCCATTCCAGCCGGGCGCCAAGGTCGTAGGCGGTCGACTTGAAGGAGTAGTTGGCGAAGTCGGGATAGACGTCATCCATATCCTTGGTATCGCCGCTGAGGGTCAGCACATTAAGCTGTGTACGAATGGCCCAGCGCACATCGGGAAGGTAGCGGAACGACACGCCGCCGGCGAAGCCCGGATGTGCGAATATGCTCGATGAGGCGTCGCCGAGATAGCCGCTCATACCTACCTGAGCGCCGAAGTCGAACTTGTATTTCGACTCCTGAGCCCGTGCGCCGACGGTGCCGGCCATCAGCATGGCGATAAATATCAGTAGTGTGGCGACTTTTTTCATTTCGGGTCGGAGAGAGTATATTTCGGGGAGAGTTTCATATTCGGGGAGAGTAGATTTCGGGATAGAATTTTCGGGATAATGGGGCGGGAGCGGTTATTGCAACGGCTTGAAACGCAGATTGTTGACCACGCCCTGCCAGTACCATGGCTCGAGGCCCGAGGCACTGCGTCCCGAGAAGAGGAAGAGCACGGGCACCTGCCACTGCGTGATGGGTTTCACCGCGGCGGGCGATATGTGGGCCGTGTATTCAAACACGAGCAGGTCGGAACCGCTCATGGCCGGGATGTACGAGGGGAGACGCAGGTTCACCGAGCCCTCCTTCCATGTCATGCCGTTGTCGCGCGACACGTACACGGTGCGTATCGGGTCGCCCCTGAAGTCGGAGCCACCGATGGCTATGAGAGCCTCCGTGAGACTTGTCTGCCAGCTCAGGGTGTCGGTGGTGGCTATCTTGTAGCGGGTTACGGCGTATTCCTCGCCGGCGGGGAGGCCCGAACCGGTCTTCATCCACTTTTTGCCGTCGTAAGCCCATGTGGCTCCGGTTAGGTTGCCCGAGGCTGTGCGGCCGCCGGCTATCATAACCTGCGGATTCTCAGCCCATTTAGTGGAGGAGGTGATATAGTGCGAGAAGCCCGAGACGGGGAACCCGGCGTCTACCTCCGAAGTGGCACCCTGCGGATAAGCCTTGTGCATCAGCGTGTTGCCTACCTTCACCAGACCGAGCACTCCGTCGTTGTAAGCGGCCGTAATGGCGGTCCAGCCGGTTTCGCCGGTTACGGTCCAGTCGGCGCCGTCGGCGCTCTTGAGCAGGCTGCCGTCGGCTATTATATATAAGGTGTTGTCGGATGAGGTGAGGCTGCGCACATCGGCCGATGCGGGAAGGTTGTGGCTGACCTTTTCCCATACGCCGGTGAAGACGTCGGTGCTGCGCGATAGCACGAGCCCTGCCTGAGTGCGGCTCAGCGAGTAAGCCCGGTCATCCATCTTGACGGTGCGGTATTCTGTGGCGGCTGTCCCGGGCATGGGTAGGCGCCCTTTGTCGTTCCAGTAGAGCGAGTCGCTCTCGAGTTCGTGAACGTTCACGCGGATATCGTACGAGGCCTCGACCGAGCCGCTGTAGCTGCGCAGGCTCAGGGTTACGGGCCGCGTGAAGTTGATTTTATCGTCGGGATTTGTAAGATAGTCGACTACGGTATCGTTGCCGGTCCATCGCGAAGTGAAATGCAGCTTGCATTCCGAGCACGAGAGGGTCGACAAGGTCACCGCCAGGGCGCTGACGTCAGTGCCCACGGGGAGCGAGTCGGCATTGAAAATCTTACGGTTTTCAAGGTCGATAGAGAAAAAGACAGAGTCGATATTGTTGAGCACAGCGTTGTTTTCCTTGAGCGAGAAAGCCGTCACGGCAACACTGGAGTTGATGTCCTGCTCGCCATATTCGGGTGAATCGTCGGAATTACAGGCAGCTGTAATTGCCAGCAGAAACGCCCCGCAGGCTGTGCATAATGCGTACTTATATGCTCTTTTCATCTAAGCGTAATAATTTCAAGATGCAAAGTTAGCAAGTTTTTGCAAAAGTTGGGGCATTCCTCTGTTATTTCAGTATTTTTAAAGATTAAAAACTGCATTTTGTGGCGTTTTAACACTTGTTTTTAAGAATCGGCGCCACAAAACAGTGGATTATTGCTCAGCAAAAGCAGGCGGTTTGCCCCGGCGGCACTGTCGGAGATGACCGGAGCATGAGGCAGCGGCGGCGCGGGTGCCTCGCCCTCGGCACCGAGGGCGAACGGGGCTATTTCAACTCGCAGGGCATCCCATTGGCCGCTCGTGAGAATGGCGTCGAGGAAACGCGGACCAGCCTCGACGAGCACCGAGGTTATATGATAGTCGTCGTAAAGCGTGCGCCACAATTCGTCGGGGCTTTCGCAGTTGCAGAGCACTACCGGCGGGATAGCACCCTCCTGAAACACAGCGAGTTCACGCGTAAGCACGCCGCGGCGGTCGACGATGAACCGCTGCGGAGCATTGCCGGGCCAGTCGCGCAGGGTCAGGCGGGCGTTGTCGGCGCTGACGGTGGCCGCTGTGGTGACGATGGCACCCGCCTCGGCGCGCAGCTTCATGGTAGCGGCCGAGGTCAAGGCGTTGGAGAAGTGGCAGGGAGCCATCCCGGCCGCACGACGGCAGTCCATGTATCCGTCGGCCGACTGCGCCCACTTCAGCATCACGAACGGGCGGCGGTGGCGCATCGCCGTGAAAAACACATAGTTCAGCTGCTGCGATTCGCGCTCGAGGACACCGGTCACCACCTCGGCACCGGCCTCGCGGAGCATGGCGATGCCCCGGCCGTTGACCTTGGGGTTCGGGTCGCCGGCGCCCACCACTACGCGCGGTATATGGCTTTCGGCCAGCAGTTTTGCGCAGGGCGGCGTCTTGCCGTAGTGCGAGCATGGTTCGAGGGTGACATAGATAGTCGACCGGGGCAGCAGCGGCCGGTCGGTAGGACTCACCGAAGCAACAGCGTTCACCTCGGCGTGCCCTTCGCCATAACGTCGGTGCCAACCCTCGCCGATGATACGGCCGTCAGGGGCCACGATTACGGCACCGACCATCGGGTTGGCGGCGGTCATGCCTCGGCCGAGCGCCGCAAGTTCGATCGCGCGCCGCATATATTTTTCGTCGTATTCCACAGGATTTATTCGATTTATAGAGTGCAAATATACAAAACCCGGCCCGAAAATAAAAAAGTTGCTGAAATTAGCACCGAAAATTTTGCCAATCGGAAAATTGTACGTAATTTTGCCCCGCTAAAAGCAAAATACTCTCGTATAAAACAAACATTAAAGATAAAAAATGATCATCGTACAAGTTAAAGAAGGCGACAACATCGAAAAAGCACTCAAGAAATTCAAACGTAAATTTGAAAAGACCGGTATCGTAAAGGAGCTCCGCAGCCGTCAGGCATTTGAGAAGCCCTCTGTTGCCAACCGCAAAAAGATGATGAAGGCCGTCTACGTGCAGAAACTCCGCATGGTAGAGGAATAAACCGCCCTTCACCGGACGGCAGGCGTCACCGCCGGCCGCCCCGGCCCCTTCTTAGCCATACCCAAGATACACCCCGGAGCGCTCAGCGCCCGGGGCTTTTGGCTTTCCAGGCTCATTCCGAGCCGTCAGCTCCTCCTCCGGGTCGACCCTCAGCTCCTCCCCCGGGTCGACCCTCACTGGCTATACCACACCTGTCCTTCCGACCGTCCATCGACCGTCCTTCTGCCATTTTTGAAAGAAAATGGCGAAAAAAGTTGCAAAAACCAAAAATATAGGTTAACTTCGCTAACGTATGGAGGGAAAACGTCCCTCCCGGCCGTTTGACACCATGATTGACGATTTCCTGACATACATCAGATGCGAGCTGAACCTATCACCGCTTACCGTCGACAACTACGGCCGGGCCCTGCGCAGCTTCGCCGGGTTCATCACCGGCGGCAAAGCCGATGATTTCGACGCTCCGAGCGTCACGGCCTCAGACGTTCGACTTTGGGTCGCCGACCTGTCGCGCCGGGGCAATTCGCGCCGCACCGTGCGCAACCGCCTGTCGGCCCTGAGTTCTTTCTACCGCTACCTCATCGACCACGAACGCGCCACGGCCAATCCCGTCGACGAGGTGTCGCCGGCCAAGCTCGACAAGCCCCTGCCGGTCTACATCCGCCAGAGCGAGATGGACGAAATTATCGATGCCGACGCCGACGGCGCCTGCTCATTCGAGAAGGTCCGCAACGCCCTGATAGTACTGATGTTATACACCACGGGAATGCGCCGGGCCGAACTCATAGGCCTGCGCGACGAAGCCGTCGACACTGCCAGAGGCGAACTAAAAGTGCTCGGCAAGCGTAATAAAGAGAGAATAATCCCATTCGGCGACGAGCTCCGCGACGCCATCACCGGCTACAGGCACGAGCGCCTGCGTGCCACCGGCGAGAAGCACCCCGAAGCATTCTTCGTCCGCCCCGACGGCCTCCCTCTCTACCCCATGCTTGTGGAGCGCGTGGTGAAAGCGGCCCTCACCGGCCACACCAACGCCTCGCGTCTATCACCCCACACCCTGCGCCACAGCTTCGCCACCGATATGCTCAACAACGGCGCCGACCTCACAGCCGTACAGCAGCTGTTGGGACACCGGTCGCTGGCCACAACGCAGATCTACACCCATATCTCGTACCGCGACCTTCAGCAGAATTATCAATCGGCCCACCCAAGGGCTGCAAAACATACTAACAACTAATTAAGGAGGAACAACTATGGACGTACGCATTCAAGCCATCCACTTCGACGCATCTGACAAGCTCCTGGCATTCGCCAACAAGAAAGCCGAGCGCCTCCAGCGTCACAATCCCGCGATAACCACCATTGATATCAAGCTCAGCGTGGTAAAGCCCGAAACAGCAATGAACAAGGAAGCCGTAATCTCAGTATATCAGCCTCAGGACGAAACAGTGGCTTCGAAAACCGCCGATTCATTCGAGGAAGCCATCGACCTGGCCCTCGAAGCCATAGAGCGTCAGCTCGAGAAGCGCAAAGAGCGCAAATAACCCCCGGCACGCCGCTCACGGCCACGTCGGGCGCTCCGAAACGGGGTGTGTCGCCACGGTTCGCACAGGACCGGCGCGATGCGCCCCATTTTTTGCGCCCTTTTTCGTGGGATGTTCCGAAAAAAATGTAACTTTGTGCCGCAAAACCGAAGCCCCGGCCCGGGCCTTCGGTGTCACGCGGCGCCCCGGCCGCGGCTGTTAACCTTAAACCAAACACCCGTCAATGAACATTAACCGCCCGAGACTCTGGCTTCAGGCCAAAGACTATATGATGATAATAGTGGGCATCTCGCTGTATGCTTTCGGCTTCAATGCCTTCATCGCCACTGCCCCTGAAAAGGTGGTAATCGGCGGCATGGCCGGCGTCAGCCAGGTGCTCGACCTGGTGTCGTACAACGTTTTCGGCTTCCATATCCCCTATTCGGTGACCATCTTCACGGTGAACATCATCATGCTGGCGTTCGCCCTGAAATATGTGGGAAAGACGTTTGTGATACGCACACTGTTCGGCGTGCTGATGATTACGCTGATGTTCGCCGTGTTCCAACCGATGTTCACCCATCCGCCGGTCGAGGGGCAGAGCTTCATGAACGTGGTAATCGGAGCGGTGCTCTGCGGCCTGGGCATCGGCATGGTGTTCATCCACAACGGTTCGACGGGCGGCACGGATATCGTGGCGGCAGTGGCGTCGAAAGTGTCGAACGTGTCAATCGGACGCGCCATGGTCTACTTCGACCTCTCGGTAATCTCGTCGTCGGTGATTCTGAAATTCATCTTTTTCCCGAATTTCAAGTTCGACGAAGCAGTGCCGCCGCTGGTCTACGGTCTGCTGACCCTGTTCATCATCCCCTTCGTGGCCGACCAGATGATTAACACCAACCGCATGGCCGTGCAGTTCACCATCTTCTCTGAGAAATGGGAGGAGATAGCCACCGCCATTAACAACGAGGCCCAGCGCGGATGCACCGTGCTCAGCGGCATGGGGTGGTACTCGAAAAAGGAGGTGAAGGTGCTGTTGGTAATGTGTCGCAAAATCGAATCGGTAACCATATTCCGCATCATCAAATCCATTGACAAAGACGCATTTATCACACAGGCACAGGTCAACGGCGTCTACGGCAAGGGCTTCGACCAGCTGAAACTGAAAATGCGCAAACCCGGGCAACACATCAACCACCCCAACCTGCCCGAATCATCGCAGCGCCTGGTATAAGAGGGTGTTTAATAACAGATGACACACGGAAAATTATACAGCATTGCCTGCGCCATCGTGCTGATGCTCAGCCCGCTGTGCGCCCGGGGCATCGAGCCGACGTGGTCGGTAGACTTCTCGTCGGTGTTCGACAACCGCGAGGGCGACAACCACTTCACAGCCACCAAAACATTCTTTTTCACCAACTTAGCTCCGGAAGTAGGGCTGAAATTCACCGAAAGCGACCGCATAGCCGGCGGCGTGGTGTGGCATCAGCCCATCGGCTGCGAATGGCACGGCCACCGCATCTCCCCTACCCTTTACTACCGTCACGACGGGGCAGCCGCCGGCTCGCCGTGGAGCTTCTCGATGGGTATGTTTCCGCGCACGCAGCTTCGCGAGGAGATGCCCGGGTTCCTCTGGAGCGACTCGCTGGCCTATTCGCAGCGCAACATCCGCGGCGCTCTGGTGCAGTACCGCGGCTCGCGAGGGTTCGCCGATTTCTACGTCGACTGGCGCGGAATGCAGACCCGCGAGCAGCGCGAAGCATTCAACTTAGTGTTCCACGGACGGTGGCACCCGCGCGCCGGCAACCCTCTGTTCATCGGCGGCTACCTGATGATGAACCATTTCGCACTCCAGGAGGACGCTCCCTCAGACCAGCACATCGTCGACAACTTTGTGGCCGACCCGTACGTGGGTGTGAACCTGCAGGGACGCACGGTGCTCGACTCGCTGATAGTGCGTGCCGGTCCGCTCGTCACCTTCGAGCGCAACCGCGCTTCGGGCAACAACTGGAAAGTGCCGGCGGGAGTGTGGATTGAGGGGGCGGCGCAGTGGCGCTGGCTCGGCGTGAGGGAGACCTTCTACGCCGGAGGGCGCCAGATGCCGTCATACATCCCCTTCCGCTACGACCTGTATCAGGGCGACCCCTTCTATCAGGCTAAAACCTACAGCCGCACAGACGTTTACGCCGACATCTACCGCAACCGCTACGTAAAGTTGCGGGCATCGCTCGATTTCCACTGTGCCGACTCAAAATTCACCTTCTATCAACGGCTGATGGTCGAAGTGACGCTCCCCTGACACACTGTATCGTATGTGTCGTATGTATCTTATGCGCAGGCACATACGATACATACGACACATACGATACATAAGATCCATCTCCCCGGCAGCCGGCCACAAAAAAATGGGGCTGAGCCTTTTGGGCCCATCTCCATTTTTATGAGGCAATGGGGGATTTTACTTTACAAAGAGCATAGCGGCTGTGCCGTCGGCGCGGGTTACCACATAGACACCGGGAGTAAGAGCCGAGGCGCTGACACGCTGGCCCGTAAGGGTGTAAACCGCCTTGACCGGAGCGTCGGAAGGTGCGGTGACCTCTTCGATGCCCGAGAACAACTGCTTGACGTTAATCTGCTTCTTCACGCCGGGAGCCGTCAGGGTGATGACACCTTCGCGGTCGGCTTCGGCTGCTGCAACGGCCTTGACCGAAAGCTTTGCCTGACCGTAACGTCCGGTGACGGTAGCCTCAACCCATTCGGGAGCCTCGACGGCAACATCGGCGCTGTCGTGGAACTGGTCAAGGACAATCTCCACGGCTTCATTGTGGTTGACGATGGCCTCGTCACCATCGGAAATGGGAAAACCGGCCAATGCGGCCTCATCGGCACCGATAGGGCACTATGTGTCGGCGTTATTTTCGCCGTCTACGCCGTTCGACCGGAGTGTCCAGCCTTCGGGAAGCCATGCGGCGTTGTCGAGGTCGGCCTCCTCAAAGCTTTCGAAGAGGAGGCAACCGCTGGGGAGTCCTTCGGCCTTTACGGTGCGGTGATGATTGGGAATCAGGGGATTGACCACTTTATTGTTGAATAAGCGTGGTACACCAGGCACCGCCTTGAGGGTATAACTGCCGTGGCCGAACTCCTTATAGCGCGGATTGACCGATTTTGTGACGAGTTTACGCGCGCCGTACTGCTGTTTCAGCACCAGCTAAGGCTTCGCTTTAGCCTTAACCACCTCAGTTATAGGCAGCGAAAGCGGGAGGTATCTCGCTCTGCCCACAACCTTCAATACGGGGGATAAAAAGAACTATTGCTGTCCGATAAAAATTGAGGACAGCACAAAAGCATGGCTCAACTGCTGAT
>CAMEPD010000055.1 GCA_945931475.1 uncultured Muribaculaceae bacterium | reverse complement strand
GCGAGATAATCATCGACAACCGCAACGGCATCATCATCCCCCCTCGCGACCCCGACGCCCTCCTGAGCGCCATGCGACGCTTCGCCGCCGACCCGGCACTCTGCCGCCGCCTCTCCTCCGAAGCACGTCCCCTGGTCGCCTCGCGCTACGAGCAGTCGTACGTGCGCCGCTGCCTGATGGATTTCTACCAAGAGATTTTTAATCAACTCTGATGTATAAACGATATTTCAAACGTATCTTTGACGTCACTCTTAGTTTAACCGGACTTATATGCCTGTCGCCGGTTTTACTGGTGTTATATGTTCTGGTAAGGGTCAAACTGGGTTCACCTGTCTTTTTCCGGCAACTCAGAATCGGCAAAAATGACAAGCCGTTCATGATGATAAAATTCCGTACCATGACTGATACCCGTGGTGAGGATGGCGAGTTACTCCCTGATACTGAAAGATTTACCAAATTTGGTGATTTTCTTCGCCGCAGCAGTCTCGATGAGCTTCCCGAGCTATTCAATGTACTCAAAGGGGATATGTCATTGATAGGTCCGCGACCACTGTACCCGATTTACCTGCCTTATTATACCCGTGAGGAGGAACGTCGCCATAGTGTACGCGGCGGTATAACAGGTTTGGCCCAGATCAATGGTCGTGCCTTGTGTCGTTGGAAAGAACGCTTTGCCTATGATGTGCAGTATGTCGACACTCTGTCATTTACAAACGATGTAAAGATACTGTGGCGTACTTTCTTCAAGGTTGCGGCTGAGGACGACATCGGAACTCCTTCCGTTACAGATGAGGGCGGCTTGCATATCATACGCCAGGTACAGCAGCCTGAAAAGGTGGAGCTTGTAAACCATATACTGGCTGAATACAAGAAACATTGAAAGGCTTCAACTGGGAAGTCGGCAGCACTTGGTATGCAGATGATTTCTGCCCTGCTGAAGATTATACCTTGAGATTAAAGTTTATTGCGGATAGCAGTAATGTCACGCTTTTGTCAACATGTCGAAGTGCGATAAAATTGATTCTTGACAAAATCGGGGGACAGCATCACCGCGCTCTTGTGCCCTCTTTTACGTGTCACAGCGTTATCGACCCATTTCTGACTGCCGGTTATGACGTCAAAGGATATTCCCTTAATGAAAATCTGCAAATAGATATAGATGTATTCTCATCATTGGTCAATGATTTTCGTCCGGATATTATTCTTGTACATGGATATTTCGGATTCAATACAGTGGGGAGCGCATCAAATATTCTTGAAAGCTGCAAAGCACGGGGAATAATCGTAATAGAGGATAAAACTCAGACCATGTTTTCGGATTTCAAGGCTATTGCGGCGGATTATACCATAGGGAGCATCCGAAAATGGCTACCTATCCCCGATGGAGCATTTATAAAAGGGATGCACATTTCTGAACTTACACAAGATTCTGCTTTGGCCGACGCAAAAATAAAAGCGATGCGTGCCAAAAATCGGTATTTTGCTACCGGGGATGGCAACAAATGCGAATTTATGCGATTCTTTGCGGATGCCGAAAATCTGCTTGACTCCCGAACATTACCTCACAGTATATCAAGTTATTCACTGTCAGCATTGACCGCACTGAATTTAAAGGAATTTGCCAATCGGCGTAGAAATAACTACAACCTCCTTGCCCGACGGTTGTCGAGACACTCTGAAGTTCAGCTAATCTTCAAGGAGGCTCTGACAGATGATGTGCCGTTCCTGCTCCCTGTCTACATCGACGATAAACGAGCTGAGTTTCAGAGGTATATGGCATCTCATAATGTCTATCCGACAATAATATGGAAGTGTCCTGATGCGCTTGAAAACATTATAGATAAGGATAGCCGAAGAATTTACGACCGAATATTGTGCTTTCATGTTGACCAGCGATATGAAGCAGCCGACATGAATAAAGTCGCAGTTATTGTTGATTCATATTTCTCAAATTAAATATAATGGCTAACAACAGGTTAATGATACTTGGTACCAACGAGTATCAGAATCCTCTTATTCTCCGTGCGAAGGAACTTGGTTATGAAACTCATGTTTTCGGATGGCCGCATGGTGAGATTGGTGAAAAGACAGCCGATGTATACCATCCGGTAAATATTCTTGATTATGATTTGCTGTGGCAGGAATGCCGGAAACTCAATCCTTGTGGAGTGGCCTCGGTATGTTCGGAACTTGCCATGCACCCCATGAATTTTCTGCTCCGTAGGTTAGGAATCCCCTGCAACTCTGAAGCCACCGAGAATATGACCACCAATAAATACCTGATGCGTAAGGCAATGAAGGAGGGTGGAATTGATAGCCCTAACTTCACCCTTGTTAAGAAAGGGCAGCCTTTGGATGAGATTATCGAAGCCACCGCAGACTTTTCATACCCTCTTATCATCAAGCCCTGCGACCTCAGTTCAAGCCGAGGAGTCTTTAAAATTGACAAGCCTGCCAATCTGAGCCAAGGAGTAGAGTATGCCATGGGATGGTCAAAGACAGGCGAGGCGATTTTGGAGGAATTTATAGAAGGACAGGAATACAGTGGTGAAAGTATTGCCTACAACGGAGAATATCACCTTTTAGCCGTTACTGAGAAGTTTACAACCGGCGCGCCGCACTTTGTAGAAACGGGCCATCGGCAGCCAGCGCGGCTGTCGGAAGAATGGATGAATAAAATCCGCGCTACACTCTTTAAGGCTTTCAAATCGCTTGATATTCAATATGGAGCTATCCATCCCGAATTCCGTATAACCCCCGACGGCCGTATTCTGTTCATGGAAATTGCCACCCGTATGGGGGGCGACTGCATAGGCACAGACCTTGTACCTTTGTCGTCGGGATACGATTTTCTGGGAATGGTAATCAATATCTGTTGCGGGAAAGCCCCTGTTTTTGATAAAATAAGGACCCCGATGATTGCCAGAAACAACTATATCATCACTGCTTCTGACCTTGCAAAATTTAATGAAATCAAAGCCATTAACCCGGAAAAAATCTGGCGCCACAGCGACATCAAACCATTAACAGACTCACCTGTATTGAAAAGCGCCGACCGCGCCGGATATTACATTACCATCGAACCATTGAATCAGCAATAATGACACTGCTGGAAATTTTAAGGAATAAAGCATTTTGGGCTATTGACCGGTACAGAGGCGGAAAGATATCTAAATATTTTAAACTTCTGAAACACATCGAGGGAAACAATAGCGTTTCCGGGGATGAGATATTGTCTTACCATAAAGAGAAAATCAGAGAATTGCTTACGCATTGTGTACAGACAGTTCCGGCATATAACAGATTGGCTCCATTGCTTGAACAAGAAAACCCTCTGACTCAATGGCCTGTCATAAATAAAATGACTCTGAAGAATGGTGGAGACCGGTATCTTTCAGATGCCTTTAAACATGAAAGCCTTATACCCATGGCCACAAGCGGCTCTACGGGAACTCCTTTCGTTAACTGGCAAAATCATGATAAAAAGCGTCATGTGAACGCCGAAGTGCTGTTTTATAATGGTGAAATCGGTTATGAAATAGGGCGTAAAATTATCTACTTCCGCTCTGTGGCTAACGAAGTAAAAAAATCCCGTTTACAGCAATTCATGCAAAATATCTCGCTTATCGACTGTCGTGACTTGAGCGATGATGGAATCAGAACTAAAATCAGACAAATCCGAAAGCTTTCAAAAAACGGAGGTGCCATGATTTTGAGTTATGCCTCAACATTAGATGCTTTTTGCAGATATTTTGAGAAACACGGAACCAAAGAAGCCTGTGAATGTAATGTTTACGGAATAATATCAGGCTCCGAAATGTTGAAGGATTCCACAAGAGAAATCCTTAGTGAAGCTTTCAATTGCAAAGTCTTATCACGTTACGCAAATGAAGAAAATGGATTTATCGGACAAGATGGAATCGAGAACAATGTCTTTATCCCTAATCGAGCCAACTATTATATAGAAATTCTAAAATTTGATTCCGATAAACCTGCTTCTCAGGGTGAAATTGGACGCATTGTCATAACCGACCTATATAATATGGCCATGCCTATGGTACGATATGATACCGGTGACGTCGGGGCATGGCAGAATATTAGCGTGAAGGGGACACGCAGACAAGCGATCGGAAAGTTCGGAGGACGAAGGGTAGACATGATTTTTGACACCAAAGGAAATATTATCTCTCCCCACTCGATAACGAATTTTATGTGGAGGTTCAATAATACCATTAAACAATACCAATTCATTCAGCAAGACAAAGCAGCTTATCGTATCAGAGTAAATTTATCAGGTAAATGCGATCATGAACTACTTGTTTCCGGCATAAAAAATATTGTTGGCACAGATGCCGGGATAACGGTTGAAGAATGCAATGAAATTCCGGTATTGGCCTCCGGGAAAAGACGCTATATCGTTAACTCGATGAATAAGTAACTGTTCAAAATTAACTTAATTCTTCAAAATGATATTTCTTGGCGATTTGGCATGTCCGCCAGAAAAGATTTCAGAATTCAATACAGCGGTTGATAATTTGGATATTATTGACAATCAGGTAGTAGTATTGAATCTTGAAGCCCTGATGCTGTTTGGCAGCCCTATAAGGCCCGATACCCTTTATAATCACGAGAAAGTTCTTGACACACTGAAGAAAAGAGCAAAAAAAGTAATTGTGTCTATGGCGAATAACCATATATATGATTATCCCGAAAAAATTTTACAGACAAAAGAATTCTTGGAAAAACAAGGTATAGGTGTATTTGGGCTTGTTGGTACTGACAGGGAGATATCGCCATACGAATTTGAGGATGAAAATGAAAAATATGCATTTTTCGGACATTGCTGGAATTTGTATACCGCAACAAATCCCAACCGGGTCAATGACGAAAAAATAGTTGACTGCAAATATGCCGATTTCATGGCAACGGTTAAAGCATATATCATATCGAATCCACAGAGGAAGACATATTGCTTTATGCATTGGAATTATGATTTGGAACTACTTCCCTTCCCGATGCACATCAAGCTATCTCATGATTTAATCGATGCCGGCGTCTGTGGCGTTATCGGGAGTCATTCTCATGTGACACAATGTGTAGAAGAATATAAATCCCGACCGATAGCCTATTGTCTGGGTAATTTTTACCTCCCTTCAGGCATATATTTCAACGGAAAACTTAACTATCCCCCAAAAGCCAGACACACAATAGGATTGAGGGTCGATAACAATCATTCTGAAGTACTTTGCTTCAAAACTGATTGTGATAAACCGATAAGCTTCGAAAAAACCGTACAAATCGGAGATTATTTACAGCTGCCTGTTTCTGACATCGAATCATATACTACATACTTCAGAAAACACCGTCAGAAAAAATTGCTTGTGCCGGTGTTCGACTCGTATGTCGGCTACAAATATAAAATCAAAAAACGTTGGGCAATCTGTCGTGTGAAATTAATAAAATCCATACTGAAAATATTACGATAAAATGAAAACTGTATTGGTAACCGGTATAGGTGGGCTTACACCACGGTCTATTACCGGAATAATACGAGAAAATCATCCCGACTATCATATCATCGGAATCGATGCTAACAAAAAGGCCATCGGATTCTTCATGGATGGACTTGTTGACGAACATTTCGTTTGTCCGCGTTGCGATTCACCGGAATATTTCCCCTTTCTCGAAAAATTAATAGTCGATAAAGGAATCGACTATGCTTTTGTTCAGCCTGAAAGCGAAATTGTGAAATGGGGGGAATATTACGAAAATAACGGAAAATATCCTTGCCCGGTCTTCATGGGATGTAAAGTCCTTTCGGAATCACTCCGTGATAAATCCATTATGGCAGAACTCCTTGAAGGTACGGATTTTATACCCAAAACCATCAAGGTTACACAAGATAGTCCACGATATGATGAAGTTGAAAAATCCATCGGTTTTCCTTGTTGGATTAGAGCTACCGAAGGTACCGGAGGTCTCGGCTCATTGAAATTAGAGGATTTAAGCAGCTACAAAAGCTGGCTTTTCATCAATCGGGATATATCCGAATTTACTGTCAGCGAATTTCTTACAGGGCGCCATCTCGCCAATGAAATGCTCTATTACAATAACGAATATATCAAAGGCGCGGCACTTGAATGTGCCGAATATGTAATGGCAAATACGGCACCCTCAAAAGTAACTGGAAATACAGCATTCGGCCGATTTCTGAATGAAGATCGCATTAATGAATTCTGTGACAGCTGCATAAAATATCTATGCAATAAACTTCATGTGCCGGCGCATGGCATACTTTCATTCGATTTAAAGGAGGATAAGGAAGGTAATCTGAAAGTTACTGAAGTCAACATACGACACATGGCCTACGCCGGAGTAATGGCTCATGTAGGTTTTGATTTAATAGAAGATACAATCCGTATAATGGAAGATGGCAATTGCAATAATGTAAAACGCGCACCTTACTTCCACTATGACAAGCCCTATGTCTTTTTAAGAGACGTCGACGTTTCACCCATAATATTAGAAAGCGAGGAAGTATTTATGCAGTAAATATTTTATCGCCACCAACAAAATGCAATCTACCGAAACACGCATCGTTAACAAAAAAAATCTCGCGATTCACTCGCGAGATTTTTTTATCGTAAAGCATTGGTGGCAGATAGAGGTTGGAAATCAGGCGTGGCGCTCGGCCCAGTGGATGAGGTGAGTGAGGGTGGGAGCCAGGGTGTCGCCGAGGGCGCGGACGGGGGCCGAGGGGGTGGCACCGGTGGCGGAAAGGGCGGCCTGGACGGCAACGGCGCTGTCGGTGTCGGGTACGCCTACTACGAATTCCATGACTATCCGGTCGATTTCTTTGTCGCCGTCAAGAATGGTACCCTGATAGGCGAGACGTCCGGGGCGGTCATCTTTCGGACTCCGGTAAAAGATTACCTGTGCCATCACGCGCTTGCCGTCGGCCAGGTCGTAGTAAAACTGCATCTTGTCGAAAAGGTGCGGGTCGTTGTCAGATGTGTCGAGCGGCTGGATATCAACAATCGTGGGGTTTAGGCGGGGCCACACCGAGATGTTGCAGAGGTTGCGCCAGAGGCTTGCCGCTGTCAGGCCTTTGGCTTCGACTTCGGCGTAACTGTACGTGGGCGCGTCTTCTCTGGCAAATCCCGGTTTGAATTTAATTTTATCGGTAATCATAATTTCTCCTTGTTTTTGGGGGTTGTTTTAAAACAACCTCCCGGGTATGTGAATTGTTTGTCATAAATCGTTAACTTTGTCCAATCGCTCAAGCAAACCATTTAATTCTTCTTGCCGTTATTATGAAGAAACTTATTTTATTTTTGATTATGGCAACAATTTTTACGGGTGCCAACGCTCAGGCGCCGCAGGTAATCAAACTCAATGAGCGGAATCTGAACCGCGGCTCGAGCCTGATGCAGGCGCTTCAGGACCGTCGTTCCGTGCGCGAATATGCCGACGAACCTCTGTCGCCTGCCGATTTGTCGGACCTTCTGTGGGCTGCCGACGGGGTGAACCGTCCCGACGGACATCACACGGCAGCTACGGCTCTGAACAAGGAGGATGTCGACATCTATGTGCTCCTCAAGGAGGGCGCATACCTCTACAAGCCGGCTGAGTCGGAGCTTGTTTTGGTGGCCGAGGGCGACCACCGCGAGCTCATCCGCGGCGGTCAGGAGGATTTTCCCATTCCGCCGGTGACTCTGGTGATGGTGTCGACTCCGTCGCGTTTCGGGGTGCCTGACGCCAAGGCTTCGATGATGATGGGTGCCGTCGACGCGGGTATCGTTTCGCAGAACATTATGCTTTTCTGCGCGGCAAACGGCCTTGTAACCGTGCCGCGTGCCTCGATGGACAGTGCCGCCCTGTCCAAGCTCCTCAAACTGGAGGAGGGCTCTATCCCGGTAATCAACAATCCGGTGGGCTATCCCGTCAAGTAAACAGGTTACGAGAGAAAATACTCAGGGCGCTGTGTCGGAGGTGAATCGCGACACAGCGCCCTGATTTTATATGGTTTCTACGGCTGCGAAGCCGGGGGTTGGCGTTACTTGATCATGAGGCGCACGGTGGTGACGGCTCCGGCGTTCTCGAGGCGCAGCAGGTAGAGGCCGGGGGTAAGGTGGCTTACCGGCATGGAGGCTGCGCCGCGGTTTTCGGCGACTGCGGTGCCGGCGAGGTTGTAGAGCGTGGCGTGCTCAACGGCGGTACCGAAGTTCACTACGTCGACGGCCGGGTTGGGGTAGACGCTGATAACCTGGGCGTCAACGCTTTCCACACCCGAAACGGCGGTAGTGAATGCCACGGCGGTGGCGGCTGATTCGCCCTTGTCGTACACGGCTACTACTTTGGCTATATGCGAGCCGTTGGTGAGGCCCATCAGCTTGTGGGTGGTCTCGACGGTCGAGGCTACCTTCTTGTCGTCGACATAGACGTCGAAGTGCTGAAGTTCAACGGCTTTGCGGGGAGCTGCAGCCGGGGCGTCGTTGGTACCGATGAACAGGTCATCGACCATGAACCAGTAGCCCTGCGATGGGGTGCAGTAGTGGATGCATACGTACTTGGCATCGGCCGGGATGGAGTACTCCTTGCGGGTCCATTCGTCGGCGGCGGTGCGCACGGTTTCAGGCTCGTCGGTAAGGAATATGAAGTCCTCGGGGGCATTGCCTGTGAGGCTGTAACCTACGTGGAACGATTCCTTGTTCCAGGGGTCGCCGGTGGTGTCCTCCACATCGGGGTCGGCTTTGCACCAGAAGCTGAAGATGAACTCCTTGCCGAAATTCAGCTTGGGCGAGATGAACCAGTCGTCGGGAGCGGGTGCCGGGCGGCTGCCGTCGCCGGCGCTGAAGTTGCTCTTGAACAGCAGGTACTGGTTGCCGGAGTGGGGCGGGTTGGGCGAGTTGATGTCGGAGGGGAGCTCGTAGGGCGCTAAAATCATGGCGGCCAGGGGGACGCGGTCGTTGGGGATGTCAATCCAGTCGGCCACGTAGGGTATGCCACCGTCGCGGTCGACGTAGCTCCAGCCGTATTTCCCGGCGGGGTTGATTTCCCAACGGGTGATGTCCTCGAAATCCTCCGAGATATTTTCTGTAATATCCTTTGACTCAGACGATTCGTTCCAGGTCAGTGTGACGATGCCGTGGTGGTTGTCGACGTCGGCGCGCAGGTCGCGGGGCGATGCGAGTATATCGGTATCAGGGTCGTCGGGCGTGGCCTGGGTCTGTGTGACGGTGACGTCGGTGACGTAGAGGTTGAAATTGCCCTTTTCCGAGATGGCGTGGAACGCGAAGTTATAGTAGCCGGTCTCCTCGACCTCGGGGAGGTCGAGGGTGCAGAAGCGGAAGGTGCCGTCGGTCATCGTAAGTGACTTGAGCACATCGTTTTGCGCCTCGGCGGTCTTGCCATGGCCGAAAGTTACCTCCATCTTCTCGGTGTGGTATTCGTTGGCACCGGCGTAGGCGAATTTCAGCTGATAGCGCGCGCCCTTCTTCAGGTAGAGGTCGGGCGATACGAGGTAATCGTCGCCGTCGTTCTGATTGTCATACTCATACATAGCCTGATGGTCGTATCCGGTCGAGGCTACGGTGCGGGCTTTCCACTTCCATGTCGAGCCGCCGTTGCAGTTGACCACCGTCCAGAGGTCAAATTCGCTCTGGTCGGCGAAAAGCGTGTTCCAGGGGAATTCTTCGATGGCCGAGCCGAGAGCAATCTCGACGGATTTCGCCATCTCGCCGGTGCCCTGGGCCGTGTGCGATTCCACGGTGTAATAGTAGCGTCCGGTGCCGGGTACGGTGTTGTCGGTGAACGATGTGCCGCGGGCGTCTTCGGCTACGGTGGCACCGTCGGGGAAGCGTACGATCTTGTAGCCGAGCGATGCCACGTCAAGCACACCGGCGTGGATGCCCTCGGTTGGCTCAACCCACTGGAGCAGGGCGTATCCCTCGTTGGTGCGGCCGATACCGAGGTCTGTGACGGCCATCGGCAGGTCCTTTCCGGCCCAGCAGTTCACGCCCGAAGCCATGCCGTCGCCGGCCGAGTTTGTGGCTGTGACGGTGTAGGTGTACAGACCCGGTTCGGCCGGAGCGTCGCTCCAGGTCATCTCCTGGCCCGGTGTGCCGCTCACGGTGGCGGCGTCGGCGCCGTTGCGCGTGATTTTTACGGAGGTGATAGACGGCAGATTGGCGCCCCCGTAGCTCTTTGAGGGGTTCTTCCAGCTGAGGGTGACGGCCGTGGCGCCCGAAGCGTCGGGCGTGGCTTTCAGTTCGCTCACAGCGGCCGGTGCGGCTCCCGAGGGGATGGCAAACGGTATGTAGAGCCCCACGAGATGCGAGTCGGTGCCGGTTTCGCCCACCGCGCGGGCCAGGCCCGAGTTGGTGTCTACCACAAGCAGCTGAGCCACCTCGCTCGAGAAGTCGGCGCACCAGTAGAGGGTGCCGGTGGTGTGGTCAAACTCCATCGACTGTGTGGTGTGCGACGGGTTCACGCCCGTGCGCCCGATTACCTCGGCGGCGTAGTCGTTGTCTGCGTCGAAGCGCACAAGGTTCGAGTTCTGGTCAACCGAGTAGAGCGTGCCGTTCATGTCGCAGGCCAGCGTGTAGTATGTGGGATTGGTGAGGGCGCCGTGCTCCCAGTCGATGAACTGCTTGACCTCGGTCATTACGCCCGTGGTGGGATTGATGGCCATCAGCGCGCTGTATTCAAATGACAGGTCGGCGAGGAAGTCGTCGATGTAGAAAGTGCGGCACATGGCCATGATGCGGCCCGTGGTGTAGTCGTAGGCCATGTCGTTGATTACGAAATACTCGTCAGACCAGTCGGTGAGGTCGGCGACGGCGCCGGTATTGATGTCGACGGTCGACAGGGCGATGTGGGCCCATGTCGACTGGCCGTTCTCGGTGTAGGTGCGGTAGCGGTCGAAGTAGTATTTGCCGTCGCCGAAGCATCCGGCGTAGGCAAGGTTGGCTAACGGGTGTACCGAAGTGAGGCTGCCGGGATTATCGAGGCTGAACGACACAATGCCGTTTGGCACGGCGCCCGAACGGTCGCGTGTCGACCATGCGTAGGCGGTTTTGGCCGGGACTACCGGGGGTGCCGCAGCGATGCGGGCCGGGGCCGGGTGTTTCTTGGCGGTGTCGAACGACACTTTGGCCGTCTGCGTGCCAAGGGCCGATGTCGCCGTCAGCGCTCCTCCGAGCAGACTTAACAGTAAAGGTTTCAGATTCATGTTATTGACGAATTGTTTGCGTTAATGTGCTGATTTTCTCTTGGAGAGTGTAAAATTACTTCATATTGGCCGAAATTGCAAACATTTTATCGATATTTTCGCAGACTTCCGGTCATTCTGCCGTCTTCTGCCGGGGGCGCTGTCCCTTTTGTCGCTTCGTGGCGGCTGTTCGCCGCACGCGACAACCTGGCCGTATCCGACCTCATGGCCATGCGGTGGGGCAACCTCGCCGCCTCACTTAACTGGCTCAACCGCGCGGCCGACCGCTTCGTGCGCGTCAACAAGTCGTATATAGTGAATGTCGCCGCCGTCGGTTCGTTCGACAGCAACGACATTTATATCGGCGACACGGCCATAGCTATCAGCCCCATCCTCCGTGAGGCTGTGGTGTCGCGGCTTATGAAGTAGGGGCGGCCTACTTCTTGAGTTTGGCGGCGAGGTTGTCGGCCTTGGCGAGAAGGCGCTTGAAACGGTTCTGCTGCGCGGGGGTCATGGCGGCAGTGCTCGCTTCGAGTCGGCGCCCTATGTCGGTCAGTTCGGCCGAAGTCGCTGCAAACTCCATCATCGCGGTGGGGTCGTTGTTGTTGAGCCCTTTGAGCAGCCCTTCACAGTGTGTGATGCCCTTTTCGAAGTCGGAAATCAGCTTGTCGATGGCCGCCGGGTCGCTCTCGGCTGCGGGATTCTCAGCCGTATCGGCCGTCAGGGTGTCCTCCTCGGCAGCCGGGTTGGCCGAGGCTGTTTCGGCTACCGATGCGGCAGTAGTCTCCTCGGCGCTGGGGCCTGCCGGCTGCTCGGTGACTACCTCCTTTTCGGAGCCCCATGATTCGCCGTCGGCAGGTTTGCCATCCTTGTTGCCGCATGCCGTAAGTGTCAGCAGCGCCGCTGCCGCGCATGATAAAATGTGCTTTTTCATCTCGGTCGGTTTTCTGATGATGTTATCGTGACAATTCTGCCACAAAGGTAGGCAAAATATTTGGTATTCCGACAATTATTTTCAAACCGGTTTCGTTGCAATCCCGGCATGGGGCATCGGTGGTAAGGGCTTACGAGGCTTTGGAATCGGCCTGGCGGATGGCCACATGGCGTATCTTCCCCGAGATGGTCTTGGGTATCTCTTTCACGAACTCCACGATGCGCGGGTACTTGTAGGGCGCGGTGATGCGCTTCACATGGTTCTGTATCTCCTTCACGAGCTGGTCGCCGGCGTTCTTGACATACTCCTTGGCAAGTACAATGGTGGCTTTGACCACCTGACCGCGCACCGGGTCGGGCACCGCCGTGATGGCGCACTCCACCACCGCCGGATGCGTCAGGCACGCGCTCTCGACCTCGAACGGGCCGATGCGGTAGCCCGACGATTTGATTACGTCATCCTTGCGGCCGACGAACCAGAAGTAGCCGAGCGCTCGCCGAGCGCCGGCTACTACCTCCCATGCCATACGTATGCAGACGGATGTGTCAAATTGTACGGCCGTGGCACAATGCTTTTAACTTAAGAATCGACAAAGAATGTAGGGACATCGCTTTGCGATGTCAGCGGTTGAGAATCAGAGAATTGCAACGTATACATCGCGAAGCGATGTCCCTACAATTACCTGAAACATCCTTAAGTTAAGAGCATTGAGCCGCGACCCTGCAACAGCGCTCGAAAAGCAAAGTGCCGGGTTCTGACACATCCCCGTCAAAGGTATGTGGGTTATATGTGGCAGATTTTCTCTCGGAATGACTTACGAGGCGCACGGTGCCCGACGGATACGATACACTTCGACAACCGTGGGACGAGAAACGAAAAAGGAGGTCGTGCCACCGGCACGACCTCCGTCATTATCTATATAGCTATGTTCGATTAGCGGATTACTTTGGCGACCTTGTTACCCTGGCGCATGATGAAGATGCCGCCTTCGGGGTTGTTGACGCGCATACCCTGCAGGTTGAAGTATTCAACAGGTGCATTGGCGTCGAACTCGTCAGCAGATACCTCGTTGATAGCTGCTTCGGTGTCGAGGGTGATAACGCAGTTGTCAGCCACGGCTGCCCAACCGATAGTTGCGTTTCCGGCTCCGAATGTGCCGGCAAAGGTGATTTTTTTGGCGTCTTTATCGAGGGTTGCGGTTGCACTTGTCGAAGATTGAGCATTATTGGTGTAATAGAAATCACCATAGGTCGAGCTCGACCATGCAATATTTGAACCCTTGGTGGTCAAAGTGGTGTCTTTACCGCCGAGTACGAGGGGGTTGGGCAAGCCGAATACATTGTAGAAAGTGTAGGTGTCGCCGGCAAGAACGTTCTGGTTCAATGTGTAATAAAGGTCATATTCTGCAGCAGCGGGTGTCCCGTTTGAGTCATACTCATCGCAGTTGAATTTAGCGTTGGGTACATTCCACTCATCATCGAGAACGCCGAAGCCATAATATTTACCTTCGGAATTCTTAGAGAAAAGACCCATGCCGCGGTAGGCACTAAGGAGAGAACCGTCCTGAGTGATTAGCAAGGGAAGCTCTTCGTCGACGTAGATGTACGGTGTGTTGTCTTTTTCGTCATAAGCATACACATACAATTTGTATTCTTTGTTGTCATATTTTACAACCGTAGCTTGACCATTGGCGGGGAGGTTAAGAGTATAGTAAACATTCTCGCCAGCGGTTAATGTGCTGGCTGTGGCTGTAATGGGGAACTCTTCATCGCCTGTACCTGCGAAGAGACCGGTAACGATATATTTGCCGGCTTCGGTACCTTTGGTGATTGTAACTTCGTTCATAAAAGACAGCGGGCCATTGTGCTCGTCGGCTGATATTACGATTTTTTTGCCAAGAACGATGTCGTAGTTGAATTCATTCTGCTCACCATCTTTGAGTTGAGCGCGTTTCTGCTGGAGGGCGTTCTGAGTAGCCTTT
>CAMEPD010000054.1 GCA_945931475.1 uncultured Muribaculaceae bacterium | reverse complement strand
CAGTGAATATATGTTTTATAACATAAAATTGTTATGCTATTGATTTTCTGATGTTTAAATATATCCCGTAGAGGTCATGTTGAGTTGTAAATTTAGTCATGTTGAGTTTTTGTGAGTAAAAAATATTGACATGTATGATTTCATATCGTAATTTTGCATCGGATTTCAACGAGGTCCGCCGCCCGACAGCTTCAAACGCCGCGCGGCAAGCGCACGCAAAAGCGCGACGGCATCCCCGAGGAATTCAAGGCGGCTGCCCAGGCAATCGCCCCAACTACTAAAAACAGAAATTGCAAAAAGAGTAATAAATCAAACATTTCCTTTTCACCAAAAATCTTCACCATGAGAAGAAAACCGGAAAGCTGACCAGTTCAGCCCCCCAATATAATATATAAGGCGTCGGCGACGGCGTCAGACAGGCTCCGGGGCCGACACCTTATAATAATTGGGCGATTCCCTAACAAGAACGATACAGAAAAAGACTACAAATACATTCCCCAGGTACAATTTTTAAGGTTTATTATTAAAGATTCCGTTTCTGAAATCCTGAGAAAGCACTTCAGAGGAAGACACGATTTCAGGCCCCCGAAGACCGGCGGCAACCAAACCTTAAGCCGCACCTCTCACTCCCGGTCTTTACCCGGCTCCTTCTTTCAGGCATTATCCTTGAATATGTTCCCGCAGACCTCCGCACGTCGGAAAGGCAACCACCGGCGCCAAAAGGTCTTTCTCTCCCGCTCCCGCGACGAAGCACCCGCTTCGCTACCCTATACGGAGTCGCCAAGGCTCCGAAACCAAACCGAATCAATTACAAACCACTCATTATTTATACCTGAATCACTCAATGAAAAAACAAATCCTGTTTTTGCTTTTGCTCCTATTGGCACTTCCAATGGCTGCACAGAGTGTGCGAGTAAAGGGTGTCGTGACTTCGAACGAAGACGGCGAGCCCCTTATCGGCGCGACAGTGCAGGTTAAGGAGAATCCCGCAGTGGCAGTCTCAACCGACATCGACGGCAAATACGCCATCGACGTCAAGGTAGGGCAGTCGCTCAAATTTTCATTTGTAGGCTGCGACACTGAAATCCGCAAAGTAACGGGTGCCGGCGACATCAACGTAGAGCTGCGCGGCTCCAACGTACTTGATGAAGTGGTAGCCATCGGTTACGGCACCGTAAAGAAGAGCGACCTCACCGGTTCGGTATCTTCGGTAGCCTCCGACAAACTTCAGAAGACCCCGTCGGCATCGCTTGCCAACGCCCTCCAGGGCCAAGCCGCCGGCGTGACCGTCAACTCGTTGACCGGCCGCCCGGGCGCATCAGCCGAGGTACGTATCCGCGGTGTCGGCACCATCAACGGTTCGTCACCTATTTATGTAGTCGACGGTGTGATTGTCGATGACATCTCATTCCTGTCGCCTGCCGACATCCAGAGCACCGAAATCCTCAAGGACGCCTCGTCGGCCGCCATCTACGGTGCCCGCGGTGCCAACGGCGTAATCCTCGTAACCACCAAGTCGGGCAAGAAGGCCGAACGCGCCAATATCACATTCGATATGTATGTAGGCTGGGAATCGCGCCACAAGAAACTCGACGTGATGAACGCCAAAGACTTCGCCGACACCTATGTAGCCATCAACGGCAACAACGCCTCGAAGAAGTACTACGCCAACAACGGCCTCAACAAATGGCTCCAGATCTACTCGGGCCTTAAGAACTCCAACTATTACCCCACCGTCTACGACCCCGAGACCAATCCCACCGGTATCAACTACGAAGCGTTTGACACCGACTGGCAGGACGAAGTGTTCCGCACGGGCATGATTCAGAACTACCACCTGTCGATCGACGGCGGTTCCGACCAGTTCACCTACTCGATGTCGGGCAGCTGGTTCAAGCAGGAGGGTACCCTTATCGGCTCTGACTATTCGCGCTTCACCGCACGTCTGAACACATCGTACAAAGCCACCCCGTGGATGAAGATCGGCGAAAACATCTCGTTCATGGCCGGCGTAGCCAAGAACGCCTTCGAATCGGGCGACAACTCGTCGCAGCCCGAGGCCGGTATACTTGCTGCATCGTTCGCCATGGCTCCGTGGGATCCCACCCACTATCCCGACGGCACAGTCAACCGTCTCGGCGAGGACATGAGCGGCAAAATTGCAGCTTCCTCAAACTACAAGAACGTCACCAACCCCTTCTCGATGGTCGAATACTCTCATCCCAAGCGCAACAACTCGCGATTCGTAGGTAACGTCTTCATCGAGCTGACCCCCATCAAGTATCTCACATGGAAGACCACCTACGGCTTCGACTACAACGTTGTGACCGACAAGTCGTACTCCGACGCCTACCTGGTATCAGCCTTCGACAAACGCGACAAAAACTTCCTGACCTCCTCGATGGGCAAGACCTATAACTGGAACGTCGACAACATCCTCACCTACGTCCGCGAATTCGGCCCCCACAACTTCTCGGTAATGGCCGGTCAGACCGTTGAGGAGTACTCATACTACGGCATCAGCAACTCGGGTTCGACCATCCTCAATCCGGTTGAACGCAACTGGTACCTCTCGCAGGTAACCGACGACTTCGGCCGTCCCGCCGACAGCGTAAGCCGTGCACGCCGCTTCTCGTGGCTGGGCCGTGTCACCTACGCCTACATGGACAAGTACCTGGCGACGGTCAACTTCCGCGCCGACGGTTCGTCAAAGTTCCCCGAAAACTCATGGGGCTACTTCCCCTCGTTCTCTCTGGCCTGGCGTATGTCGAGCGAAAACTTCCTCAAGAGCGCCGACTGGCTCAACGACCTGAAGCTGCGCTTCGGTTGGGGTAAGGTAGGCAACGACAACATCGGCAACACCGCCTTCACCCTCAAGGTCGACGCCACCGGTCCTTACTTCCTTGGCTACGGCTTCGGCGACCCCCAGACCTTCGTTCAGGGCGCCACAATCCTCACATGGGTCAACAACGGAGGCCACTGGGAAAACACCGAGCAGTTCTCGGCCGGTATCGACTTCGGCATGTTCTCCAACCGACTCACCGGTTCAATCGACGGCTTCATCCGCAAGACCAACGATATGCTCATGACCGTGACAGCTCCGGCACACGTGGGTAACCGCTGGGCCCCGATGGCCAACGTCGGCAACGTACGCAACTCCGGTATCGAGCTCAGCCTCGAGCACCGCAACCAGGTAGGCAAAGACTTCTCCTACTCCGTATCGGGCAACATTTCGTTCATCAGCAACGAACTTACAGCCGTCAACGGCGGTTCGGCCAATCCGGTCAACGAAATCCAGTACATCGAAGAGGGTCACCCCCTGTACTACTTCAAGGGTTACAAATACCTTGGCGTATTCAAGACCGACCAGGAAGCCCTCGACTTCTTCGCAGGCAAGCCCAACAGCTACACCTCGGCCGACATCCCCTTCCACGCCGGCGACGCAATCTATGAGGACATCAACGGCGACGGCCGCATCGACGACAACGACCGCACCGAGTTAGGCACAGCCATTCCCAAAGTAACCTACGGCCTGAACTTAGGCGCCTACTGGAAGAACTTCGACCTCCAGATATTCTTCCAGGGTGTGGCAGGCAACAAGATTTACAACGCACAACGCTCGCGCCTCGAAGGCACCGGCATGACCTCTGTCCTCTCACCCGTGATGAAGGATGTATGGACCGTCGACAACCCCGAAGGCTCACTTCCCAACCCGAAGAACTCGTTCAACACCTCGTACCCCTCGACACGCTTCCTCGAAAGCGGTTCGTACCTGCGCCTGAAGAACCTGCAGATCGGCTACACTCTCCCCGAAAAGTGGCTCACCAAAGCCGGTTTCCATAACTGCCGCATCTACCTGCAGGGCTCCAACCTCTTCACCGCAACCAAGTACAAAGGATTCGACCCCGAAGTCAACGGCGGTGTCGACAACGGCAACTACCCCCAGAGCCGCTCATTCCTCGTTGGTGTCAACATCTCTTATTAATCAAGCTTACCATAGAAAACTCAATGAAAACCAAGATATTGAATTTCGGTATTGCTGCGGTGGCCCTGCTGTCGATGACCTCGTGTAACGACTGGCTTACCGAACAGGCACCCGGCACAAATACACCTTCCGACTATTTTGTAGGAGGCGAAATGGCCATCCAGACCATCAACGCAGCCTACGTCCCCCTGGCATGGGAGTTCAATGACTCATACTTCTCGGAGTGGTTCTTCGGTGACATCGCCTCCGACGATGCCCTCAAGGGGGGCCAGGGCGTGGCCGACGGCCTCGATGCATACGACATCGACAACTACAAGGTGAACCCCTCCAACAAGATTGTCCTCGACTACTACCGCGCCAAATTCCAGGGTATAGCCCGCGCCAACCTCGCCCTGCGCGAAGTAGAGCGCATCGAACCCGACGACGCCATGTCGGAGGACCGCAAGAACTGCGCCCTTGGCGAAGCATACTTCCTCCGCGGCCTCTATTACTTCCAGCTTGTGCGCCTCTTCGGCGGTGTGCCCCTGGTAACCGAGGTAGTGGAATCGTCGGACAAGTGGAAACAGCAGCGTGCCTCCGAGCAGGAAATCTACGACCAGATTATCTCTGACCTGAAGATGGCCGAATCGCTCCTGTGGAACAAATCGAAATACCCCTCGGCCGACCTCGGCCGCGCCACCAAAGGCGCCGCACAGGCCATGCTCTGCAAGGTATACCTCTACAACCACAACTACGACGAAGCCTATATCTGGGGCAAGAAGTGGGTCGACGACCAGTACAAGAAAGGTGAATACAGCCTTAACCCCCGCTACTTCGACAACTGGATGGAAGCCTCGGAGAACGGTCCCGAATCAGTATTCGAGATTCAGTACATCATCGAAGAAACCTCGGACTACGGCGTAGGCTTCGGCTCGACCCGCGGCACATTCACCACCATCCTCTGCCGTCAGCGCGGCACCACCATGGGCAGCAACGCCGGCTGGGGCTGGGACCACCCCACCCGCGACCTCTACAACGAATATGAGGCCGACGACGCCCGCCGCGACTACACCATCGGCGTACCTCCCGCCGAGGACCTCGAGAACACCGAGGTAACATACCTGGGGTCGCCCTACTACAACCTCAAGAACGCTTTCTACGACTGGGACCAGGGCAAGTATACCGTACTGGAGCACGCATCGCGCTCACCCAAGAACTACATCGTAATGCGCGCTGCCGACGCCCTTCTGCTCTACGCCGAAGCCGCCCTCGAATCGGGCAAGTCGCTCACCGATGCCAAATGGGCCCTTGAGGAAGTGCGTGCCCGCGCCCGCAAGAACTCAGCCAACCCGGCAGCCCTGCCGCAGTTCCCCAACTACCTGGGTTACAGCGACAATACCGAAAGCCTCCGCAAGGCAATCCGCCACGAGCGCCGCGTGGAGCTCGGTATGGAGGGTCACCGCTGGTTTGACCTGGTACGCTGGGGCATCGCCTACGACGTACTCGACAAGGACAACGGCTCGTATGGCCGCAGCGAGAGCGCCGCAGCCCGCGCCGAGATGGGCAACTTCATCAAAGGCAAATGCGAGCTGATGCCTATCCCCTACGAGGAGCTGCACCTCAACGCCATGGAGCAGAACCCCGGCTATTGATAACGTAAAACAAGATTCAGGTATTCGCTTCTCCGGAAGAAAACCTCAGTCTTCGGGCGGTTGGAATCCGCCGCCGCCCGAAGCTTTTTCCTCAGCAGCCGATGCACTGACATTCCCTACCGACTCCGTACCTCTCTCCTTATTCACATTCTTATTGCACAGATTTTAAAAATCCATAATTTCAATTCACACCTAAAAACTTTTCAAAATGAAAAAATTTACCCTTATTGCAGGTATGGCTCTCGTAGGCCTCGCAGCAACCGCCCAGGACTTCAACGTTGAAAACGGTAACATGGAGGCTTTCGCCGCCAAATACGGTAAAGGCACATACTACAGCCTCCTTATGTCAGAGAACACAGCCGAAAAACTCAAAGCCGGCGGTAGCACCATCGTTGAATTCGGTGACAATAATTCAACACGTCACCTGTATGTCTGGGATGGAACTTTCGTAGGCGGTATCTCTTCTCTTCCGGCCCCGGGTTGGGATGACGAAAACATGGACTTCGACTACCTTTCACTTGACGTAACCAATGTAGGTTGGTCGGGCGCAGGTTTTACTTTTGACGAACCGGGTGAATCGGTTGCCTTCAACGAAAACACCATCTTCCACGCAAGCTACGCCACCAACTCAACAGCTCCCGCCTCGGCAGCTTTCATCCTCTGCGACGGCTCAGCAGTCGGTGCATCTCCTGCCAAAATTGCCGTCGGTGCAGACTTCAACGACAACGGTCAGGTATATCCCTCGGTAGGTAGCGCCATCACCGAAGACTGGAAAACCGTTGAAATCAAATTCAGCGACATCAAAAAGCTTTACCCCAGCTTCACTTATTTCAGCGGCTCATTCTACGGCAACATCATGTCGTTTCTCGCCGGTGGTGTAAGCGGCACCAACATCTCGCTGAACAACGTATTCTTCTTCAACGCAAGCGATGCTGCCATCAACGATGTTGAAGCTGACATCAACGCTCCCGTGAAGTACTTCAACCTTCAGGGTGTAGAGGTTGCCAACCCCACCGAAGGCCTCTTCATCAAGGTTCAGGGCAACAAGGCTCAGAAAGTAGTTCTCTAATACGAGATACTCCCCACACGGGTTTAGCGGCTGTTTAAACAGCCTCTTAACCCCGCGAAACAGGGCAGGTCGCTTAGCGGCGGCCTGCCTTTCTGAAAATCTCTCCCCCCACCCTACGATAGCTAACCCTATGATAAAATAAAGCATGAATAAACTTATACTTCTTGCGCTGCCCCTGGCTATTACCCCCATGGCAAATGCAGCGGATCCTCAGCTCGGTTCGGGCGAAACAAACGGATATCAGCTTGTATGGCAAGACCTCTTTGACGCCGATGAGCTCGACACCGAAAACCGCTGGACAATCGAAGTCAATGGCGACGGCGGCGGCAACAACGAACTCCAGTACTACACCGACCGTGCCGACAACGTACGCCTTGGCGACGACGGCAACGGCAACCACTGCCTGATACTCACCGCCCGCCGCGAAGACTACCGCGGCAAGCACTTCACCTCGGGCCGCATCATCTCACGCGGCAAGACAGCCTTCACCCACGGCAAGATGGAAGCCGCAATCCGCTTCCCCAAAACCTACAAGGGGCTGTGGCCCGCATTCTGGATGATGGGCAACGACTACAACGAAGTGGGATGGCCCGCCTGCGGCGAAACCGACATCATCGAGATGGGCCACTCCGACGGCTGGAAAGGCTCCGACCGCTCCGACCGCTACTTCAACGGCGCCTATCACTGGGCACCCCGCGGCAAATGGGACGCCGTGGCTCACCACGTGGGCACCAAGGCCCTCGACTACTCGCTCCAGGACGGCGAATACCATCTGCTCACTATCGTATGGACGCCCCAACGCTCAGAGATGTATGTCGACCTCGACAAATATCCCGACCGGGAACCATACCACGCCATGGACATCAACAATTATTCGGGCGGCGACCCCAATGACGACGCCTGGTGGTACAACCCCACGAATATCTTCCATAAAGCCAACTTCATTCTCTTCAACTTAGCTGTCGGCGGCAACTTCCCCGGAATCCACAACGCCGACGGCATCACTGCCCTCAACGACGACAACAACCACGAAGCCTCGATGTATGTGAACTATGTGAAGATATATCAGCTCGGCGACGACGCTGACGAGCTACTGACACTCGCCCCCGGCGACACAATGCCCGAGGTTGCCATCGACAACGTAGAAAACGACAGCGACTCACAGGCACCGGTCGAATACTTTGACCTGCAGGGACGGCCCGTAGCACATCCCGCCAACGGCATCTTCATCCGCCGTCAGGGCTCGAAGGTGACCAAAATAATCCTCTGACAGCACCTTCGCCATCCGGATAAGAATCAGGGCGTCTGCAGTCCTCCCCCCTCCGGAAAATATTTCCAGAACCTGCACTCTCTTAAATCCTTATTGACATAGAAATGATACCAAAATTTAAAATAACTCTGCTTTGCGGCCTGCTTGCATTGGCCTCCGGCGCCTGCCGCGCCGAATCGCCCGCCTTTCCGGGTTACACACTTGTATGGGCCGACGAATTCGACGGCACCGAGCTCGACCGCTCGGTGTGGAACGTCGAGGTCAACGGTTCGGGCTGCGGCAACAATGAGTTGGAATACTATATCGACTCGCCCGAGAATGTGGCCGTACGCGACGGCAAACTCGTACTGACCGCCCGCCGTCAGGAACATGACGGGAAAGCCTTCACCTCGGGCCGCATCAACTCGCAGGGCAAATTCGCCTTCCTGTACGGTATACTCGAGGCGTCGATACGCCTGCCGCGCACCGACGGTGGTCTTTGGCCGGCATTCTGGGCCATGGGCAACGATATCCGCGAAGTAGGCTGGCCACGCTGCGGCGAAACCGACATCCTCGAGATGGGACACGCCGACGGCATGAAGGAGCAGATTCCCGACCGCCTGTTCAACGGCGCCCTCCACTGGGGTCCCGACGCCGCAAGCCATCAGCAGTCGGTCGGCGTAAGCCGTCACCGCCCCACCCTTCAGGACGGCGAGTTCCACACGCTGCGACTGGTATGGACCCCCGAGCAGATCGCCATGTATGCCGACTCTGACCCCGAACCATACCTGGTGCACGATATCTCCGACCCGCAGGGCGTAGGTGCTTACTTCAACAAGCACAACTTCATACTCTTCAATCTCGCTGTGGGCGGCGATTTCACCGGCATACATGACCCCGCCCAAATCACAGCCCTCAACGACGACAATGGCCACAGCGCATCGATGGAGGTGGATTACGTGCGCCTCTATCAGAAAGAGGAGATGATCTCAGGCGCCGGAACTGTTGACAATGGCAAATCCAAACTCGCCGACGACGATACCGACACCCCGGTAAGCGCCTTCGCATCAAACGATTGAAAACCTCAAACCATTTAACCGTGAAGAAAATCATAGCATTAGGCCTCGCAGCCGCATTAGCAATATCGGGCAGCGCCGCCCCTAAGAAGAAACCGGCGCCGAAAGCCCCCCGTACCGCCGCAACGGCTACTGTCGGCCTCCCGGTGGATCAGCGCGTCGACTCCCTGCTGAAACTTATGACCCTTGACGAGAAGATCGGTCAGCTCATACAGTACACCGGCGTGGGTTACACCCCCGATCGCGCCTCTCAGATAGCCGCCGGACAGGTCGGTTCTCTCCTCAACGAGGTTGACCCCGTGGTGGTCAACAAGTTGCAGAAAGAGGCCGTGGAAAATTCGCGCCTTGGCATCCCCTTAGTGATAGCCCGCGACGTAATCCACGGCTTCAAGACCGTATTCCCGCTGCCCATCGGTCAGGCCGCCTCATGGAACCCTGAGATAGTGCGTAACGGCAGCCGCGTATCCGCCGACGAAGCTTCGTCGACCGGTGTGCGCTGGACCTTCTCGCCGATGGTCGACATCGCCCGCGACGCCCGCTGGGGCCGCATCGCCGAGGGTTACGGCGAAGACCCCTACCTGGCCGGAGTGATGGGAGTGGCCGCCGTCGAAGGGTATCAGACCGATGACCTGACGCGCCCCAACACCTTGGCTGCCTGCGTGAAGCATTTCGCCGGCTACGGCTTCGCCGAAGGGGGACGCGACTACAACACCACATGGATTCCAGAGGGGCTGCTGCGCGATGTAGTGCTGCCACCGTTCAAGGCCGGTGCCGATGCCGGAGCCGCCACGTTCATGTGCTCGTTCAACGACATCGACGGAGTGCCCTCATCGGGCAACAAATACCTGCTCAACGACATCCTGCGCGGCGAATGGGGATGGGACGGCCTGTTGGTCTCCGACTGGGGTTCCATCGACCAGATGCTCAACCACGGCTACTCGAAAGACCACCGTCAGGCCACTCAGCAGGCCGTTGAAGCCGGCGTCGACATGGACATGGAGAACAACTGCTACAACTCGGAGCTTAAAAAACTTGTCGAGGATGGCGTAATCTCCGAATCGCGTATCGACCAGCTCGTAAAGAATGTGTTGCGTCTGAAATTCCGTCTCGGACTCTTTGAGAATCCCTACGTCGACATCAAGACCGCCAACCGCTTCTACACTCCCGAAAACCTCGCCGCCGCACAGAAAGCCGCCGAGGAATCGGCCATACTGCTGAAGAACAACGGCATCCTGCCGTTGGCCTCCGGCAAGAAAATTCTTGTCACCGGCCCGATGGCCGACGCGCGCCACGACCAGAACGGCACCTGGTGCTTCGATATGGAGAAGGACCGCACCGTCACCCCGCTGCAGTCGCTGCGCGAGCTTTACGGCGCTGAAAACATAATATACGAGCCGGGACTCACATACTCGCGCGATAAGAACGCCGACGGAATCGCCAAAGCCACGGCCGCAGCCAATGATGCCGACGTAATACTCTTCTTCGGCGGCGAGGAGGCTATGCTCTCAGGCGAAGCACACTCACGCGCCGACATCTCGCTGCCCGGCGCCCAAAAGGAGATGATGGCCGCCCTCAAAGCCACCGGCAAACCGGTGGTGATGGTGCTCATGGCCGGACGTCCCATGACTATCGAAAACGAAGTTAACCTCTCCGACGCCACCCTCTTCAATTTCCATCCCGGCACGATGGGCGGACCGGCTATAGCCAACATCCTCTCGGGCAAGGTGAACCCCTCGGGCAAACTCCCCGTATCGTTCTCGAAAATGGTAGGTCAGGAGCCTTACTACTACAACCGCAAGGCCACCGGACGCCCCCACAACACAGAAAACGAGGTACTCATCGACGATATTGAACTGGAGGCCGGACAGACTTCCACCGGATGCGACTCCTACTGGCTCGACGCCGGCGACCAACCTGCCTTCCCCTTCGGTTACGGCCTGAGCTACACCACATTCAGCTACGGTGTACCCACCCTCTCTGCAACCGAAATCAACCGCGACGGCACCCTCACAGTGAGCTGTCCGGTCACCAACACGGGCTCGCGCGAAGGCGCCGAGGTGGTTCAGCTCTACGTCCGTGATCTCATCGGCTCGCGGGCACGTCCGATCCGCGAACTCAAAGGCTTCGAGAAAGTGACCCTCGCTCCGGGCGAGACCCGCACCGTCACCTTCACCCTCCCCGCCGAAGCACTCGCATTCTACACCCTGAACAACCGCACCGAGGTCGAGCCGGGCGATTTCCAGCTTTGGGTAGCTCCCGACGCAATATCCGGCACGCCCGTAACGTTCAAAGTAACAGAGTGAGACATAACTTCCAACCTACGACATCTTTATTAATCAAATGAAAAAATATCTTCTGCTCTCACTGGCCGCCCTTTCACTGGCCGCCACAGCTTCAGCCGAACCATCGTTCAAACGTGGTCTCGCCGAAGGCAACTTCTCCACCCGCGCCGAGATGGACCAGCTCGTCGACGGTGTCAGTTGGTACTACAACTGGAGCATACGCCCCAACAGCGGAGCCAACAATGAGGTGGCCGACAACGACACCTGGGAGTTCTGTCCCATGACCTGGAACGGCAACTTCTCGGAGGACGCAATCCGTGAATATGTCAGGTCACACCCCAAGACCAAATACATCCTGGGCTTCAACGAGCCCAACTTCATCGACCAGGCCCACATGACCCCGCAGGAGGCTGCCGAGGTATGGCCGCGCGTGAAGGCTGTCGCCGACGAGCTCGGGCTGCAGGTGGTATCGCCCGCCGTCAACAATTCGTCGTGGTCAGAGTGGTCAGACCCCGTGAAATGGATGCGTGAGTTCATCCGTCTGGCAGGCATTGACAATGTAGACTACATAGCCTTCCACGCCTACGGAGGTATGGGCAATATCACCGACACGGCCACACGCCTGTGGAACGAGTTTCACAAACCGCTGTGGCTCACCGAGTTCTGCAACTGGCCCGGCGGAGCAGGCGCCATCTATGTGGCCCCCGAGGCCCAGATGGCCGCGATGGTCGAGATGGTGAAATGGTGCGAAAAGACTGAATACCTCTACCGCTACTCATGGTTCCAGGCTTTCGAAAAAAGCCACAACTTCACCAACCCCAGCAGCTCGCACGTCTGCCCCAACTATTTTCTCTATGAGCCCGAATACTACAAGGACGAAAACAACAAGACAAAGGTACGCTGGGCAATCAACGACCGCGGCAAAGTCTACAAATGGCTCGGCACATACGACAAAAACGTATGGCACACCGCCGATGGCAGCTTCGTGAATGCCGGCGACTGCATCGACCATTCCTCCGTATCGATGGTTCCCTCGACCTGCACCCTTTCAACCCGTCCCATCGACATCAACAGCTTCCAGAACGGCTCGTACGTCGATTACCAGTTCAACGTTCCCTCAGCCGGCGAATACACCCTCACCCTGGTGGCTTCCGGTTTCGGCGAACCCACCCGTTTTGATGCTAAAATAGCCGTCTACACCGTCGACGCCAACGGCAACGAGTCGAACGTTAGCGCACAGCAGACCCTCGCCCTCCCCAACGACGACGCCCGCTACAATTCGTATTACTTCCCCTGTACCCTCGCGGCAGGCAATCAGACCATCCGCGTAAAATGCGAGTTCCGCCCCAACGGTATGCGTCTGGCCGGTGTGAAGCTCGGTCTCACCGCAGGCATCGACAATGTGTCGGCCGACCGCGATGACCTCAACACACCCTGCGACATCTTCGACCTCCAGGGACGCCGCGTGATGAGCAACGTCATCGTCGACGACGTGAAATCGCAGCTCCCCGCAGGCATCTATGTAGCCAACGGCCGCAAAATCGCCGTTCGCTGATAATGGAATTATATACTGTTCTCGATTATACGGTCGGCATTGCGGCACCGGAATATATCAGCCGGTTCCGCGATGCCGACCGCATTATACAATATTGCCGCGAGTGCCCCAACGTCGGGCACTCCTGGGCGTGTCCGCCGTTCAGCCATGACACGGCCGAGCAACTCAACCGCTTTACCGATGTGTTACTGATAGCCACCAGGATTGAGCCCCGGGTATCTCACCCTTGTGTGCGGCGTGTTTTACAATAATGTGTGGGGGGGGTATAGATACAACAGTCCGTGATAGCAGGTTGCACCCGCATATTACCGTCTTAAACCACTTATGATACGCCCTCTCATTGAGGGAAACGTCTATACCGAGGGTATCGCTCACTGCCTTCATAAGTTTATCCCACACCCGGCACAGTCGGGCGATTAAACCAAACGGGGAACAGCGGTGTCTAAATAGAACAGACAACTAAAGTTCTGAATATGGAAAAAAAGAAATTCAATCTGACACCGATTGTGCCGGCACTGCTGATTGCCGCCGGAATCTTCTTCCTGGGCCTGTTTATAAAGGGCGGTATCGACAACATTGCATTCCGCGACCGCACAGTGTCGGTGCGCGGCCTGTCGGAACGCACCGTCGAGGCCGACTATGTCACCTGGCCCATCGAATACCGTGTCGCCGGCGACGACCTCATCAGCCTCTACGACCAGGTGACATCATACAACAATATCATTGTGAAATTCCTGACCTCGAACGGCATCAAGAAGGAGGATATCTCAGTGAATCCCCCCGCCACCTACAACGCCACGGCCAACCAGTATTCGTCGGATAGCTTCCAGTACAAATACGCGCTCGACTGCACGGTTACCGTATCGACGGCCGATGTCAAGACGGCCCGCGCGCTGCTCAACCGACAGTCGGAACTGCTGCGTGAGGGAATCCCCTTCTCCAACTCGTACATCAACTATGAATTCCGCGGCCTAAATGAGATTAAGCCCGACATGATAGCCGACGCCACCAAGGCAGCCCGCGAAGCCGCCGTGAAATTCGCGCAGGATTCGGGGTCGAAGCTCGGCAAGATGAAATCGGCCACTCAGGGACAGTTCTCCATCGAGAACCTGTCGGACACTAACCCGTTCCTGAAGAAGGTGAGGGTGGTATCGAATGTCACCTACTATCTCAAAGACTGATATCCTATCACTTCGACTGATATTAAGTAAATATCATAAAACCTGCAGTAAGGCGATGTGTCAAAATAGGCGCAGCCTCTTTTTCATAACCTGTTGTAAAACATAAAACAA
>CAMEPD010000053.1 GCA_945931475.1 uncultured Muribaculaceae bacterium | reverse complement strand
GTTACCCCTGGATGGATATCAATTCCCGTTTTGCTGTGAGCCTGTTCGGTCATGATTCTTGGAATAAGAGGAACGTCCAGCAAATATAGTTCATGAGCAATACGATTGACAAAAATCGCATAAAAACCAGGATACGAATAGACAATTTCGTCAAAGGAAGTGGCTGCTGGATCACCGTCAAAGGCTGCCTGGATATCGGTTTTTAAATATTCATGAATTTTGGCTAAAAATTTAGTTGTAGTGTTCAATTCTAAATTCCTTGCGATATTCACGTACAATCCTACGATTGTTTATAAATATAACAATCTGAAGGCGTTAATTTCTTAGTTACGTGTCATTTGTTTTGTGTTAAATTATTGTTTTAACGGTATTTAAGAGTCTTTGCCCTTAGCATAACTGTTGTTAAGAATTTTGAGGCAGAAAAATCACAAGTATGGCGCTGTGCATCGCTGAGGTAATCTAAGGTGTCTTATGTTTCTTTTGTATCTTATGTATCTTATGTGGCTTATGTGGCTTATGTAGCTTATGTAGCTTATGTTTCTTTTGTATCTTATGTGGCTTATATGGCTTATGGGTCTTTGATGCTTAGGCGCCTGGGTGTACAGGGCTTGCTTGATAGGTTTTTATTTGCGTATGTGAAATTTAAGCCACTTCAATGGGTCGCGATATGCAGACCATTACAGTGGCTGTGTGTTTGCCGCTGACTTGGCGGTTCGAGGCGGTGATGGATGCTATTCGTCCTCCATCTTGACACCCTTGAACTGGCCAAGGGCATTAAATTTTAGTTTGATTTGGTCAGAGAGGCCTATTTCATGATTGGCGCCTGACTTGCGAATGCTTACTATCTTTACATCAGGATAGTTCTTGTTGACGTAGTTGAGAATCTTTTTGGGTATCAATTTTTCTGGCACGGCCCGGTTGCCGCAGTCAACCGACTTCCACTTCCCTTTGTTGGAAAATTCGATGGTTGTGCCGTTGGTAAGACGCACATCGTAGTCGGTTTTTTTCAGGAGGTGACGATCAATCTTGATGAGGCAGACTTTGGCTTTGGGAAAATACTCCTGAAGCATATCCTGGGCCTCCTGAGGAAGTTTGTCGCGACTCACAACGTAGCTGTCGACGAAGGCGAAAGATGCGCTCACCGACAGCATCACTGCCAGAAATATTAATAATATTCGTTTCATAATAGGTAAATCTGTTTTACTTTGATTTGACAAAATTATCAATATTATTAACGCCTCTCAGGCTGAATTTGATTAGAATAGGGACAATTTACCTAAGCCAAGTAAGTCATATAAAGTCATATTGACGTTGTTGACACCCGGGAATGGCGCGTGTCAGAAGTTCGTTCAAGGGAGTCAGCAATGGCTCCGGATGGCGCCAAATACCCGCCAAATACACATTATAATATATGGGTGAAGATAATTTTTTGTAGTGTGGGCGATAATCATTACCTTTGCAGTTTGAATAAAAGAGGTTTAAGCATCGGGTGTCACCGACCGGCGTCCCCCTGACCGAAAACCACGTGGCGGCATTAAGGTGAACCGCCTGTCCCGGTTCAGGGTCTCCGGAGGTATTCTGTCAGACTTCGGCACGAGTGCCTCGTACCGGTTCTGTCAACCGGGCTTACCCTTTAATGACTTTGGTCGAAATGAACAGGATTAAGATTGACAAAGAGGCCATAAGCAAGCTGAAGTTTCAGCTGCAAAAGGTTCGTCAGGTGGTAATTACGTGCCATCTGTCGCCTGACGGCGACGCCATGGGGTCGTCGCTGGGGCTGGCGCGTGCATTGCGTAATGCGGGCAAGAGTGTGAGGGTGATTACTCCCGACACCCCCCCGAAATACCTTATGTTCCTTCCCGGAGCCGACATGATCATGCCATTCTCGCGCTACGAACGTATTGCTACGCGCAACATGGCCGACGCCGATATGATCTTCTCGCTCGATTACAACGATTCGCATCGCATAGACAAGATGGAGGATGCCCTGCTGCAGTCGCGCGCCTTCAAGGTGATGATTGACCATCATCTGTCGCCGTCGTCGTTCCCCGACATTGTCATCTCGCATCCCGAAGCCTCGTCGACCAGTCTGTTGATATATCTGGTGCTTGAGCGTATGGGACGCGCCGACCTCATCGACGCCGAAGCTGCCGAGTGCATCTATACCGGCATGATGACCGATACCGGCAATTTCTCTTACAACTCCAATATGTCGCAGGTCTATACCACCATCGCCGCGCTGCTTGAACGCGGCATCGACAAGGATGCCATCTACCGCAAGGTCTATTTCGTGAACTCACCGTCGCGTCTGAGACTTAACGGTTACGCCCTATGCCATAATTTCAGCTATTACCCCGAACACCGGGCCGCGCTTATAACACTCACCCGCGACGAACTCAACAGCTACCATTACCAGAAGGGCGATACAGAGGATCTGGTGAACCGTCCGCTCACCTGCCCGGATATTATATATTCGGTTTTCCTGCGTGAGGAGACCGATTATATCAAGGTTTCGACGCGCTCGAAGGGCTCCTTCCCGGTCAATACCATCTGCGAGAAGCATTTCGGCGGCGGAGGACACCTCAATGCCGCCGGCGGTGAATTCCATGGTACCATGGAGGAGGCCATCGCCGAGTTCGAGCGCATGATGCCGGCTTACGACCATCTGCTCCCCGGAGTACCTGACACTGAATCATCAAAAGAAAACAATAATTAAATGAAGAGACATCTCCTACATACCCTGTCGCTTGCGCTCGGCACAGCCGCCGTCGTGGCGCTTGGAAGCTGCAGCGACAAGCGGAGTTATGCCGACCTGCTTTCAACCGAGAACCAATCGGTAAATGCATTTCTGGTAAATCAGAATGTGTATCTCGACATCCCGGCCGATACGGTTTTCCAGGTGGGTAAGGATGCGCCTTACTATCGCCTCGACGAAGAGGGCAACCTCTATATGCAGGTAATCAACGCCGGTACCCCCCGCAACCGTGTGGAATCGGACCAGCTCATCTATTTCCGATTCACCCGCTGGAATCTCAACAAATATGCCTCGACCGGCGAACTGGGCGACGGCGAGGGTAATTCCTCGAATGTCAACCTCGGCTCGGCATCGTTCCGATACGGTAACTATACGCTTACATCATCGTCGCAGTGGGGGGCCGGACTGCAGACCCCGCTCCAGTATCTGCCCATCGACTGCGAGGTCAACATCATCATCAAGTCGCAGTACGGCGTGTCCACAGAGATTGCCAACGTGGTGCCCTACCTCTACAACGTGAGGTACTTCCCCGCCGTATCCAACTGACCCCGGTGAGCGCCGGCATCGGCACCGGTGGCCGCACAGCGGCCGCCACAGAATATTGAACAGAACCATCAAAACAGAAACCGAACGTGAGTCTTATAAAATCCATATCGGGTATCCGCGGCACAATCGGCGGACATCCCGGCGAGGGCCTGAGCCCGCTTGACATAGTGAAATTTACGGCAGCTTACGCCACATTCATCCGAAAGGAGTGCAACAACGGTTCGAACCTTATCGTCGTGGGGCGCGACGCCCGTCTGTCGGGCCCGATGGTGAACGACATTGTCACGGCCACGCTCTGCGGCATGGGTTTCGATGTAGTGAATATCGGGCCGGCCTCCACCCCCACCACCGAGATAGCCGTCACCGGCAATCATGCCTGCGGCGGCATCATCATCACCGCATCGCACAACCCCCTGCAGTGGAACGCGCTGAAGCTGCTCAACAGCGACGGCGAATTCCTCAACGATGCACAGGGCAAGCAGGTGCTCGCTATCGCCGACGCCGAAGCCTTTGAGTTTGCCGGCGTCACCGACCTGGGCCACGTCTACACCGACGAAACCTGGACCATGCGCCATATCCGCAAGGTGCTCGACCTGAAGCTGGTCGATACCGAGGCTATCCGCAAAGCCGATTTCACTGTCGCAGTCGACGCCGTTAACTCTGTGGGCGGCATCGTCATTCCGGCCCTGCTGCGTGCCCTCGGCGTAAAAAACATCATCGAACTAAACTGTGAGGCTACCGGCAAATTCGCCCACACCCCCGAACCCATCCCCGAAAACCTCACCCAGATCGCCGACCTGATGAAGCAGGGGCGCGCCGACGTAGGTTTCGTGGTCGATCCCGATGTCGACCGTCTGGCTATCGTCATGGAGAACGGCGAGATGTTCGTCGAGGAGTACACCCTCGTGGCCGTGGCCGACTATATCCTGGGCCACACCCCCGGCAAGACCGTATCGAACCTCAGCTCATCGCGCGCCCTGCGCGACGTTACAGCCGCCCACGGCTGCGAATACAACGCTGCCGCCGTCGGCGAGGTAAACGTGGTCACAAAGATGAAGGAGACCGGCGCCGTAATCGGCGGCGAAGGCAACGGCGGTGTCATCTACCCCGAGGCACATTACGGCCGCGACGCCCTGGTAGGGGTGGCCCTCTTCCTGTCGCTGCTCGCCCGCAGCGGCAAGACCGTGTCGGAACTCAAGGCCACATACCCACCGTATGCCATTGCCAAGAACAAGATACAGCTGACACCCGACATCGACGTCGATGCCATACTAAAGGCCGTCAAAGAGCACTTTGCCGGCGAGAAAATCACCGACATCGACGGTGTGAAAATCGACTTCGCCGATTCGTGGGTTCACCTGCGTAAATCGAACACCGAACCGATCATCCGCATCTACTCCGAAGCCCACACCATGGCCGAGGCCGAAAAGCTCGCCGACGACATCAAGGGTGTCATCAACAGTCTCAAATAACATTTGTTTTTAAACACCCTCTAACTCCGGCGGGTTTTCCGTCAGCAGCAGTTTCCCATGAAAAAAATATTTATTTCCGCAGCCCTGTTGATTGCCGCAGCAACGGCCTGGGGGCAATATGCCTTACCGAAGATTTCGGTGACCAACGTTCGCTCCCATCCCCGCCACAGTGCCGAGCTGGTATCGCAGGTGGTGATGGGCACTCCGCTCAAAGTGCTCTCCGACGACGGCAGCTGGCTCCAGGTTGAGACCCCCGAGGGATATAAGGGTTACGTCATCACCAATACGCTCAGCAAATTCACCCAGCCGATGCTCACCCATTGGCAGAGTGCGCCACGCGTGGTGGTCAGCTCGGTCGACCAGACGTGGGTTTACGACAACCCCACCGAGTTCACTCCGGTTCGCCGAGTGACCGACGTTGTCCCCGGCGTGATTCTCGAGACCGACGGTCCGGCCAAGGGGAGGGCCCTGCCGGTAAGTCTGCCCGACGGCCGCAAGGGGTATATAGCCTGTGCGGATGTCACACCCGTGGAAAAATGGGCCTCCCGCGCCACGTCTTCGGCTCCTGATTCGGTGGTCGCCATCGCCCCCTCCATGATGGGCGCTCCCTATGTATGGGGCGGCACATCGGTCAAGGGTGCCGACTGTTCGGGCTACTCACAGCTGCTTTACTACCGCCAGGGAATACTGCTGCCGCGCGATGCCTGGCAGCAGGCGCAGGTCGGCACACTCGTGCTCACGCGCCATTCAGAGCCGGTGACCGAGAAGTTGCTCAAGCCCTTGCGTCCGGGCGATCTGCTCTTCTTCGGCAACGCTTCGACCCGCAAGGTGACCCACGTGGGCATCTACCGCGGCAACGGCGAGGTAATCCACTGCTCGTCGCGCGTTAAGGTCAATTCGCTCATCCCCGGTGCCAAGGGGTATGACAAATCGCTCAACCTGCTGCTCGCGCGCCGTATCGAGGGTGATGCCATGGAGAAACTCGCAGTGAAATCACGTGCCATTTACGGCATAAAATAGTTAAAAATTTCGTACCTTTGCGGTCAAATTAATCCAGATAGATATATCACACACGATGAAATTCGCCGAATATAATCGATTCAATCTTTCCGACATCAACAAGGAGGTCCTCGCCCAGTGGAGTGCCGACGACCTTTTCCGTCAGAGCATGAAGGAGCGCGAAGGCTGCCCCTCGTTCGTTTTCTATGAGGGCCCACCCTCGGCCAACGGTATGCCCGGTATTCACCACGTAATGGCCCGCACCATCAAAGATATTGTGTGCCGCTACAAGACCATGAAGGGTTTCCACGTAAAACGCAAGGCCGGCTGGGATACCCACGGGCTGCCCGTTGAGTTGGGAGTAGAGAAATCGCTCGGCATAACCAAGGAGGATATCGGCAAGAAGATTTCGGTCGACGATTACAATAATTCGTGCCGCCGCGAAGTGATGAAGTTCACCAAGGAGTGGTCGACGCTCACCGACACCATGGGTTACTGGGTCGACCTCGACAATCCTTATATCACCTACGACAACCGCTACATCGAATCGGTGTGGTGGCTGCTCGGTCAGCTCTACAAGAAAGGCTATCTCTACAAGGGTTACACCATCCAGCCCTATTCGCCCGCTGCCGGTACCGGTCTGAGCACCCACGAGCTCAATCAGCCCGGCTGCTACCGCGATGTGAAGGATACCACCTGCACCGCCCAGTTCCATATCCCTGCGCCCACCGAGGCTATGAAGGGGTGGGGCGAGGCTTACTTCCTGGCATGGACCACCACCCCGTGGACCCTGCCGTCGAACACCGCCCTCTGCGTCGGCCCCGATATCGAATACAATATCGTACGCACATACAACCCCTACTCGGGCAAACCGGTGACCGTAGTCCTGGCAGCCGCCTGTATGAACTCATATTTCAATCCCAAAGCCGCCGAACTCCCCCTCGACAGCTACAACAAGGGCGACAAACTCATCCCCTTCCAGGTGGTAGGCACCGCCAGGGGAACCGATTTTATCGGCATGAAATATGAACAGCTCCTCCCCTGGATGAATCCCGGCGATGGCGCTTTCCGTGTCATCCCCGGCGACTACGTAACCACAGAGGAGGGTACCGGCATCGTTCATATCGCCGGCACCTTCGGCGCCGATGACCTCCGTGTGTCACGCCAGAGCAACATCCCGCCGCTGACCCTCATAGACAAGGATGGAAACATACGCCCGATGGTCGACCTCACCGGCCGCTTCTTCCGCCTGGAGGATATCGACCCTGAGTTCGTGAAAGAGCGTGTCAACGTCGAGGCCTATACACCCTGGGCCGGCAAGTACGTCAAGAACGCTTACGACAAGACAAAGAACGAAAACGACGAAACACTCGATGTGGAAATCTGTATGTGGCTCAAATCCACCGACCGCGTTTTCAAAATCGAGAAACACGTCCACTCATATCCCCATTGCTGGCGTACCGACAAGCCGGTGCTCTACTACCCGCTCGACAGCTGGTTCGTAAAGACCACTGCCGCACGCGAACGCATGATGGAGCTCAACAACACCATCAAGTGGAAACCCGCCGCTACCGGCAGCGGCCGCTTCGGCAAATGGCTCGAAAACCTTCAGGACTGGAACCTCTCGCGCTCGCGCTACTGGGGTACCCCGCTGCCCATCTGGCGCACCGAGGACGGCAAGGAGGAGATCTGCATCTCGTCGGCCGCCCAGCTCTACGATGAGATTGAGAAGGCGGTCGCCGCCGGAGTGATGAAGGAGAACCCTCTCAAGGCCAAAGGCTTTGTGCCCGGCGACTACTCGAAGGAGAACTATGAGAAGGTCGATTTCCACCGCCCCTACGTCGACGATATCGTGCTCGTGAGCGAGAGCGGCCGTCCGATGAAACGCGAGACTGACCTTATCGACGTATGGTTCGACTCGGGTTCGATGCCCTACGCCCAGATTCATTACCCCTTCGAGAACAAGGAGGGCCTCGATTCGGGCGAACTCTATCCGGCCGATTTCATCGCCGAGGGCGTTGACCAGACCCGCGGTTGGTTCTTCACCCTGCACGCCATAGCTACGATGGTGTTCGATTCGGTAGCCTATAAGGCTGTGATTTCCAATGGCCTTGTACTCGACCGTTTCGGTAACAAGATGTCCAAGCGCCTCGGCAATGCCGTCAATCCGTTCGACACCATCGAGAAGTACGGCTCCGACCCTGTGCGTTGGTACATGATTGCCAACTCATCGCCCTGGGATAACCTGAAATTCGACACCAACGGCGTAGAAGAGTCGGCCCGTAAACTGTTCTCGACCCTTTACAACACATACTCGTTCATGGCGCTCTATGCCAACGTCGACGGTTTTACCGGCAACGAACCTCAGGTACCTGTGGCCGAGCGTCCCGAAATCGACCGCTGGATTCTGTCGCTGCTCAACACTCTGGTCAAGAATGTCGAAGCCTCGCTCGATGACTATGAACTCACCCCGGCGGCTCGATACATTTCGGAGTTTGTAAGCGAGAACCTTTCCAACTGGTATGTGCGTATCAACCGCAAACGTTTCTGGGGCGGCGGCCTCACTCAGGATAAACTTGCCGCTTTCCAGACGCTATACACCTGCCTCGAGACCGTGTCTCGCCTGATGGCGCCCTTCTCGCCGTTCTACGCCGACCGTCTTTATATCGACCTGACTGCTCCGGCTGCCGAGGCCCGCGGCGAAAAAACCAAATCGGTGCACCTCGCCGATTTTCCCAGGGTTGACGAGGCTCTCATCGACAAGAAGCTCGAGGAGAACATGCACCTGGCTCAGGTAATCACATCGCTGGTACTCTCGCTGCGCCGCAAGGTCAATATCAAGGTGCGCCAACCGCTGCAGACTATCATGATTCCGGTCGACTCGCCCGAGCGCCGCAAGGCTGTCGAGGCTATGTCGCAGCTGATTCTCTCAGAGGTCAACGTCAAGAATATCAAGTTCGTAAACTCCGACGAGGGGGTATTGGTGAAGCGCATCAAACCGGACTTCAAGAAGCTCGGCCCGAAATTCGGCAAGCAGATGAAGGCTGTGGCTGCCGCTATCCAGGCCATGTCGCAGGCCGACATCAACACCATGGAGCGGGAGGGCGCTTTCGACCTGACTGTCGGCGGCGAAACCTGTCATATCGAGGTCGCCGATGTGGCAATCCACAACGAGGATATCCCCGGATGGCTCGTGGCTAACGAGGGCGCCGTGACTGTGGCCCTCGATGTTACCGTCACCGAAGAGCTTCGACGCGAAGGTGTGGCACGCGAACTCGTGAACCGCATCCAGAACCTGCGCAAGAACCGCGACTACGCCATCACCGACCGCATCAATGTGGTTGTCGCTCCGTGCGAATACACCGACGGTGCCGTGGCCGACTTCGCCGGTTACATCGGGCGTCAGGTGCTGGCCGAATCGGTGGTTACAGCTCCCGTCGAAAAGCCCGCTGATGACGAACTGCTCGACATCGACGGCAATGAGGTCGCTATCCACGTTACTCTTGCATAACCTGTTAATATATAAAGCGATGGAACCTGAAAAAACTCGTTACTCAGATGAGGAACTTGAGGAATTCAAGACTCTGATTCTTGAAAAGCTCGACAAGGCTACCGCCGAATACGAGCGTTACCGCAGAGTGCTGATGAACCGCGAAGGCAACGACACCGCTGATACATCACCTACATTCAAGGTGCTTGAAGAGGGGGCGTCCACGCTGTCGAAGGAGGAAGCTGGCCGTCTGGCCATGCGTCAGGCTCAGTTCATCACTCACCTGCAGAATGCGCTGCGCCGTATCGAAAACAAGACCTATGGTATCGATCGTATCACCGGTAAACTCATCCCCAAAGAACGCCTCCGTGCCGTGCCTCACGCCACGCTTAGCGTCGATTCCAAGAAATGAATTCTGATAAGCTTAGCCGCCGCGGCCTTTGGGTCGGCCTGATAATACTGCTCGTGATTGCTCTCGACCAGATTCTCAAAATCTGGGTGAAGATTCACTTCTATTACGGTGAATCCTGCCGGATTACATCGTGGTTTCAGCTCGTCTTCATCGAGAACAACGGCATGGCCTTCGGTTGGAATATCGGCTCGAAATATCTGCTCACGCTTCTGCGCATCGCCACGGTGGCGTTCCTGGCTTTCTACGTTGCCCGGATTGTCTGCCGCCGCGAAGCGCGCACAGGCTATCTTGTCACCATGGCGCTGATAATAGCCGGCGCGGCTGGCAATATTATCGACTGTATGTTCTATGGGCTGATTTTCAACGACCCGATGCCGCCGCAGGTGGCAGCTTTCATGCCCGAAGGGGGCGGTTATGCCCCCCTCTTCCTGGGCCGCGTTGTCGATATGCTCTATTTCCCGCTCTTTTCGTGGGACTGGCCTTCATGGATGCCATGGGTCGGAGGTGAGCACTTCGTGTTCTTCAGCCCGGTATTCAATCTGGCCGATTCTGCGATAACTGTGGGGGTTCTTCTGCTGATATTCTTCTATTCGAAACAGATCAGCGGTGTGCCCTTCCGCCGGGCGGCTCAGTTTGCGGCCGATGCTGCCGCCGAGGCATCAGAGTCAGAATCCACAGACAAACCAACCGACAAACCCGCCACCAAATCGAAATAATCTTACTGCGAAATGTTAAGCCATACTCCTCGTATTCTCCTTGCAGCCACGTGCCTGTCGATGATGCTGGGCGCCTGCCATAGGGTGCCCGACGGAATCCTCAGCCAGGAGGAGATGGCTTCGCTCATGGCCGATACATACATGGGCGAAGGGGTGGTGGATATGAACGGCGCGCAGTTCGCCAGCGATTCGGCGCGTTTATACCTTCGCGAGAGCATTTACAAGGCACATGGCTTGAGCCGCGCTGACGTGGAGCGCTCGTTCGATTATTACGGCAATCATATCGAGGATTACATCAAGGTGCTCGAACGCAGCGAGGAGATTCTGCGTGAGCGGCAGCAGTTGCTCACCCAGGCATCGGCGCGTCAGATGTCGATTTCGGGCGACTCCGTGGATATTTGGCCGGTTGCTTCTCATTATACTGTAAATCAGCGCATTCCTTCTCGATACATCACTTTTGAGGCTACACCCGACACCACCTGGCACAACGGCGATTCCTACGAACTGCGCTACAAACTCGTCAACGGTCAGCGCACAGTCGATTCGCACGTCTTTGTCGACTATGCCGAAGGCGTTACGCGCCGCTACGACGTCACAGGTCGCTCGCAGGGTTATGCGCAAGTTAAGTTCGAGATTGACTCGACACTTACGCCCTTACGCCTTTACGGCTACATTGACCTCGATCCGCAACCCAACGAACACTTTCAGGTCGATTCTATTTCGTTGATTCGCCTGAGAGCCAGATCAGATTTCTTCTATTCTTCGGGGCGTGAAATCCTCTGGAACAAAAACCGCAACTATCGCAAGGAGGCCCACAAAACCGACACGGCAGCTACCGCAGGGACAGCTGGAGCCTTACAGGCCGATGAGGTTTCTCTCGAACAGGTACGCACAGGCGCCGGACGTTCGGTGTCGGCACCCGCACATACCTTACGCGAAATGCCTGCTGCTACCGCAGGCACGGGTGCTGTCGGCAGGATCCGACAGCCCAAATCACGTCGCGAATCACGTCGCCTCTAAGAGGTTGTTTTTAAACATCCTCTAAGTCGTCCTGAGTTTTGGAACCTTTCTTGTTTTCTCTCCCGGAAACTTTGGCTATATTTGCCATAAATCTTTGCTTCTGATGGAAAAATGGAATTTGCCCGACTGGGCCCGCGACATGAACTGCGCTGTCACTGTCTGCGACGAAAACTGCCGCATCATCTACATGAACGACCGCTCGCGCGAGGTGTTCGCCAAGCACGGCGACTTGATTGGCCAAAACCTGCTGGAGTGCCATAACGAGCGCTCCTGCGCCATCATCCGCCGTCTGCTCGAAACCGGCGGCTTCAATGTCTATTCCATCGAGAAAAACGGGATACGCAAAATCATATATCAGACGGCCTGGCGCCGCGACGACGGTCGGGTAGGCGGCCTGGTGGAGATTTCCATGCCTGTACCCGATGAGATGCCCCACTATGTGAGGTGAATCCGTCCGTACATGATTGAACTACCTGGATTTTAAACACCCTCTTAATGTCTTGATACTGTGATGAACAAAGTTATTCTGTTTCTGCTCACGTTGCTTTGCACGGTTCCGGTATTTTCGCAGAATGTGCGTACGCAGAACCGTTACGGCGACGTACTGATTTATGTCGACGGCAACAAAATCCGTGCCCATAACCGTTATGGCGACGTACTTTTTACCCGCGACGGCAATGTGATTCGCGAGGGCGGAGCTTACGGCACCCCGATGCTGTTCCTCGACGGCAACACTGTGCGCCAGAAAAACCGTTACGGCGACAAACTGCTCTATCTCGACGGGCGCACTCTGCGTGAAACCAATCAGTATGGTGACCCGTTGCTATACATCGACGGCGCCACCGTGCGTACCCGCAACGCCTACGGCGACCCGATTTTCTATTTCGACGGCGTTCCGTCGCTCTGGATTCTCGCCATCCTCACCCTATACTAACTCCAATTTATAATGACTTAGAGGCTGTTTTTAAACAGCCTCTTAATTATCCTAAAGCGGTTATTTTATCGAGAAGGTCTTGATATGTGGCGACTTGGTGATAACGGACGTTGGCATCGGAGATTTCGTTGAAAAGATGTGTGGCGCAGTCAATTTTGGCGTTCTCGATTTTTGAGAGTTGCATCTTCTGTAAAGTACCCTTGGTTTCGGCAATGAAGAAGATGTGCTTTACTCCGTCGCGTGTCATGGCGATTGCCCAGTCGGGGGCATAATTTCCCACCGGCGTGGGTATCTGAAATGCTCGCGGCAATTTGGCGTAGACTACCACCTCGTTGCTCTCGTCAAGGTCGTGGGCAAAGTTTCGCTCACCCTCCGAGTCGGCGACAACATAGTCGGTGACGTGCTTCTTGGCTTCGTATGTCTTGGAGAACTCCGCCTTGCTTGCCGTGGTGAAGATATCCGAATTATATACTCCGTCGGTCATGTTGTAGTGGATATGCTCCACAATCATTGTGGCTTTTTGCTCGCGTATGATGTTCACAACCTTGCGGATAAATTCTTCGGGGTTGTTCTTGTAAAGAGCCATCTTTGCCGGACGCAGCCCACGAAGAATCTTGGCTACACTGCGACGTGTGAGGTTGGCACCCTTGGCAATCTCACCGATAAGGTCATATTTGACCGCAGTAGTGCTTACATCGGTCAATTCGTTTGACGATGAACGGGTATCGCCGAACTGCGTGGCATCTTCTCCGTCCTGAACGCCGACTACCTTTATATAGCGCAGACGTCGCACCTGCAACTCGTCGGTATTGCAATGGAGTATAGCATTGTTGATAAGTTCCTGTGAGTCGTAGCTGACGGTGTAGACATACTGATGGTTGATTTCTTTCCACAACGCCTGAAACTCCTTTTTCGAGAAATTGGAGTTGAGCAACTGAGGCGGAATCTTCGTCTTATTGCCGTTTTCGGTGATATTCTTCAATGCCGACGGGTCATAGATTGACTGTATCAGCAGTGTTACCCCCTCAGCAATCGGCTGAAGTTTGCTGCCGTAGGGGGCAACTGCCTCAGCGGCGACATCGGCATGATACTTCGGGGTGATATTCCCCTCGCTGTCGATATAGTCGTTGTCTTCGAGATACACCATGATGCGCGATGCCTCGCGGTCGTCGATGGTGTGAGGCTGACCGTTGACTGTAACCGTCTTCCCCTCGAAGTAGGTGGACGAAACCTTGACAGCGCGTTCACGCAACGCTTCCGCGGTTTCCTTCTGGAGCGCCGAGGAGAAGTCGGCATAGCTCTCGTTGGCAATGACTGTGAGGATATTGACATCGTGGACGGCGTCGCCGAGCAGTTCCTTGTCTTGGCGCACACCGTTTCGGTCGACGCAGATGCGCAGACCGCGTCCCACCTCCTGACGCTTGGCTGTGCCGGAATTGCTGTGGCGCAGTGTGCAGATTTGGAACACATTCGGGTTATCCCACCCCTCGCGGAGAGCCGAGTGAGAGAAGATGAAGCGAGTGGGTTCATCGAAACTCAGCAACCGCTCTTTGTCTTTGAGAATAAGGTCGTAGTCGCTCGGTTCGTCCGACACATCGCTGCCGCGTTTGGTCTTGCTGTCGACCATGCGCCCTTTCTTGTCGATTGAGAAATAGCCTCGGTGTGTCTGATATGGATAGAAGCGGCGCAGATACTCGTTATATTCCTCGTCAAAGATGTGGAATTCCTCATTTACGAGCCGGGCATATTCCTCCTCGAGTATCTGTTGGAACACACCCTTGACCTCGTTTCCGTCAGCATCGTAGCTGCGGTATTTCGCCACTTCGTCGATGAAGAACAGTGACAGGCATTTTATGCCGAGCTTAAAGAGTTTGCGCTCGCGCTCGAAGTGGGCTTTGATAGTCTCTCGAATCTGAACGCGCTGCAAAT
>CAMEPD010000052.1 GCA_945931475.1 uncultured Muribaculaceae bacterium | reverse complement strand
CTTGTTCTTGTAGATGGAATGAATCGCTTTGCGGATATCGCATGAAAACACCCCGAATAGGTCGGCTATCTCGAACTGCGTCATCCACACGGGTACAGTCGGCATAGTGACCGTACCCGTCTCACTGATTGTTATTATTCCTCTGTTCATATTCTATTCGCTTGATTTTGTCTATTGTTCATTGTTTATCTTTTCGCCAGCCGATATTTTCTTCCTCCGTTCCATCAGCTTGTCCATATCCTTTGAGATTTTATCATCGGTTATCCGGGCATATCCCTGTGTGGTACGGATATTGGAATGCCCCATCATTTTGGCGATGCTTTCGATGGGTATGTCCGCCGAAATCAGAAAGGTTCCGAAGCTGTGCCTCGATTGGTGATAGGACAAGTTGTCCTCTTTACCTATGATAACACCTATCTCATGAATCTCAAACCACAGGGCATCACGGCTCGGAAGCGGGAACACGGGCTGTTCATCATCGGTCGTATTGTACAACGACAGTATCCGTTCCGCTATGGGATGCAGGGGAATGAACGCCTCCACCTTTGTCTTCTTGCGGTTTATGCGGATGTACCGCCTGCCTTCCGCATTCATCCCGATGTGGTGCGGATGCAGCAACTGTATGTCCACATACGCCAGTCCCGTCAGAGTGGAAAAGATAAAAGCCCGTCTTGCCAGCTCCTGCCTATCGTCATACATCGGGGTGGAGAGAATTCTTTTGAACTCCTCACGGCTTATGTATTTGTGCTTTGCCTCCGGCTTCGGCTCATACTCCAAATCCTCGCAGGGATTCACACGGATAATATCTTTGTCCACGGCAAGGTACAGCAGACGGTTCAGCCAACACATACATTTGTTGGTCTGGGAAGCCCCGAAATTCTTGCATTTCTTCAGATATGCCTTGTAGGACTTGCCGAAATCCTCTGTAACTTCTTCAAGGGCAATGTCCTTCTTTCCGAAAGACGCGATATAATCCGTCAGGTACTTCTGGTAATACATGGAATGGCGGTAGGAAGATATGGAGTCTATTTCCATGGAATGTTTCTTCAACCGTTCTCTTTCCCATTCGCCCATTTGCAGGAGGGTGGTCGGATGAATGTTGTTCAAGGTGATATGGTTCTTCAGTATCTCCACACTGACAACACCTTGCGATTTCAGTATCTCATTATAGGCTTCCTCCGTCAGACGCAAGTATTCCCGCAAGCGGTTGTTCTCCCTTACGGTTCTTATCTCGTTCTTCTTGCCGTTCCAGTCCTCCGGTCGGCAATAAATTCCGGTGCTTATGACCGTCTGCTTACCGTCGATGGTTATACGGCACAGGACAGCGGTCGTACCGTCAGCTTTTACCTTGCTGCGGTTAATGTAGGGCAACAATGAAAATGTGCTTCGCATATTGTGTATTCGGTGTTAAAGGGTTAATTGAAAATCTTTTGTAGCTTCTATGAACTTGTCCATGTCCTCGAAAAGTTTTTTCGGACTGACACGGGCATAAACCTGTGTCGTGGAAATGTCGGAATGTCCCAGCATCCTACTGATGGTCTCAATCGGCACGCCCGCTTCAAGCGTTATCAGCGAGGCGAAACTATGCCTCGCCTGATGGTAGCACAAGTCATCCTTGATTCCTGCCAATGCCGCTAACGCTTTCATATGCCTTCTGAGATTTGACCAGCGAAGCAAAGGGAACAAGGTTTCCCTGTCCTCACAGTGATACTTATTGATAAGTGCAATCGCTTCGGGCAATAGTTTTACACTGGCACGGAGTTCGTTTTTCTTTCTGCGGTATTTCAGCCATAACGCTCCGTCCTCATCCGTGTACAGGTTCTCGTTTGTAATGGAAACCACATCGGCGTATGACACGCCCGTATAGCAGGCAAACAAGAAAAGGTCACGCGCAAGCATGTGGGATTTTCTGTAAGCAGGGATTTCCACATCCCGGATTTGCTCGAACGATTCACGGCTTAATGCCCGTGGGGTTCTTTCCGATTGTTTGGGCAGGGCAAAATGCTGGAAATGGCATTTCTCGGAATACCCTTTCTTGTAGGCGAGGCGGCAAATTTTCTTCAAGACGGCAAGATGGTGGCGGACTGTATCTATCGCATATCCCTTCTCTTCCATGGCGAAAGCCTGATAGTCGTGGATGAATTGCTCCGTCAGTTGTCCGAAAGCCAAATCCTTGACCTTGTACTTGGTCTCGATGAACTTTCGAAGTGCCAGCCGCATATAGTGATAGCCGGGATAAGTGCCTTTGGCACGGTCTATTCCGATACGCGCCTTGATGTCGTCACAGACTACATCGGTCATTTTCATGAGTGTCATCTGCGTTTCCATGCTGCCTTGAAAAAGGTCTTTCACGTCGGTGGCATCAAAATCGACCTTACGCCCCACAAGGCTGTCGAACGCAGTGTTTATCGCCAACAATAGCTTGTCAATCTTGGCATTGGTTTCCACCGCCTCGCGACTCTTCCCGTTCAGACGGCTCTCACGTGGATTCCACAGTTCGGGAGTACAGGAAAACTTGCAACCGAACTGCGCCATTGTGCGGTTCACCGTGATCCTTCCCATTATCGGGGCTTTGCCCGACTTATCCAGTCCGCTCTTTTTGAGGTAGAGCAGTACCTTGAATTTTTCTACTTTCATACGCTTATATTTTTAGGTGCAAAGTTACTTGCCATATAAGCGTTCCTTGATAAGCAAAATGCTGAGTACGAGTGCAAAGAAAACGGTGAGGATTTCTTTTCATTGCTTTCCGTTACCTGTTCTCGTTCCGGTAACTGCCCGGCTAACGGTCTGGTAACAGAACAACCTCAATATTCCGTTGTCATTTGCGCTTTCTCCATTTGGCAAAATACTGAAAAAATGCTCATTTCAAACGTTTTACGTTTCATCTTCACCTGTCCGCTTTCCCTTGCATTGCCTATCACTTTCCACTGCGCCCGCCACTCGTTTGCCATCATGATGCTTGACGCCGGAGTTGACCTCTACACGCTGTCAAAACTCATGGGCCACAAGAGCATCGAGTCAACACAGATTTACGCCAAGATTCTGGACAAGCACAAGCAAGCGGCCATTACCCGTATCCCGAAGATTTTCTGACTGTTTTCGCGGGGGGGCGGTCTGTTTTCACTTTTGTTTCTCGCCCGACTTTGTTTTCATGCAGAGCCGGGCTTTTCTCTTTTTCTTTTGCGCGCAACTTTTTCTTTTTCTCAATCCTGCCCCTCTAATTGGCGAAGCCCAAAAAGAAAAAATTTCTCACGCGTGTGTATGCGCGCGCGTCGTCGACGACGATAATAACTCGTTAGAGTTATTATTTTATTTTATGAGGCTGCGCCTATTTTGACACAGCCTTACCAAAGTGGATGTGTGCGCCCCTACGGTTTAAATTGGCTATTTACTTACTGCGTGAACTATAATTTGGCGTATTAGGGGTGGAAACGGGCGGTTTTGGCGTCAGGGGAGGGTAATTTAGGGATTCTTAGGGGAGAATCTTTGGCAGTTTTGGAATTTAGAGGTATATTTGCGCTGCTGAAAGAGGCATCGCGCGCGATGTCCCCGATATTCAGCCTCTTATACTGACAACCAAATGAAGACAGCACTTATAACCGGCGTTACCGGCCAGGACGGCTCGTATCTCGCCGAATTTCTCCTCGACAAGGGGTACGACGTACACGGCACCATCCGACGCTCGTCGGTCGACTACCGCGAACGCATCGCACACCTCGAGGGGCACCCCAATTTCCATCTGCACTACGCCGATATGACCGACTCGATGTCGATTATCGGAGTGCTCAGCCGCGTGCGGCCCCACGAGATATACAATTTAGCGGCGCAGAGCCATGTGCAGGTGTCATTTGATTCGCCCGAGTTCACCGCTGAGGTCGACGCCACCGGGGTGCTCCGCCTGCTCGAAGGGATCCGCCAGACAGGGCTCACCAAGAGTTGCCGCTTCTACCAGGCGTCAACGTCGGAGCTGTTCGGCAAAGTCGAGCAGGTGCCTCAGAACGAGAACACCCCCTTCCACCCCTACAGCCCATACGCCGTGGCCAAACTTTACGGCTACTGGATAGTCAAAGAGTACCGCGAGGCATACGGCATGTATGCGTGCTCGGGCATACTGTTCAATCACGAGTCGGAACGCAGGGGCGAGACATTCGTAACGCGCAAAATCACCTTAGCCGCCGCCCGCATCGCCCAGGGCAAGCAGCAGGTTCTCCGACTGGGCAACCTGTCGTCGCTGCGCGACTGGGGCTACGCACCCGACTATGTGGAGTGTATGTGGATGATGTTGCAGCAACCCGAGCCCGACGACTTCGTGATAGCCACCGGCAAGCAGCATTCGGTGCGCGACTTTTGCCGCCTGGCCTTCGAGCGCGTGGGCATCAATCTGCGCTTCGAAGGTGAAGGCGAGGACGAGAAGGGTATCGACACCGCTACCGGCAAGGTAGTGGTGGAGGTGTCGCCCGACTTCTACCGCCCGACCGATGTGGTGAACCTGTGGGGCGACCCCACCAAGGCCCGCAGCGTGCTGGGCTGGAACCCCGATAAAACGCCGTTCGAGACCCTTGTGAACCGGATGGTCGATTCAGACATGGCAAAGGTAGCCGTGGAACGCGCCTCGGAACATGTGCGCACCAATCTGGCCGAATATCTCGAGAAAGGCATCGTAAAATAAGAGGATGTATCAAAATTAGGATATACCTCCATTTTGCGTTATGTTGAAGGGCTGCGGCCTGCCGCGGCCTGCCATCAAGCCATTCTTTTTTAAACAACCTCTAAGATGGAAAAGGATTCAAAAATATATGTGGCCGGTCACCGCGGCATGGTAGGTTCGGCCATCGTGCGCGAACTGCGCCGACAAGGATACAATAATATAATAACCCGCACGCACAAAGAGCTTGACCTCACCGACCAACAGGCGGTCAATGAGTTCTTCGCCGCCGAGAAGCCCGAATACGTGTTTTTGGCGGCGGCCAAAGTAGGTGGCATCGCAGCCAACGAGGCGGCATTGGCCGACTTCATGTACCAGAACATGATGCTGGAGATGAATGTGATTCACGCGGCGTGGCGCAACGGATGCCGCAAGCTGGAGTTTCTCGGATCATCGTGTATCTATCCGCGAATGGCGCCGCAGCCTATGCCCGAATCGTGCCTGTTGACCTCGGCACTCGAAAAAACCAACGAGGCATACGCCCTGGCGAAAATATCGGGGCTGAAATACTGCGAGTTCCTCAACCGGCAGTACGGAACCGACTACATCAGCGTGATGCCCACGAACCTCTATGGACCCAACGACAACTATCACCCCACCCACAGCCATGTGCTGCCGGCGCTGATACGCCGCTTCCACGAGGCAAAAGAGTCGGGAGCCGACGAAGTGGTGTGTTGGGGCGACGGCAGTCCGCTGCGCGAATTTCTCTATGTCGACGACCTGGCGAATCTGTGCGTTTTCCTGATGAACAATTACTCGGGCAACGAGACGGTGAACGCCGGCACCGGCAAGGAACTGACCATCAAGGAACTGGCCGAGACCGTGGCACACATCGTAGGTTATACCGGCACCATTCGCTGGGACACCTCGAAGCCCAACGGCACCCCCCGCAAGCTGCTCGACGTGTCAAAAGCCATTCGCTTGGGATGGTCTTATAAAACCGAACTCGAAGAAGGGATAAAACTCGCCTACGACGACTTCCTCAACAACCCCATGCGCGCCGAACGTTAACCACTAACCATTGAAACAATTACAAACAATGCAAATCATACTTTTATCGGGCGGTTCAGGCACACGCCTGTGGCCGCTGTCGAACGATGCCCGCTCCAAACAGTTCCTGCGCTTGCTCCAGAAACCAGGGCATCCGGATGAACGCGAATCAATGGTGCAGCGCGTAATCCGCCAGTTAGGCGAATCGGGTATCGACGCACCCGTAACCATAGCTACGAGCGAATCGCAGCGCGACTCGGTAATCTCGCAGGTCGGCGACCGCGTCGACCTGGTGACCGAACCGTCGCGGCGCGACACTTTCCCGGCAATCTGTCTGGCGTGCGAGTATCTGCGCCATGAGAAAGGCTGCCCCGGCGACGAAGTAGTGGTGGTGATGCCCTGCGACCCCTACACACAGGCAGGCTATTTCGCCACCATCGCCGAAATGGCACGCGGCATTGCCCGGGGCGACGCCGAGATGATTGTGATGGGAATCAAGCCCACCTATCCATCGGCGAAGTACGGCTACGTAGTTCCCGCCAAAGACCGCGGGAAGGACGGCGTGATACCCGTGACACGCTTCACCGAAAAACCCGACGTAGCTACCGCCGAAAAGCTGATAACCGAAGGAGCGTTGTGGAACGGCGGCGTGTTCGCCTTCCGGCTGGAATACGTCAACCGCATCGCCGGTAAGTATGTGAGCTTCCCCACCTTCGACCAGGTGCGCGCCCACTACACCGACTATCCCAAAATCAGTTTCGACTACGAAGTGGCCGAGAAGGCCCGGCATATCGGCATGGTGCCCTACGACGGCGAGTGGAAAGACTTAGGTACATGGAACACACTCACCGACGAAATTCACGACCGGGCGTACGGCAATGTCACCTTCGACGACACAGCCGAAAACACCCATGCCTTCAACGAGCTCGACATCCCCATGCTCTGTATCGGTACCCGCGACTTGGTTATCGCCGCATCGCCCGACGGCATCATCGTATCCGAGAAAGCCAAGAGCGAGAACGTGAAGCAGTACGCCTCGACGCTCAAAAGCCGTCCGATGTACGAGGAGCGCCGCTGGGGCGACTACAAGGTGATAGGCACCAACCAGTTCCCCGGAGGCATCAAGTCGCTCACCAAGGAGCTGCGCATCCATGCCGGCAAGAATATCAGCTATCAGACCCACAGCCACCGCGAGGAGTTCTGGACATTTATCGACGGCGAAGGGCAGCTGGTGCTCGACGGAGTAGTCCGCCGGGTAAAGCGCGGCGAAACCGTAAAGATTGACAAAGGAGTGAAACATGCCATACGAGCCATCACTGCACTTACCTTCATAGAGGTGCAGCTCGGCGACTGCCTCACCGAAGACGACATCATCCGCTTCCCGTACGAGTGGCAGGCACAGAGATAAATAGAAATAATTGTTATAAGATAAAAGAAGAGGACAGCAGGAGGGGAAACCCTGTTATCCTCTTATTTATTTATTTATTTATTTATCTATTGCCTCTCCACTCTCCACTCATTCGCGGCCGAAGAGGTCTCGTGAATAAACCTTGTGGGCCACGTCGGCCAGTTCGGGCGACGTGCGGTTGGCCAGTATGGTTTGTGAGAGGGCTTTGAAGCGGTCGAGGTCGTTGACCACACGCGAGCCGAAGAAGGTCGAACCGTCTTCGAGCGTCGGTTCGTAGATTATCACGGTGGCACCCTTGGCCTTGATGCGTTTCATGACACCTTGAATCGACGACTGGCGGAAGTTGTCGCTGTTGGTCTTCATCGTCAGGCGGTACACGCCGATTACGCACTCGCGCTCGGGTGCCGCGCCGTAGACATTCTGCGCTGAATAATCGTAATACCCGGCCTTCTTCAGCACCTGGTCGGCGATGAAGTCCTTGCGCGTGCGGTTGCTCTCGACGATGGCCGACATCATATTCTGCGGCACATCGGCGTAGTTGGCCAGCAGCTGCTTGGAGTCTTTCGGGAGGCAGTATCCGCCGTAACCGAACGACGGGTTGTTGTAGTGGTCGCCGATACGCGGGTCGAGGCCGATTCCCTCGATAATTGAGCGGGCGTCGAGCCCCTTGACTTCGGCGTAAGTGTCGAGTTCGTTGAAGTAGCTCACGCGCAGTGCCAGATAGGTGTTGGCGAACAGTTTGACCGCTTCGGCCTCCTTCAGGCCCATGAACAGGGTAGGGATGTCCTGCCGTATGGCGCCCTGCTGCAGGAGGGAAGCGAAAGTGCGGGCGTCGTGTTCGAGGCGCGCCAGATCGGCCACGGCGAGGATGGCATCATTCTCGTCGTGCAGGTCGGGCCGGTCGATTATTTTGGGGATGCCGCCGATGATACGAGTTGGGTAGAGGTTGTCGTAGAGCGCTTTGCTTTCACGCAGAAACTCCGGGAAGAAGAGCAGGTTGAAATGTTTGACTCCTTTGGAGGCATACCGCAGGTAAAGACTGCGGCAGTAGCCTACGGGAATGGTCGACTTAATCACCATTGTTGCCCCGGGATTCACGCTCAGCACCAGGTCAATCACCTCCTCGACGTGAGATGTGTCGAAGTAATTCCTTACGGGGTCGTAGTTGGTGGGGGCGGCAATCACCACAAAGTCGGCATCGGCGTAAGCGACCGCTCCGTCGAGAGTGGCCCTCAGGTCGAGATTCTTTTCGCTGAGGTATTTCTCGATATATTCGTCGCGGATGGGCGACTCACGGCGGTTTATCATCTCTACCTTTTCGGGGATGACATCAACGGCGGTCACCCGGTTGTGCTGGGCCAACAGGGTGGCGATACTCATACCTACGTAACCGGTACCGGCAACTGCTATATTCATTTCGTTACAGTATTAGAGGCTGTTTAAAATAGATGTTATACGCTCAAATATTCGCGAGGCGTGACTATTATTTTCAACCTCATTGTTTATTATGAAGCTGCTTAAAGACTTTAAACAGCCTCTTAATCGGTTACAAAGGTACGGCAATTTTTCCGAAACGGCAATAGCGCTGCTACTGAATGGTTGTCGGCTCGGCTGACTCCTCGGGCAGAATCACCACATGGTCGCCGGCATTGATGCGGTAGCGGGCCACAGTGCCGGTAGGGAGGTTGGTCACACGATAAACGTAGTCGTCAGCCGGGTTGTTGGTGCGGTCTGACGCCTCGTATGCGGTGTCGATAGCCTCGGTGATGTTGTGGTAACCCGAGCCCTGATATGTGTCGATGCGGTGTCCGTCGAGGTAGATTTCTACCTGCACGTCGTCGATGGGGTGGATGGCGTTATGTTTCATTACAGTAATGCAGAGTTTAACGACCTGCGCCGGTCGTCTGTTTCTGAGCTATAACGCCTGAGGGGCCCTGAAGGTTTCGGGAAGTCGGCAATCAGCGCCAACCCATAAACATCTTCACGACATCAGGGTCGTGATGGTCGAAGAAGAGACTTTTATCTGTATCGAGGCGCGCTATCTGCTCCATATCGCCGTCACTGAGCGTGAAGTCGAAGATCTCGAGATTCTGCTGCATACGTTCGATGTGGGTGGATTTCGGTATGACAATCACATCGCGCTGAATGAGCCATCGGAGCCCCCTGACCCACAGAGTCTTAACTCTCGACCCTAACCTCTTACCCTTTCTGCCCGTGCTCGATGATGTAATCCTTAACCTCCTGGAAGAGGCGGGTGGCGAACACGAATTCGTTGAGGGCTTCGTTGGCCGTGGTGAAGATTTTATCCTTGTCGCCGACCCACTCGCGGTGCCCCTTGTTGAGGAAAATGATGTTCTCGCCGATACCGAGCACCGAGTTCATGTCGTGGGTATTTATTATGGTGGTGATGTTGTATTCGTGAGTGATGTCGTGGAGGAGTTCGTCGATGAGGATTGACGTTTTGGGGTCAAGGCCCGAGTTGGGTTCGTCGCAGAAGAGGTATCGCGGATTAAGGGCTATGGCGCGGGCTATGGCTACACGCTTCTGCATACCGCCGGAAATTTCCGAGGGGTACTTGTTTTCGGCGCCCTGCAGGTTGACGCGCTCCAGGCAGAAACGTGCGCGGTCGAGCTGTTCGGCCCGGCTCATGCCGGTGAACATCATCAGGGGGAACATCACATTGCCGAGCACCGTCTCCGAATCGAAGAGCGCCGACCCCTGGAAGAGCATTCCTATCTCTTTACGCAGCTCCTTGACCTGGCGCTCCTTCATGTCGAGCAGATTGCGCCCGTCATAGAGAATCTCGCCCTGCTCGGGGCGCACCAAACCGATTATCGATTTCATCAGCACAGTCTTGCCGGAACCCGACTGTCCGATAATGAGGTTCGTCTTGCCCGTATAGAACTTGGCCGATACGTCGTGCAATATAGTCTTGTCGTCGAACGACTTGGTTACATTCTTTACTTCAATCATTGCAGCAACAGCTTGGTAAGGATTACATCGAAAAGCAGAATCAGAATCGAGCTCGACACCACAGCATTGGTCGAGGCTTTACCTACCTGGAGGGCGCCACCCTTGACGTAATAGCCCCAATAGGAAGCCACTGAGGCGATGATGAACGCAAAGACCAGCGACTTTATCAGGCCGTACCATACGTACCACTCGGTGAAATACGCCTGGATACCGTAAGTATATCTGGCTATCGAGATTATGTCGGTGAAGGCCGCCACGCACCAACCGCCCAGCAGCGATGTGCCGATACAGAAAACGCCCAATACCGGCATGAACAGCACGAAACCCACCACCTTGGGGAGCACCAGGTAGTTGGCCGAATTGACACCCATTATATCGAGAGCGTCAATCTGTTCGGTCACTCTCATTGTGCCTATCTCCGAGGCGATGTTCGACCCCACTTTCCCGGCCAGGATAAGGCAGAGAATAGAGTTGGAGAACTCCAACAGCACTATATCGCGCGTGGCGAGGCCGACGGAGTATGCGGGCATCAACGGGTTGGTGGTGTTGAGCTTCATCTGTATGGTGCACACGGCGCCGATGAAGAGCGAAATTATTATAACGAGCGGAATGGAGTCGATGCCGAGCTTCGAGATTTCGGTAACCGTACGGCGTCCGAACACGCTCCAGCGGTCGGGTAGGGCGAATGTCCTGCGCATGAACACGCAGTAGCGTCCGAACTGTTCGAGTGATTTAGTAAGTATCATTGTCGAGGGTGGTTCAAAGTGGAGAGTGGAGAGGGTTTGCGGGTGCAAATATGAGACAAAGTTACAAAATTTACTATAAAACCGAACGTTTATGCACCAACTTTGCCACTTTTTTAGTAATTTCGCCCCTTGAACCTCCCCAACCTCTCCGCTCTCCACCCTCCGCTCATACACTCATCCAACTACTCCAATGTTAATAATAGGCATAGCCGGGGGCACCGGCTCAGGCAAGACTACCGTTGTAAACAGGATACTCTCGAGCTTCCCCGCCGGCGAGGTAGCCGTTATCCCTCAGGACTCATATTATAAGGACTCCTCGCACATTCCGCCCGAGGAACGCTCCAAAATCAACTTCGACGAGCCGGCGGCCATCGAATGGTCGCTGCTGGTGGAACATCTGCGCCGCCTCCGCGAAGGACAATCCATCGAGATGCCCACCTACTCGTACCTCACCTGTACGCGTCAGCCCGAGACCGTGACGATACGGCCGGCCGACGTGGTTATCGTGGAGGGTATCTTGGTGCTGTGCGAGAGCGAAGTGCGCGACATGATGGATGTGCGCTGCTTTGTCGACGCCGACGCCGACGACCGCCTTATCCGCGTTATCGCCCGCGACTGCATAGAGCGCGGCCGCACTCCTCAGATGGTAATTGACCGCTATGAGGAGGTTCTCAAACCGATGCACTGCCGTTACATCGAGCCCTCGAAACGGTTCGCCGACCTCATTATTCCACAGGGGGGTACCAACTCGGTAGCCATCGGCCTGCTCACCGACTATATCGAAGCGCGGCTCAAACGTAACAAATGCTGACATGGGAATAGCTTATCCGTTACAGAACCGCGAGCAGGAGCAGGAAAAAATTCCCACACCGGAGTTCTACGAAGCCCCCGAGGGTGAGCAGCCGGGACCCAAGCCCGACGCCGGGACCAATCCCGAGTCATCCGAACCCGAATCCCCGGCTTCTGCGGGTCACTCGGTACTCCGCACCGAGAACCTGGTCAAGAAGTACGGGCGCCGCACCGTGGTAAATCATGTGAGTATCGATGTCTCGCAGGGGGAGATTGTGGGGTTGCTCGGGCCAAACGGCGCGGGCAAAACCACCACCTTCTATATGACTACGGGACTCATCACCCCCAACGAGGGGCAGATCTACCTCGACACCACCAACATCACCCGGCTGCCGGTTTACCGGCGGGCGCAACTGGGCATCGGTTACCTGCCGCAGGAGGCGTCGGTGTTCCGTAAAATGACGGTTGAGAACAACATCCGCTCCATCCTCGAGATGACCGATATGTCCCCCGCCGAGCAACGCGACAAACTCGAGAGCCTCATCGACGAATTCTCGCTGCAGAAGGTGCGGCGCAACCTGGGCGACCAACTGTCGGGCGGCGAACGGCGGCGCACCGAGATAGCGCGCTGTCTGGCCATCAACCCGCGGTTCATCATGCTCGACGAACCGTTTGCCGGGGTCGACCCCGTGGCCGTGGAGGATATACAGGAGGTAGTCTACCGGCTCAAATCCAAAAATATCGGCATACTCATCACCGACCACAACGCGCAGGAGACCCTGCGCATCACCGACCGTGCGTACCTGCTCTTCGAAGGAAAAATCCTGTTCCAGGGCACCTCCGAGCAGTTGGCCGCCAACCCCGTGGTCCGCGAAAAATACCTTGGCCGCTTCTTCGTCTTCAACCGCAAAAAATTCTCGGTTTAACCGGGCGACCACAACACCACATTACCGGCAGTCAGGGAGCGAGGGACATCAATCAGTCGTTGATTTGAGGAGCCGCGGAAGAGCAGCTGCGTGTCGCGCAGGGATTGGACGAACGGCCCGTCGACCATCACCTCCAGCAGCGGAAGCAAGCGGCAGAAAGGCTCGCGGCCCACAATGGTTTCCCACAGATATCCGGTATAGCACCATAGTGTGTACCCCTTTTCTCTAAGCTGTTGAGCCAGCTGTATGATCTGCGGGGTTTGCATCAGGGGGTCTCCTCCCGATAAGGTAACGTTGAACCCGCTGCGGTCAATCACCTTCATTATCTCCTCGACAGTGTACTCCCGGCCACCCTGAGGGTCCCACGACTCCGGGTTATGGCAGCCGGGACAGTGATGCGTACACCCGGCGAAATATATAGAGGTGCGGAGCCCCGGCCCGTCGACCGAGGTTCCTTCCACTATATCGAGTACTCGCAGGGGGCTCATCGGTGTACTACGCGGTCTTTGAGTTCGGTAAGTTTGGCAGAGTTCCAGCGGTCGGTGGTACCGACGAGGTAACCGGTGATGCGCTGCAGGCGGTCGATGCGGTGACTGTGACAGTGGGGGCACTCCGTGAGGGAGTCGGCGGCGTCCTCGTAGCCGCAGTCGAGGCATCGGTTGCGGTTATGGTTTACGGAACAGTAGCCGATGTTGTTGCGGTCCATCAGGGAGACGATGTCGTGGATAGCCTGGGGATTATGGGTAGCGTCGCCGTCGATTTCGACATAGAAAATATGGCCGCCGCGTGTGAGCTCGTGATAGGGGCCCTCGATACGGGCCTTGTGGGCCGGGGAACAGTGGTAATACACCGGTACATGGTTGGAGTTGGTGTAATATGCCTTGTCGGTAACGCCGGGTATTATGCCGAAGCTGTGGCGGTCTTTAACGGTAAACTTGCCCGAGAGCCCCTCGGCGGGGGTGGCAAGGATAGAGAAATTATGGCCGTAGCGTTCTGAGAATTCGTTGGCGCGGGAGCGCATGTGCGACACGATGCGGAGGCCGAGCTGCTGGGCTTCTTCGCTTTCGCCATGATGGTGACCGGTCAGGGCGATAAGGCACTCGGCCAGACCGATGAAACCGATGCCGAGGGTGCCGTGGTTGATGACCGGTTCGACGGTGCCGTCGGGGTCGAGGGTATCGGCGCCGGTCCACAGGCGCGACATGAGCAGGGGGAACTGCTTTACGAGAGCTGTTTTCTGGAAATCGTAACGGTCGCAGAGCTGTCGGGCGGTGAGCTCGAGCAGGTTATCGAGTTTGGAGAAGAAGGCCTCGATGCGCTCCTGGGACTCCCGAATATGCATACATTCGATGGCGAGGCGCACGATGTTGATGGTGGAGAAGGAGAGGTTGCCGCGGGCAATGGAAGTTTTGGGGCCGAAGCGATCCTCGAACACGCGGGTGCGGCAGCCCATGGTGGCTACTTCGTAGAGGTAGCGCTTTGGGTCATCGGGGCGCCATTGTTCGTGCTGATTGAAAGTAGCGTCAAGGTTGAGGAAGTTGGGGAAGAAGCGGCGTGCGGTAACCTTGCAGGCGAGTTGGTAGAGGTCGTAGTTGGGGTCACCCTTTTCGAAATTGACACCGCGTTTCTTCTTCCAGATTTGGATGGGGAAAATGGCCGTAGCGCCGTTGCCGACCCCCTCGTAAGTAGAGTTGAGGAGTTCGCGGATAACGCATCGTCCTTCGGCTGAGGTATCGGTGCCGTAGTTGATCGAAGAGAACACCACCTGGTTGCCGCCGCGCGAGTGGATGGTGTTCATGTTGTGGATGAACGCCTCCATCGACTGGTGCACGCGTCCTACGGTGGAGTTGACGGCGTGCTGGAGCAGCCGCTCCTCGTCCTTTAAGCCGTCGAGTGATTTTTTTACAAAATCAGCGATGGGTGCCTGGTAGAGATGGGAGAGGTCGCACCCCTCGAGGGCCTCAATCTGCCGGAGCTCCTCGATAAACGACGAGCGAACGTAAGGGGCGAGGTAGAAGTCGAAGGCGGGGATGGCCTGGCCGCCGTGCATCTCGTTCTGGCAGGTTTCCAGCGAGATGCAGGCGATTACCGAGGCGGTCTCGATGCGGCGCGCAGGGCGCGACTCGCCGTGACCGGCCACGAAACCGTGCTCGAGGATAAGGTTGAGGGGGTGTTGCACACAGGTGAGCGATTTGGTGGGATAGTAGTCCTTGTCGTGGATGTGGAGATAGCCATGCTTTACGGCGTCGCGGGCTTCGTCGCTTAGCAGGTAGTCGTCGACAAAAGGTTTGGTAGTCTCGGAGGCGAACTTCATCATCATGCCGGCAGGGGAGTCGGTGTTCATGTTGGCGTTCTCGCGGGTGACGTCGGTGTTTTTGGCGGCGATAATCTCGTCGAACATATCGCGGGTCTTGGCACGCCGGGCTATGGAGCGTTTGTCGCGGTAAGCGATATATTTTTTGGCGACCTCCTTGCGGGGCGATTTCATCAGTTCGAGCTCAACGCGGTCCTGGATATCTTCGACCGACATCTGCTCGGAGCCGGTGATGCCGATTCGATCGGTGATTTTCTGAATGAGGGCCTCGTCTTCGCCAAGCGGAGTCTGGAGCATGGCCTTGCGGATGGCGGCCTTTATCTTTTCTTCATTGTAGCCTACGATGCGTCCGTCGCGTTTGAGTACTGTCTGTATCATGGTGATGGGTGATTATTTTCCGGATGCAAAGATACAGAAAAATTCCAATTTACAAACAGTTTAAAAATATTATTTATTTTGTTTTTGAAAACTTTAAAGAGATG
>CAMEPD010000051.1 GCA_945931475.1 uncultured Muribaculaceae bacterium | reverse complement strand
TCATTCCTTGCAGCGACTCCCATCTTTGACATACACAAATATGTCAATCAAATATTTACAAAATTCTTACTGTCAAACTACCGTGCCCCACGGTGTATATATCCGCAACGGACGCAAGTTCGTCACCACCCGTTGACATCGCGCCTGAAGTAAACAATACCTGTATAATATTATAATATAATGTGCGGTGCACTGCAGTCCCACAGTGGATGCGGTGCACCGCCTTTTTCTGTGGGAGCCCCGCTGGAGGGCGCGTTCTTCTTAATTTACTTTAAAAATGGGTCGCCGATTATAGGTTATTTGCGCGAAAAGTGTTAAATTTGGAGCGTAATAATATGTCAATCGAAGGAAAAGAGGAAAATAGTGTCAACCGCACGTCGGAACAGAAGCCTGTCGCTACCTCAGATGAGGTAGGGAACCGGGGCGCACGGGAGGCAGGGAACACGTCCTCCGAAGGGAAGCAGTTGCTTCGCCCCGAGGGGTACGCACCCGCCGACGATGCCGACCTGATTGAACGTCTGCGCAAGCCCGAAACTTGCCGCTCGGCGTTCAACGAGGTTATGCGCCGTTACGCCGAGCCGCTTTACCGCCAGATTCGCCGTATGGTCGAAAATCACGACGACGCCTCCGACATACTGCAGAACAGTTTCCTCAAGGCATGGCAATCGATTGAAAATTTCCGCGGCGATGCCAAACTCACCACATGGCTCTATAAAATAGCCCTCAACGAAAGTATATCACATTTGCAGCGCGAACGCAAGCGCCTGAGCCTCAGCATTGACGACGAGGAGGGACACCTGGTGAACCTCATCGAGGCCGACGAATGGACCGACGGCGAAGAACTGCTCAAGAAACTGCGTATGGCCGTGGCGTCGCTCCCCGAAAAGCAGCGCATGGTCTTCAATATGAAGTACTACGACGACATGAAGTACGAGCAGATTTCCGAAATTTTAGGCACTTCGGTGGGCGCCCTTAAGGCCTCGTACCATCTTGCGGTAAAGAAAATAGAAAATTATTTCGCCAATAACGACTGACGCATTAAACCTTCTTAACCCGATGAAGTCATAAAGTTACAAAGCTTCAAAAACAACGATATGAAACAAGATAACGACATACTCCGGGAAGCCGGCAGGCGCGATGGCCTCGCGGTGCCCGACGGATTCTTCGACGATTTCGTGCAGAAGATGTCCGCGTCGTTGCCTGAAAACCCGGCCGCCGAGCATCCTCAGGCCAAGGTTCTCCATCGTTCGGTGTGGAGCCGCATCAGGCCATACGTCTATATGGCGGCAATGTTCGCCGGCATCTGGTGTATGCTCAAGATGTTCTCCATCATGTCGCCCGCCAATGTCGACCTCTCAATCGAGAACAACGAGGCCCTCACGAATGCTCTGCGCGACGACAACTTTATCTACGATTATATTATCGACGACGTCTCCGACCGAGAAATCATGGAGGAGATGTACGAGGATTCGGTCACTGTCGACGACCTGCTGCCGACCGATTCGCTGATCCTCCGCGACGGCGACGGCTCCTCCGACGATTCCATATAAAATCCCATACTATGTGTAAAAAGATACTCGCGGCCCTCGCGCTGCTCATAATATTCTGCGCCGTCCCCGGTTTTGCCGCCCCGCAGCAGCCCAAAGATGCCGAGCTGCAGCAATGGATGACCGAAATGCGCCAGTACAAGCAGGCCTATTTCGCCAAGGAGCTTGACCTGTCACGCGACCAGCAGAATAAATTCTTCCCCCTCTACGAGGAGCTCTCCGACGAGAAATTCAAAACCGAAAAGGAGGCCCGCGATATGGAGAAACGGGTTGCCGATATGGCCAATCCCTCCGATACCGAACTCGAAAAAGCCACCGAGGCGCTATACGACGCACGTCTGCGCACCGCTCAGCTCGACAAGGAGTACCTCGAGAAATTCAAACCGATTCTCAGCAAGAAGCAGCTCTTCCAGCTCAACTCGGTTGAACGAAAATTCCAGCGCCATATGATGAAACAGCATCAGCGGCTGCGGATGGGCAAAAAGAGTACACGTCAGGAAGGTAAGAAAAAATAATCCACCCGGCGTTGCTGAGTCAATCCCCTCTTTCCGAGGTAAAACATACCTTCAATTTTTTTGACTTTCAAGGGCAATCCGGGTCATCCGCGGTTGCCCTTGAAGGTAAAACAAGATGGGTTATTATAGGCAGGTTCTATAAATTGGGCACCTGTCAGATTAGAAAATTACAATATCAGGTTCTTGGCTGATTTCTTGTATGAATCGGCTGCTTTTCCATCTTTCATCGGTCGTTTAGCTCGCTAAACTCCCTCTTTAAGATGAAAAATCAACTCGATTTCTACGGCGAAATCATCGCAAGCCAATTTATTGAACCTGCCTAAACAGCCTCAAAGATAATTTGCTGATATTATGAGATATTTTAAGGTGTTTTTACTGATGGTACTGCTTTGTGTACAGGCAGCGTCAGCCAACAACAAACCGGGTTTTCACAGAGACCTGGAATTTCCTCAACGGGCAGAAAAAACCTGGGGTGCGGCCCTGGCACGCGCCGAGGCTTCAGACAAGGGCCCCGAGATTGTCGAGGCGTCCATCAACTGGGGCCTGGCAAAGGCGCAGCAATCCTCCGATTCGCTGCAGGTGATTATCAACCGTATCGCTCAGGCTGAAGCACATACCGCTGATCCCGCAGCCAAAGCCATGCTCGAAACCCTTATGGCTCAGATATATACACAGATTTACGAGCGAAGTTCGTACACCATCGACCGACGTCCGAATATGGCTTCGGCAGGCAACGATTACTCGCTCTGGAGCAAAGCGCAGTTTCAGGAGCGCGTCGACTCTCTGCTGACCAAGGCTCTCAGCTATCATGAGGCCCTGCAAGGGGTGCCCATCTCCCAATATTCAAACTCTATTGACTTAAAGCAGAGCGATAAACGTCTCTATCCGACGCTCTACGATTTCGTATGCGTCAACGCCATCGAGGACTGTCAAAAGTTCATCACTGCCGGAGGTAAAATCCTAAACGAAAGGCTGTTGAGTGACCCCGATGACGCTTCGCTGTTCCCGAAGGGTGGAGCACTTCAGGGCAAAATTCTGGAAATCTATGCTGACCGCGCTGCGTATCTCGCTCAGCGGCAGGATGATATGGCTTATATCTACAACGATATCGAACGTCTGCAATTCATCAAAAACCATGTTTTCATGAATGACGACAGCGATACGGACCTTGCGTATCGTCAGACGCTGATGAAGCGATATAACGAGTGGCTTCCAAAGACCGATATGGCTGTAGCCTACCTCCTGGAAATAAATGGATTGGACACTCCGGAATATTACGGATTATTGTCAGAATTTTCTAAGGAATACAGCAACTGCCTTATAATTAATAAGGTACAGAACCGACTGAAGAAACTCGCCGGGAAGTCGGCGCGTCTGAGTTATCCTACGGTGGTTGCACCCGGCAAACCGTTCGAGGTGAATGCCGATGTCACCAACGGCCGACGCTTACGCCTTGATTTATATGATGTTACGCATCTCGTTAAAGGTCAGGAAGTATATGTTTCAATGAAGACTCTGCTGCGGGGATTGAAGCAGCCGGCTGAGAGCGCCGAACTGACTTTTGAAGGAGAGACACCCTTTAAGTCCTCGGCATCGACAACCTTCACTCTCCCGAAATTCGGAAAATACATCATAATGGCGTGCGTCGACGGGGAGATTTGCTCCGAGGGGAATATGCGGGTCATAACCGGCACCGACCTTTTGGCCGGAGTCGTTGGCCTGCAGGAACCTGTAGCTGTAGTGGTTAACCCGCTGACCGGCAAACCCGAGCAAGGTGTATCCGTGGAGCACCGTCCCTGGAACAGACGCTCGGATTTCACACTTCTGAATACTAAAACCGACGCAAATGGTTTCATTTCGTTGGGAAAATCGAAATCCGACGGTGAGATTCACCCCTTCCGCGGCGACGACAAATATTCGCCCGTTACCTCGGTAATTTCTTCGGGTGAATACGACCGTTCGGCGTCGGTTTCGGCCGATTTGCAGACAGCTCTTTCGCTTTATCATCCCGGCGACACCGTGCAGTTCTCAGCCGTTGCTTTTGCCCGCGACAAGGATGCGACAAAATACCATATCGCCGATGGCATCCACATGAAATTCCAGCTCCGCGACGCCAACTGGCAAATAGTCGGCACCAGCGAGCAGACCACCGACGAATGGGGCCGCGTGCAGGGCGAATTTGTGCTCCCCACCGAGGGGCTGCAGGGAGGCTTCAGCATCTCCGCCATCTACAACGACTCCAATTGCGGGAGCATCGGCTTCACCGTAAGCGACTACCGGCTGCCCACTTTCAGTGTCAGCAAACTCGAGGCAAAACGTCCGGCAACGCTTCATGAACCGGCCGTTATCTCAGGTCGCGCCACAACATTTGCCGGTTTCCCGGTGGGTGACGCTCAGGTGAAGGTCTCGGTAAGCGAGCGTGCCGGTTTCTGGTACTGGAGCACCGCAACTCCGGTGTTTGCCCAACTTGAGGGAAAGACGCAGACCGACGGCACTTTCGCAGTGACCATCCCCGCAGACGTAATCGCAGCATCGCCCGCTCCCACCGGCCTGGTTGTGGCTGAGGTTGCCGTTACTTCGGCCGACGGAGAGACGCAGACCGGCACCGTATCGTTCAACCTTGGCAAACCCTATACCCTGAAGGTGTCGATACCCGCGTCGATACACGCCGGCAAACCCTTCAAGGCCACTGTCGCCGCCGTCGACTACCGTAACAACGACACCATCCTTCCGCTGAAATACGAAATCACAGGGTCGAACATCGACGGCGACGTCGACAAACTCTCAGGCACTGTCACCGACGGCAACCTCGCCGACATCATCGCGAAACTCCCTGTGGGGATGTACACCGCCACCTTCATCCCCGTCGACCCGCAGCAGGCCGACCCCGTGAAGGGTGCCAATTTCACCGTGTGGAGTGCCACCGGCAAGCTCTCCCCGCAAAAGGATGACCCGATGTGGTTCCCCACCAACACCGTCACCGCCGACAAAACCGGAAAGGCCGACGTCAACTTCGGCTCGTCGTTTGAAGACGCATATATATTGATGTATGCCATGGATGTCCGCGGCAACATCACCGACCACCGCTGGATACGCACCCATCGCGGCATGCAGACCATCAGCGTCGACGTCCCCACCGATGAGGAATCGCGCATATACTTCTTGTGTACAAATAATTATAAGAATTATCGTGAGCAGGTGAACGTGAAACCCGCCACCTCTGACGAGAAAATCAAATTCACTGTCGAGACCTTCCGCGATCGCGTGACCCCCGGCGACACCGAGACGCTGAAAATCCGCATCCTTCCGGAGGCGGGTGCCTCAGCTCGCAGTGCCGTGATGCTCTCGATGACCAATATGGCGCTGAACACCCTGTCGCCGTCGGCCCTGAGCGTTTCGGTTCCTGAAGTGTGGATGCCCTATCTCCCCTTCTCGCAATGGCCGCAGAACCGAGGCTTCACCTCGGCTTCCGAGGATATCGAGTATAATGAAATCCGATTATACCAACAGCCTGAGTGGGACTTCGCCGGTTACAGCTTCGCATTACCTACCGTCAATCGTGTGCTTTACATGCGTGGCGTTAAAAACGCGGCAATGGCATCGAAAGCCGAAGCCAAATACGATGATCTTGAATCAGTAAATGAGATGTCAGAGGAAGTGTCAATGGATTCGGCACACCTTGCGGCCGCCCCCGCTATGGGAGCAGCCACAGCCGATGGAGGTACTGTCGAAGAGGAGGCGGCTGACGTCGTGGAAGATAAGACAGCGGAGAGCAATAATGCCGAATACCGTCCGGCGGAGATTCCGTTGGCCTTCTTCCGCCCGATGCTTCAGACCGCCGAGGACGGCTCCCTCGAGGTGACCTACCGGGTACCCGACGCCAACACCACATGGCAGATTCTCGGCGCGGCATACAACCGGCAGCTTCTTACCGCCGGATTCACCGGTGAGGTGGTGGCTTCCAAGCCCATTATGGTGAACGTCAACGCGCCGCGCTTCCTGCGTGGCGGCGATAGCGTGACCGTGCGTGCAGCGGTGATGAACAACACCGATTCGGCCGTCGTGGCTTCGGGCGTCATCGAGGTGGTTTCGAAGGCCGACGGCAAGGTGATAGCCTCGCAGGTGTTCAGCGCCCTCGAGATTGGCCCGAAACAGCAGAGCATCGTCGAGGTGCCATACTGTGCCGACGCATTCACCCCGGCAGTCATATTCCGCGCCAAGGCTTCGGCCGGACGCTATACCGACGGCGAACAGGAACTCGTGCCCATCCTCCCCTCCGACCAGGATGTGATGGAGTCGCAGATGTTCTTCTTAGCTCCCGACCAGGCGCACTTCACCATGGCCCTCCCGGCCCTCGGCGAGGGAGACAAGGCGTTGCTGCACTTCACCGAGAATCCCACCTGGCAGGTTGTTTCGGCTCTACCCGGTCTCCGTGAGGGTAAAATCAATTCGTCGGTCGAGGCTGCACACGCCATCTTCTCGGCGCGCGTGGCACAGGGAATCATCGACGCCAACCCCGAAATCGGTCGGACGCTGCGCCGCTGGATTGAGAATCAGGGTGACTCGGCTCTGATTTCCAACCTCGAACGCAACACCGAACTCAAACAGGTGCTCCTGTCTGCTACCCCGTGGGTACAGAACGCACAGAACGACACCGAACGCATGCAACGCCTGGCCCTGCTGCTGAACTCCTCAGAGTGCGACCGCGTGGTCAAGGACGCCATGGCAACTCTCCGCAAGACACGTCAGTCGGGGGGAGGCTGGAGCTGGACCGCCAACTATCCCCGCGTGTCGGAGTGGGCTACCGACGAGGTGCTCCTCACCCTCGGCCTGCTCAACCGCATGGGCTGGCTCGACGCCGACAAGCAGCTCAACGAAATGATTGAGAGCGCCCTCAAATACATTGACGCCGAGGCCGTGAAGGATTATCAGCGCTCGCCACAGCAGGACTTCCGTGAATACACTTTCATCCGCTCGTACTACCCGGCTGTGAAACAGTCGACCGCGTCGAAGCGCATCAGCGACATCACCGTGCAGCGCTGCATCTCCTCATGGAAAAAGCATGACATCCGGTCGAAGGCCGTCGACGCCATGATTCTGAGCCGCGCCGGCTACACAGCCACCTCACGTCAGGTGCTCGAGTCGCTGCGCGAATATGCCACTGTTACTCCCGAAAAGGGGATGTGGTGGCAGCAGCTCGACCATCAGGTATTCTGGTCGATGGACCGTGTGGGCATCACATCGGTAATCCTGCAGGCGTTCGCCGAAATCGAACCGAAGAGCGCCGACGTAGACCGCATCCGTCAGTGGCTCATACTTCAGAAACAGAATACCGATTGGGGTTCGTCGGCAGTCACTACCATGGCCGTGGCCGCCATACTCAATTCCGGCAGCCGCTGGACCGTCAACCCCCGTGGTACCGCCATACATATCGGCGACAACCTCGTGGAAGTTCCTGAGGCACAGTATGCTACCGGCGAGTTCACAGAGAATATCTCGTCGCTGATGGCCCGGCCCTCGCAGCTCATCATCGACCGCCAGGCCAACTATCCGTCGTTCGGCAGCGTTGTTACCATGCTGCGTCGCCCGATGGCCGGCCTCAAGGCTGTGCCCTGTGCCGAACTGTCGGTTGAGAAACAACTTTCGGTATACGAGAATGGACAGTGGGTCGACCGCGACAGCTTCCGCATCGGCGACCGCGTGAAGGTGACCCTCACCCTGCGAGCCGACGACGACCTGAGCTATGTTGTCATCTCCGACCCGCGCGCAGCCGGTCTGCAGTTGGCCGAGCAGCTTCCCGAACCGGTGTGGTGCGACGGCGTATGCTTCTACCGCGAGAACCGCGACGCCGAGACCAACCTCTACATCAACCGCCTGAACCGCGGCACATGGCAGCTCTCCTACGAGCTCTTCGCCGCACAGGCCGGTTCGTTCACCTCTGGAGCCGCCGAGGCGCAGAGCCAGTACAACCCGCTTGTGGTAGCCCATTCGGCAGGCTCGTTCATCAATGTTAAACAATAACCGATAATCAAAAATCGATAAACGGTAAACAATAAACAATAAACGATAATTGACACGAACAGGAATATTTTTTCTGACACTCCTCCTCTCTCTCCCCGTTTTTGCCGCCTCGCCCAAGCATGAGTTCCGCGGGGCTTGGGTTGCCACAGTGATGTGCATCGACTGGCCCAAAACACGCGGCACCACACCCGAGGCCGCCGAGGCGCAGAAACGCGAATTCATACAGATACTCGACTCGCTTGAAGTGGCCGGCGCCAACGCCGTGCTGCTTCAGGTGCGTCCTATGGCCGACGCCCTTTACCGTTCCACGAAAGAGCCCTGGAGCTCCTACATCACAGGCAAACGCGGCGCCGCGCCGGCCGAGGGGTGGGACCCCCTGAAATTCGCCATCGACGAGGCCCACAACCGCGGCATGGAGCTGCACGCATGGGTCAACCCATTCCGTTTCGCCATCGGCCAGAAGGGGAACACTCCGCAGGACCAGCAGGCCATCAACCGCAAGCTCATCATCTCGCACAAGAACGCCTCGAGCGGAAAGGTCTACTCGATTTTCGACCCCGGCAACCCCGAGGCCGTGAACCATCTTGTGGCAGTCTGTCGCGAAATCGTGCGCAACTACGACATTGACGGCATGATTTTCGACGACTATTTTTATCCCGACGGGATGCCGCTCCCTGCCGGAATGGACAAGGAGACGGCCGCCAACCAGCGCCGCGGATATGTCAACAGTGCCGTCAAGGCTGTCTACGCCATGATACAGAAGGAGAAACCGTGGGTGCGCTTCGGCATAGCGCCGGCCGGCGTGGGCGGCGGCAACGGCAAAGCCACCGCGCGATATAACCTGCTTCCGCCGACATACGGCAGCGACTGGATGTACGACCGCATCTACTGCGACCCGCTGGCGTGGCTCGCCGAGGGGTCGGTCGACTACGTCTCGCCGCAGATTTACTGGCCTACAAACCACTCCACAAACCCCTACGAACCGATTGCCGACTGGTGGGCCGGTATCGCCAAGCACTTCAAACGCCACGTTTACGGCAGCCATAACCTTACCAACATCGCGTCAACCCCTGCGCACTGGCGCGAACAGGGCAAGCAGATTGACATCGACCGCAAGTGGCCCAATCCCGGGTCGATACTCTACTCTATGGCCTCGATGTCGGGCAAACGCTCCGGCGGCTTGGCCAACTATCTGGGCAACCATCAGTGGGAGGCGCTGGCCCTTGCGCCGTCCATGACATGGAAACACGCCCGTAACCCCGGCAAAATCACCGGGCTGACCGTCGGCAGCGACGGTCAGATGCGCTGGAACCGCAATCCCGCCGGGCGTTATGTGATTTATGCCATACCCGATGGAAAATCGCCGGCGCAGGCCAAGGACCCCTCGGGGATGAACTACCGGCCGCAATATATCGTCGGCGTGAGCTACACCAACTCGTATGTGTTGCCCGACTGGCTGTGGGATGGGTACCGATACGCCGTGGCGCCGTACGACCGCTTCGGCAACGAGTGGCCGGCAACCCTCGCCGAGTAACCTACATAAGTTACATACGCCACATACGATACACATACGATACATACGCCACATCTCCCAGCACCCGGCCCGGTAAATTTGCCTATCTCATTCCAAATGACTAATTTTGTCGAAAAATAAGAAAAATATGAGCGAAAAAATCATACTTACCGGCGACCGTCCCACCGGACGCCTCCATTTGGGCCACTTTGTGGGGTCGCTGCGCCGCCGTGTCGAGCTGCAGAACTCGGGCTTGTTCGACAAAATTTTCATCATGATTGCCGACGCGCAGGCCCTTACCGACAACGCCGACAACCCCGAGAAAGTGCGTCAGAATGTTATCGAGGTGGCCCTCGACTACCTCTCGGTCGGCCTCGACCCCGAGAAATCGACCCTGTTCGTGCAGACTCAGGTGCCCGAGCTCACCGAGCTGGCATTCTACTATATGAACCTCGTGTCGGTGTCGCGCGTGCAACGCAATCCCACCGTCAAGACCGAAATACAGATGCGCGGTTTCGAGAAGTCAATCCCGATGGGATTCTTCTCCTATCCCGTGAGTCAGGCTTCCGATATCACCGCTTTCCGCGCCACCACCGTTCCGGTAGGCGAGGACCAGGCCCCGATGATTGAGCTGACCCGCGAAATTGTGAACCGTTTCAACAATATCTATGGCGAAACACTCGTGGAGCCCGAAATACTTCTGCCTGATTCACAGGTTTGTATGCGTCTGCCGGGCACCGATGGCAAAGCCAAGATGAGCAAGTCGCTCGGCAACTGCATATACCTCTCCGACACCCCAAAGGAGGTGAAGAAGAAGGTCAATTCGATGTACACCGACCCCGAGCACCTCACCATCGAGTCACCCGGACATCTCGAGGGTAACTGCCCGTTCATCTATCTTGACGGCTTCGCTACTGACGAACAGGTGGCCCGTTACGCCCCCGAATTCGGCACGATGCAGAATCTGAAAGACCGCTATTGTCAGGGCGGCGTCGGCGACGGTACCGTCAAGAAGCTGCTCATCAATGTGCTTGAAGAGATACTCGCACCGATACGCGAGCGCCGCAAATACTGGGAACAGCGCATCCCCGAGGTGTACGAAATTCTGCGCCGCGGTTCGGAAGTGGCCCGCGCCACCGCCGCCACCACCCTTGAGGATGTGCGTGCGGCCATGAAAATCAACTATTTCTCAGACCCGGCCCTCATAGCCGAGCAGGCCGCCCGCTACGCCGCCAAGAAATAACTCTCGCGGTCATCGGGCCTCCCGAGCCGGTGCACATTACGTCTGTACATACGTAATGACCTTATATACATGAGGATATGCCACTTTATGGTGTGGTGTATCCTCATTCTTTTTCGCAGCCCGAATTTCACAAATATTGGCAGCGGAGGGCGTTAAGTGCAAAATTTTTTGTATTTTTGCAAAGATGTAGCGGTATGCCCTGACGTTACCGCTCCCTGACACACCTTTTTTGACCATGATACGAGACGACGAAAACAGCGAAAATATAATCGACCCGGCTTCGGACAGCCCGAATGACCCCCGCGAGACCCCCGGGGAGGATTCACCCGTGGATGAGAACACGGAGGAATCCCCGGTCGATGCGACCGTGGAGGCTACTCCCGTGGATGTGACCGAGGAGATGGAAATGTTCGAGGAAGTGGAGGATGAAACCGCTCAGCTGCCGGTGGCCCCCGGTTCGGAGACGGCGCGCCTTCGTCTGGGCGGCATGTACCGCTCGTGGTTCCTCGACTATGCCTCGTATGTGATTCTCGAACGCGCCGTGCCGCACATCGACGACGGCCTCAAGCCCGTGCAGCGCCGTATACTGCACGCCATGAAGGTGCTCGACGACGGCCGCTACAACAAGGTGGCCAACATCGTGGGTCACACCATGCAGTACCACCCTCACGGTGACGCCTCTATCAAGGACGCGCTGGTGCAACTTGGTCAGAAAGAGCTGCTTATCGACTGTCAGGGTAATTGGGGTAACATCCTCACGGGCGACGATGCCGCCGCCGGCCGTTATATCGAGGCGCGCCTGAGCCAGTTTGCCCTCGACACCCTCTACAACGCCAAAATTACCGACTGGACCCCGTCGTACGACGGCCGCAACAAGGAGCCGATCACTCTGCCGGTGAAGTTCCCGCTGCTACTCTTCCAGGGCGTGGAGGGCATCGCTGTGGGCCTGTCGTCGAAGATTCTGCCCCACAATTTTAACGAGATACTCGACGCCTGCGTGGCCGCGCTGCGCGGCGAGGAGTTCACCCTATACCCCGACTTCCCCACGGGGGGCTATATCGACGTGAGCCGTTACAACGACGGCGAGCGCGGCGGCGCCGTAAAGGTGCGCGCCAAAATCGATAAAATCGACAACAAGACATTGGCTATCACCGAGATACCATACGGCAAGACCACCCGCACGATAATCGACTCGATACTGAAAGCATTCGAAAAAGGGAAGATAAAGATACGCAAAGTCGACGACAACACGGCCGAAACGGCTATGATTCTGGTGCACTTGCTGCCGGGAACATCGTCCGACAAAGCCATCGACGCGCTCTATGCCTTCTCAGACTGCGAGGTCGCCATATCGCCCAACTGTTGCGTAATCAGTGACAACAAGCCCTGTTTCACCAACGTAAGCTCGGTAATACGCCATTCGGCCGACCGCACCCGCACGCTGCTGCGGCGCGAACTGGAGATTCGTCTGGGCGAACAGCTTGAGCTGCTGTTCTTTGCGTCGCTCGAAAAATGGTTCATAGAGAAGCGCATCTACAAGGACAAGGGCTTCGAGCAGGGCGAGAATATGGAGGCCGTAATAGCCCACGTACGCTCGCGCCTGGGCACCTTCGAGAAGCAGCTGGTGCGCCCCGTCACCGACGACGACATACTGCGCCTGATGGAGATAAAGATGAAGCGTATCCTGAAATTCTCCACCGAAGAGGCTGACCGTCAGATAAATATATACAACGACAAAATTGCCGAACTGCGCGGACACCTCTCGCACATCACTGAATACACCATCGAGTGGTTCCGGGGACTCAAGGAGCGTTACGGTGCCCGATATCCGCGCCGCACAGTGATTCGCGGCTTCGACAACATCGATGCCTCGCGCGTGGCCGAAGCCAACGAGAAACTTTACTGGAACCGCGCCGAGGGCTTCATCGGCACCGCCCTGAAGAAGGATGAGCCCCTGTTCAACTGCTCGGCCCTCGACGATGTGATAATCTTCTATAACGACGGGCGTTACAAGGTGGTACGTGTGGCCGAAAAACTGTTCGTCGACAAGAATATACGCCACATAGGGCTGTTCAAGCGCAACGATACACGCACTATCTACAACGTAATCTATCAGGACGGCCGCGGCGGCACATACTACATGAAGCGCTTTGCCGTGACGGGTGTGACGCGCGACCGCGAATACAACCTCACCCAGGGGAAACCGGGGTCGAAAATCGTATGGTTCTCGGCAAACCCCAACGGGGAGGCCGAGGTGGTGAAGGTCACCCTCAAACCCAAACCGCGCCTGAAGACCCTGCAATTCGACGTCGATTTCGCCGGACTGGCCGTAAAGGGGAAGCAGTCGCAGGGCAATATCGTAACCCGCAACGAGGTACACCGTTTCGCCCTGAAGGAGAAGGGGGCATCGACCTTGGGCGGCCGCAAAGTCTATTTCGACCGCGACGTGCTGCGCCTCAACTACGAAGGGCGCGGGGACTACCTCGGCGAGTTCAGCGGCACCGACCAAATACTGATAGTGACGAAAACCGGCGAGTTCTACACCACATCGTTTGATGCGTCAAACCATTACGACGACAATATCCTGCGCATCGAGAAGTACCGACCGGGCCATATCTGGACAGCCATACTCTACGACGCCGACCAGAAGTATCCATACATCAAGCGTTTCACCTTCGAGGCCAATGCCAAGCGACAGCGCTATCTCGGTGAAAATCAGCACTCTTACCTTATAGCGCTGAGCGACCATGCCGGGGCGCGGTTCCACATCACATTCGGCGGTGCCGACGAGTTCCGCGAGCCGGTGGATGTGGATGCATCGGAATTCATCGCCGTCAAGTCGTTCAAAGCCAAGGGGAAACGCCTTACAACCTTTAAGTTGGGCGAAGTGACCGAGCTTGAACCCAATGAAACCGTGGCCGAGGACGAGACCCCCGGCGAAGTGGAGGAGACCGTCGAGGAGACCCCTGAAATCCCCGAGCAGTCCGACGACGAGGTTTCCGATGAAATCACCGGGCAGGGACGTCTGTTTTGATTATGAACAAACTTATATACAGTGCATTGGCGGGTATAGCGCTACTGACTTCACCGGGCGCCCGGGCCGAGGACGACGCGTTGCGTCCGGTGTGCACGTCGTGGATGTTCGGGGCCGGTTCGTCGCACATTGTCGACACCTATCTGACACCACTGCATTACGACGGCTGGAACATGACGCTCAACTATCAGCGCCTGCAGGCCATGAAGTTCAACCCCGAACGTTGGACGCAGCAGATAAATATCGGCCTGGAGGTCGACCGCACCAACAACCCTGCGCACAACGCCCGGCTGTGGTATGCCGGCCTGCACGGTTCGTGGGGCATGATGTGGCGCAATCAGCTCCCCCTCGGCATCAATTCGGCAATCGGGGGGCAGGTACGCGGCGATGCCGGCGTGGTGTACAGCGACCGCAACGGCAACAACCCGGCGTCGGTGAAGGCCGACGTCACCGTGGGACTCCAGGGGATGCTCTCGCGGCGCTTTAAAGTGGGCCGTATGCCCGTGACAGTGCTGTGGCAGTCGGAGCTGCCCGTAGTCGGCGCGTTCTTCTCGCCGGAGTACGACGAACTCTATTACGAAATCTACCTGGGCAACCATAAGTCGCTGGGCCACTGCGCATGGTGGGGTAATTTCCTGCGCTGGGACAACCTTGTTGCCGCCGACCTCGACATATCCAACACCCGACTGAGGGTAGGTTTCCAGTCGGGGCTGCTGTCGACCCGCGTCAACAACATCACCTCCAGAATCTATAATTTTTCGTTCGTCGTAGGCGTGACAACCGACTGGTTTTCAATCAACCGCAGGCGCTCACAGTTGCCTGAAACGCAAAAAATCATCTATGCCTTATGAGAAAGCTGACAGTAATATTCGTGATTGCCGTGGCGTGGGTGCTGTGCGCCTGTCATGAGGTGAAGAGATACGAGAGCGACCCTCGCGGAACCTTCGAACAGCTATGGACCATTCTTGACGAGCACTACTGCTTCTTCGCCGAAAAGGGGGTCGACTGGAACGAGGTGCACGACCGGTACGCGCCGCAGATTGCCGACAACATGACGCGCGAGGAGCTTTTCGACGTGTGCGCCCGGATGCTCGACGAGCTGCGCGACGGGCATACCAATCTCAGCTCTTGGTTCCGCACATCCTACTACCGCCGCTGGTGGAGCGATTATCCCGAAAACTACAGCGCCCGGCTTGTCGAGGAGTATTATCTGCATTTCGACTACCGCTCTGCCGGCGCGCTAAACTTCGCCATATTACCTGAAAATGTGGGGTATATCCGATATGCGAGTTTCTCAAATCCGGTAGGCGAGGGGAACCTCGACGCCGCCCTGAGCTATCTGGCCACAGCCTCGGGCCTGATTATCGACGTGCGCGACAACGGAGGCGGCTCCATGGACAATGTCGAGACCCTCGTACGGCGCTTCATCACCCGCAAGACCCTCGCCGGGACGATTTGCCACAAGAACGGCCCGGGGCACAACGATTTTTCGGAGCCGTACCCATACTACTATTATCCGGCCGAGGAGGGGCGTGTGATGTGGGGCAAGCCCGTAGTGGTGCTCTGCGACCGGTCGACCTTTTCGGCGGCCAATAATTTTGTGTCGGTGATGAAGGCGTTGCCGCAGGTGCGTATCGTCGGGGCTACCACCGGCGGCGGTTCGGGGATGCCGTTCAGTTCCGAACTCGAGAACGGGTGGGGGATACGCTTCTCGGCGTCGCCCGTACGTGACCCCGAGGGGAATCTTACCGAATTCGGCGTGGAGCCTTCGCCCGGCTGCGCGGTGAACCTTGACCCGGCGCTGGCGTTGCAGGGCAAGGATACTATCCTTGATTTCGCCATAACCCTGCTGACTGAATAATATAGGCAGGTTCTATAAATTGGACACCTGTCGGATTAGAAAATAACAATATCAGGTTCTTGGCTGATTTCTTGTATAAATCGGCTGCTTTTCCATCTTTCATCGGTCGTTTAGCTCGCTAAACTCCCTCTTTAAGATGAAAAATCATCTCGATTTCTACTACGAAATCATC
>CAMEPD010000050.1 GCA_945931475.1 uncultured Muribaculaceae bacterium | reverse complement strand
GCATTATGGCACGGCACAACACTACCGGACACGACGGCGAACAATTGGTGGCCGACTACCTCACCGCCCGCGGCTATGCAATACGCGAACGCAACTGGTCGGTCGGACACCTCGAACTCGACATTGTAGCTACCAACGGGCGATGGATAGCCTTCGTCGAAGTGAAGACCCGCGAGAGCAGCGCCGACGACCCCTTGACGGCAATGACCCCGAAGAAAATCGACAATATCGTCAAAGCCGCCAATGTGTATATGTCGCAGCTTGACCTGCCGTTGGAACCCCGGTTTGACGTTGCCGCCGTAACACTGACTCCCGACCTCCGCCTCGAATACATCGAGGATGCTTTCTATCCCCCTCTGAAATAAATTCCTCATAACCAACAGATTTTTCCGCTTATTCCGTTAACATAATTTAACCCTGCACCCACCCCTCTTCCACCATAAATACAGTACTTTTGTCATTTGTTAATACAAAAGTATGCATCGTGCATACTTTTATGCATATTCATCCGGCACAAGGCATAAAATTTGCATATTTGCATAAAATTCATTTCTCCAAGATAATAACCCATTCTTTATTATTACATGAATAAATTTTTTATTACAGCCCTCGCGGCCGCTGTAGTGACTGCCGCCACTGCCGCCCCACTCGACAGGGTGACATCCGACCGTCCGTTCCGCTTCGCGCCCAAAGCGCTGGCCGAACAGAAGGCCTCCACTTCCTCCGCATCGAAACTTCGGGCAAAGGACGCCGCAAAGGTGCGCTTCGCATCGGAAAACGAGTTTGCCATCACCAACCTGCCCGCCGCCGACGACACCGGCTATCTCGATGGCCCCAAAGGCAAGACATGGTACTACAACCTCAACTACATCAAGACCGATAACGCCATAACCGGCTACACCGTAGACGTTTACAACGAAGCCCTTACACTCGAAGGCTCGTTCACCGACAATATCACCCTCGAGGAGGGCGAAACCCGCGTTGCCGCTGTGCAGGTTGGTTCGCTCGTATCGCAGAAATTCTTCAACTACGACAACTCATACGAGCTGATGGTGGACGTAGCACTCAACACTACCGAATACGTAAACCACTACCGCACACTCGTTTACTCACTCAACAACAACACCCCGGTGGCCAACATCCCCGGCTACTATGTGTCGGCTGTCAACACCGCCACCGACGATTACAGCGAGAAATTCTGGATTACCTTCATGACCGAAGAGGAAACCGAAACTCCCGAAATCAACGGCGTCATCAATTCGATGGACTATGTGTTCAAAACCTATAAGAGCGCATCGCTTTCGGGCTTCGGCGACCCCGTGCTGACCTCGCGTGTGCCCTCAATCACATTGGCCGGCGAAAATGCAGTGCCTTTCATCTCCACCCAGGCCAACGGCCAGCCCTACTTCGCTGTCGCTCGCATGAAATACTGCTGGTTCCTGGATCCCTACGACTTTCAGAACGAGACTCCGACCCCTGACAACTCGCTGCTGATCGACGTATACACCACCCCGTCGTCATGGTCAAACGAAGTAACACACTACTCCACGACCACCATCCCGTCGGAAGCCACCGAAGACAACAAAGTATTCTACTATCTTGGCAGATTCTCGTACAACAACGACCTGTCGATGGGCGTTTACTCCGACGACGGAACCCCCGGACTGATTATCACCGAGGAGAACTACCGTACGGCCAGCGACGACTATATCTATAATTTCGGCGTCTATACCGGCGCCCAGAAGGGCAGCGAAGCTAACGCCACAAAGCTCTTCGACCTGGCTACAGGCGTCGATGGCGGCTACATCCTCGACGACATCAAGGGTCAGGCTCCCCAGGTGATGTTCCTGCGCAAGGTGCTCGACTCGTATGTGTTCGATTTCGTGAACCTCCTCACCGGTGAGAAAGAGCATTCACTCCCCTATATGCTCGGCGAAAACGTGTACATTACCACCTCCACCCAGCGTGTGGCCTTCGGCGACTCTTACCTATACGTGGCACCGCAGAATCAGGGCACATCGGCCGACAACGGCGATACGCTCACAAGCTACGTCTACATCAACCCCGACGGCACCATCAACCACACCGACTACGTGAACCTGGGCCAGAACGTCGACTACGCCATACTCTATGCGGCAAGCGGCGCTTTCGACCCCTTCATCTTCAACATCGACGCCAACCGCGAGTACATGGCCCTGGTTAAGCGCCGCGACAATCCCAACGTCACCGGCAACCACGAAGAACTCATCGTCACCGCTGCCGGAAACGAGACTTTCAACCCGATCCTGCAGCTCGGTCCCGACGACAACTTCGGCACCCTCGCCAGCGTATTCCTCGCCAATACCGACAACGACAACAAGTCACTGGTGGTAATCTACAACAAGAACCACTCTTACACCACACGCTCGTTCGCCCTGCCGCTCGAATCGTTCACCCAGGGCGACGGCTCGCTCGAGAACCCCTATCAGATTACTTCGGTAGGCGGTCTTGCACAGATTAAGGCCAAGCCGACAGCCCACTATGTGATTGCCGCCGACTTCGATGCCGCCGGTGCCACACTCGACAACTCCGACTACACCTTCACCGGCTCGCTCGACGGACAGAACCACACCATCCGCAACCTCAACATCGAGGGACGTGCCATCTTCCCCGTAATCCAGGGCGCTTCCGACGCTTCGGACGAAAGCGCACAGGGCCGTGTCGCCAACCTCAACCTGGTGAAACCTGTATTCAACGCCACAGTCGACGGCCAGGGCATCATCGCCGGAACAGTCAACAACGCCACAATCTCGAACATACACATCTCCAAGGCCAAAGTGACCTGCGAGGATGGCGACGTAGCCGGACTCGTTGGCTCGGCATCGCTCTACTCACAGATTTCGGAGTGCTCGGTCAACGGCGACATCACCGCATCGGGCGCAGCCGCCGGTATCGCCCTGTCGACCCGCACCTCGGCCGCAGTTTCGGCCTGCGCATTCTCGGGCAGCATCACCGGCGAGTCGGAAATCGGAGGTATCGTTTCGAGCATGAGTAACAACGCAGCCGGCATCAGCGACTGCCATGTCAATGCCGACCTCACCGGCAAAAACACCATCGGCGGTATCTGCGGCTCGTCTGACCGTCCGCTCATCACCCGCTGCCACGTACAGGGCACCATCACAGCCACCGAAGCTCCCCGCTGGGGCGGCGGCCCCAAAGCCGGCGGTATCGTAGGCTCGCTGACTGCTTTCAGCGGCAATTCGTACAACGAAGATGGCGATGACGTTACCGTAACCCCCACCCCGGTTGTATCGAACTGCTACGTCAACCTGTCATCGCTGGAATTCACCGGCGAGAACGGCCAGGAGACTTATACCGGTCAAAACGACACCATGCACCGCATCGTAGGCTACTCCACCATCAACGCCGAGCCTGAAATTGTCGACTTGGACGAGAACTGGGAGCCCATCTACGGCGACCCCTGCGGAGCCGACCCGGGCCTGGTAAACAACTATGCCACCGCCATGCTTCCCGCCGTTGACAGCAGCGAGGAGATGGACGGCCTCACCACCACCGAGGGACTCTCGGTCAACCCCTTCAACCTCGACCATAACTTCTTCACCGCCATGGGCTTCAACTACGGCTACGATGCCGAGAACCCCTGGGATATGACCGGCGACGCCACCGCTCCCAAGCTCTACTTCGAGAAGGAGAGCCACATCCTGCTGGTCAACCCCGCCGAAGGCACGGTCAATGTCGGCGACGAAATCACCATCACCCTCTCGCTTGAGGATGAGGAGATTACCGAAGATATGTTCGGCAACTTCAGCTTCGAAAGCTCCGACATGAACGAGCAGTACCTGCAGTATGTCGACATGGGCGCAGCCGACGGTACCATCTTCTTCAAGTACAAAGGCGTAGCCCCCGGCGAAGTGACCTTCACCTTCAAGCTCGCCGGTGCTGAAGCCACATCGGTTATCACCGTCAAGCAGTCATCGGCAATCGGCGAAGTCGACAGCGACAAGGTAGCCCTCAGCTATCGCGGCGGCATCGCCCAGGCACAGGGCTGCGTGCTCCGCGTATACAACGCCCAGGGCGCACTCGTGCTCACCGCCAACGGCACAGCCGACCTGCGCACCCTCGCTGCCGGCATCTACGTAGTCACCGCTACCGATGCCGAAGGCCGCACCGCCACCCTCAAAGCCCGCAACTGATTCACCGTCATAATACATCTGAGAGCAACCGCCCCCCCGGTTGCTCTTTTTTTATCTCTTTCTCTCATAAAAATTTATCCGGTGATAGAAAATTCCTATATTTGTTGTCTTTACGATATGAGGCTGTTTAAAAATAATTTTGAACAGTAATTAATTACCACACAATTATGCATCGCTATATTACCCTTCTCTTGACAATAATGCTCGCGAATGCGATATACGCCCAGACAGCAACCGTCAGCCATTTTTCAGCCAATCCGATTGATTTGGCGGCCCAAAGGTATAAACGTACCGATATTCAGGGTAACATTTGTGCCCTAATCAAAGTGCATACTCTCGCCGAAAATGTCAGCGCAAAAGGCTCGGTAATCGGCGACGTATCAAAGCAGCAACCGGGAGAATACTGGGTATATATGCCCGGTGGCGCCAAAATGGTTAAGCTATTTTCCGACAATTTTCTCCCCCTGATGTATAACTTCCCGGAGCCTCTGCAACCGGGAGTGACATACACCCTTGTGGTAGATGCCCCTCAGCCACAAAGCATACCGTTAACCCCTTTCTATCGCTACGGAAAATACGGGTATGAGCGCGACGGCCACGAGGTGATTGCTCCTCAATATGATATGGCGAGAAAGTTTTCAGAGGGGGTGGCTGCGGTAGAGCTCAACGGCAAATGGGGATTTATCGATACTACCGGTCGACAGGTTATCCCGTTTGAATACCGCGAGGCTTTCGACTTTTCAGAAGGTCTTGCGTGCATAGAGAATGACGATTTCCTGTGGGGATATATCGACAAGACCGGCAGCGTAGCTATCAAACCGAAGTATGTCGAGGGCTGGCCTCTGTCCGGCAACCGGGCTTTAGTGGCGGTAAGCACAGATAAAGCTAATGTATACTTGTATGGATTTATCGACCGGAATGGCAATGAAGTTATCCCATTGGACAAATATGAAGGCGGATACGAGAATTTCAGCGAAGGTCTCGCTGTATCGATGGGTGACGGTGGCCTATACGGTTATATTGATACTGACGGTAACGAAGTGATTCCATGCAGATATGATCAGGCAAACAGCTTTACTGAAGGGATGGCTCGTGTGGGCAACGGAGATAAATATGGCTATATCGATAAGTCGGGACAAGAAGCGATTCCTCTGAAGTATGACTACGCTGACGATGCATTCCAGGAAGGCTTAGCCCGCGTGCAACTCGATGGCAAGTTCGGCTTAATCGACATAAAAGGGAGAACAGTTATCCCTGCGAAATATGAAGAAATCGGATCAAATGAAGAATTTTCGTTCGGTTGCGACTGTTTCCATGAGGGGCTGGCGCCGGTGAAACTAAATGATAAATGGGGATATGTTGATAAGGCCGGGCGCGAGGTGATACCCTGTCAATTTGAGTATGCCGGATATTTCAAGCACGGTAAAGCCCGTGTCACATCGCACGGTATGGTAATTGTCATCAATCGCTCGGGAGAGAGGGTCAACTGACCGGACAAAGACGGAGACAATACGTAGACAATACGTAGACAATATAGCGAGCAGTCGTACCGGTCCTTTGTAAAGGTTTGTCATCTCAGGAAAAATTTGTACCTTTGCGCCCGTATTTCGAGTGGCTCTGCAATGGCTGAAAGCCGGCGGAGGGTCGCCAAGTGTTAAGTTTCACAATATCAATTTCTTAAGGTTTTTATGGATTTTATTCAGGAGCTGTTTTGGCCCGGTCAGACGAACCTTGCGAGCACGCTCGTACTGCTGTCGTTTGTGATTGCTGCGGGTATCTACCTGGGCAAGCTCAAGATAGCGGGCATCTCTTTGGGTGTGACGTTTGTGCTCTTTGTTGGCATCCTCATGGGCCACTTCGGCTACACCATTCAGCCTGACGTGCTGAAATTTGTTCGCGAGTTCGGCCTGATTCTCTTTATTTTCGCCATCGGTCTGCAGGTTGGTCCGGCGTTCTTCTCATCATTCAAGGAGGGGGGCATCCGTCTCAATATGTTAGCTGTATTGGGCATCCTGCTCAACGTCGCTATCGTGCTGATTATCTACTTCGCCACCGGCACCGATATCAACGCCCTGGTCGGCGTAATGTCGGGCGCCGTAACCAACACCCCCGGACTTGCAGCCGCTCAGCAGGCAGCCACATCGCCCGAGGCTATCAACACCATGTCAATGGGTTACGCCGCAGCCTACCCCCTTGGCGTACTCGGCATCATCACAGCCATGCTGCTGGTGAAAGTAATCTTCCGGATCCGCACCGAAAATGAAATCAAAGACCTCGAAGCCGAGGCCGAGAAGTCGCAGGACAAGCCCTACCTCGTGTCAATCGAAGTAACAAACAAGCTCATCTCCGGCAAGACCCTGCTGCAGCTGCACGAAATCATCCACTGCGAGTTCGTCGTTTCGCGTATCATGCTCCCCGATGGCTCAATGATTATTCCCAAATCATCCACGCAAATCCGTGTCGGTGATAAACTCTACGTGTGCATGTCGCCCACCGACCTCCAGAGCTTCGAGACCGTGCTGGGCCCCTCCCTCGAAATGAGCGACGAAGACTGGGATCAGGCAGCCCCTGAGAACGTAGTTTCACGCCGCATCGTAGTGACGAAACCCGAATATAACGGCATCACACTCGGCACCCTCCACCTCCACCAGGGTTACAACGTCAACTGCACGCGCATCAACCGTGCCGGCGTCGACCTGTTGGCAACCCCGGGGCTGCGTATGCAAATCGGCGACCGCCTCACCATCGTAGGCGACCTCAACGATATCGACCGCCTCTCGGCCAAGCTCGGCAACTCCATGAAGCGCCTCAACCAGCCAAATCTCATCACCATCTTCGTAGGTATCCTCTTCGGTATCTTCGTAGGCTCGATCAACGTAGGTTTCGGCATGAAACTCGGTCTGGCCGGCGGCCCACTCGTAGTCGCCATCCTTCTCAGCAAATTCGGCTACAAATTCAAGCTCGTCACCTACACCTCCACCTCGGCTTCACTGATGCTGCGTGAACTCGGCATCTGCCTCTTCTTAGCGGCGGTAGGTATCGGCGCCGGCGCCAAATTTGCCGAAACCGTCTTCAACTACCAGGGTATGTGGTGGGTAATCTGGGGTTTCATCATCACCTTCGTACCCCTGATGATTACCGGATGTATCGCCCGCGGCGTATACAAAATCAACTATCTCACTATCATAGGTGTGATGTCGGGCAACTATACCGATCCCCCTGCCCTGGCATACGCCTCGAGCTCCACGGGCAACGACGCTCCGGCGGTAGCCTACTCGACCGTCTACCCGCTTACGATGTTCCTGCGCGTAGTCGCGGCGCAAGCCCTTATACTCTGCTTCGTATAGCAACCTCAAACCTCTAAAAAGAGGCTGTGTCAAAATAGGCGCAGCCTCTTTTTATAACATGCTGTAAAACATAAAGAGGGTGTATCAAAATTAATTTTAGGGAGTGAATGGTAGGGTCGCGGCATGCCGCGGACTATTAGGCGATGGCGTTATCATACTGTTAATCAATTGTTTGATGGTAGGCCGCGGCGTGCCGCGACCCCACTACAGAGCGCAAAAAGGCGATATGTCGGATTTTGACACATCGCCAGTCTATATATTGCTTTGTTATGACGAAATCAGAAGGTAAGGCTGAGCTGGGTCTGTATACGCGAATCGTTGGCACCGCCCATATTCCAGGTTTCACGGTGGCCGTAGAGGTACTCCACACCTACCTTGACGAACGACGAGAACTTATAGAAGCAGTTTGCCGCAACGTATGTGGAATAGCGGAAGTTGTTGTTTCCGGCTGCGCGTACAGTGTTGCCGTTGGCGTCGGTGATGTCGGTATCGTCGGTCACAGCGTAGGGGCCGACATTCCAAACGCGGGTATATGAACCTACGACATTGAACTGCAGCCTGTTCGTGGCATTATAGCTGGCGCCGAACACCAGGCCCATCATGGGGTTGGTCTCCATATAGCCCGGTTTGTCGTTCTTAGGGGTAATCGACAGCTCGCGCCCTGCGAGGTCCTGGATATAGTTGGCGATGCCGCGGCCATATACTGCCTGATAATTGAATACCAATGGTTTATAGAACGAAAAGTTACCCGAGAGCATCACACCGTAGCCCCAGAGGCTGCGACGTTTCTGTGCGAGCATATCCTGGTAGGCGAAGTTGCGGAGCAGGGCCGAGAAGCGCACACGGTTGTTGCCGCGGCCGTACTGAATCCACATCGGCACATCGGGTACGAGATGGTCGACCGACGCATCGATTTTCTTTCCGTAATACTGCTTGAAGTCCTTGCCGAGATAGTAGCCGTTGGAGTTGCAGAACGATGGCATTTCCAGACCTATTGCAAATCGGAAACCGTTGTAATCCTTTGACTTATATGCGACCTGATAAGCCGTAGTACCCAATATGCCGCCGGGGCCCTGCGGGTCGATTGTTGGGGGTTGCGAGGCGTCGCCATCGTTGATAAGGGTGTTGGCGTAGCCGGCAAGGAACCCGCGGTACGTGATAAACGCACGCTTGAGCTTGAGCTGCGAATTTACATCGTTGGTACCGAGTTTCATGTAGCCCGTCAGTTCGTTGGCCGAGCCTCCGAAGGCTACGAACGTAGCGTCGAGATACGAATCGATGGCGCTGATGAATAAGTCTCCCTTATGCCCCGTAACGGCCGGTACCGGAATCTGGCCCGTGACGAACTGTATACCGGCATCGTCGGTATTATAGAGATTATTACCTATATCCCAACCCATTATGGGGTTGATACAGCCACCTATCGAGAGCACAAACTTGTTGTTGTCGGTCTTGATGGCAAAAGCCGGGGCCTGGGAAGTGTTGGGTTCCTGAGGGCGTGCACGGCTGAGCATCTCGCCGAGCTCGGGTGTGGTCTTTACGATGGAAATACTGCCTGCACGGACTACCGTACCGTTGTCGGAGATGAAATCGTCTTGTTCCTTCTCAATCTCCTGAGCCATGGAACAGAACGACAGTGACAATATAGCAGCCGCTAAAATTGCCGCGAACCTGAATGTTTTCATAATGGTTACATCGAAATTAATAAATTGCAGATGAAACGACTGCTATTGATTATATAAGGTTTCTAATCCCCATTTAGTTCAAAATATTTCGGTGGCGGTGCGGCATAAAAAATAAGAAAACCAGAACTAAGTGACGGAAAAACATTTACTTTGCAGTCTCAAATGTCGATATTGACTGAAATGGCAGAAGATTTAACACATAACAGCGAGATTTTTAACCGCACGGAGCGACTTTTGGGTGCGGAGGCTATGGAGCAGCTGCGCCACGCCCGGGTGATAATATTCGGCGTGGGAGGCGTCGGTTCGTGGGCCGCCGAGGCGCTGGCACGCACGGGAGTGGGGCATCTCACCCTGGTTGACGCCGATCGGGTGGCCGTGACGAACATCAACCGTCAGGCCGAGGCGACAGTCGCCACTGTGGGCGAAGTGAAGGTTGAGGCGATGGCGCGCCGGTTACGCGAAATTTCGCCCGATATCTCGCTGGCGCTCAGGGCCGAGCGTTACACAGCCGCGACCGCGGGAAATTTCAGCCTCGAGCAGTACGACTTCATCATCGACGCTATCGACGCCCTGGCCGACAAGTCGGCGCTGATACTTCACGCCGCCTCATTGCAGGGGCCGGGCTTCGCCTCGTCGATGGGCGCGGCGCTGCGCATCGACCCCACACGGGTCAAGGTGGCCGAATTCTGGAAGGTTCAGGGATGCCCGTTGGCTGCGGCGCTGCGCAGTCGTTTCCGCAGGAGCGGCATCAGGCCCCGGCGCAAGGTGCAGTGCGTCTACTCCGACGAACCGGCGCTGCCCAATCTTGGCGACGCCGTTGCCGACGACGGAGCGATGACATACAACAAAGCGGCAGTGAATGGCTCGCTGTGCCACATCACTGCCGTATTCGGGATGAACCTGGCCGCGCTGGCAGTCAGGCATATTATCGGCGCATAAAGTCAGTCGTCGAGGCGCAGGAAGTTGCCGGCGCGATCGAATTTCAGCTCCTTTCCGTTGGAAAGCTCAACGTCGTATTCGTTGCGGTCCTTTTCGATTTTGAAAATTTTAGCGCCCTTGAAATTTGTCTTGATATACTTGGCAATCGGTTTGAGAACGAAGTATGAAGGCACTTCGCGGACACCGCCGTCGACATCGGTCCATTCGCCTTTGCTGTTGAATTCGATTTCGGAGCCGTCGGTGAAAATCACTTCGTATTCATTGCCTCCGAAGGTGCGTTCGTCAACTTTCACATGACTTACGCCGGTCTTGGGAAATGCCGCCGCTATCACCTGACGTGCAGCCTCGGGAAGCACGGAGGTATTGCGGTAGACCTTGTCGCGGGCCGACAGAGCCGTAGCCGCCATGAGCAGCGCTGCAAACAGTGCAAAAAATTTTTTCATATCCTGGTATTTACATTTTGATAATATAACGGTAAAAGAGGGAAATTGTTGCCTGACCCTCCGGGATCACAGCAACGGCGCAATAAAGTCGGCAGCCACGTCGGTATCGCCCCATAAGTCGGCAATTGTCAGCCAGATAAGCAGCAGGATGATAGCCAGTCCGACACCGAGCACCAGCCAGAGAGAGGTGCGGTAACGGCGGTGGGAACGCTGTGTCTCGTCACGCAGCCTGCGGTTGGCGGCATTGTCCTCTAATGTATCTTCGATATCGCGTGTATACTTTTCGTCTTTGCTCATCAGTTTATTATTTAGAGTGTTATTAATCATGAAAATTCATATATTATAACATTCGTAAACAGGCATAGGTTTTGCCGCAGGCGCAATTATTTGTAATTTTGCAGTGAAATGGGACGAATATTAGCTATAGACTTCGGGCGCAAACGGTGCGGCATAGCCGTAACCGATCCGCTGCGCATTGTGGCGAACCCGCTCGAAACCGTAGAGACCGCACAGCTCACCGACTTTGTCACCGGCTATGTGGCCCGCGAGGGGGTTGACCTGGTAATCGTGGGCAAGCCCACTGATATGCAGGGCAATCCGTCGGAGTCCAACCGCTGGCTGATGCCGGCAATCGGGCGCCTGCGCAAAGCGCTGAACGGGGTACCGGTAGAGTTCGCCGACGAACGGTTTACGTCTGTATTGGCCCACCGCGCGATGCTCGACGGTGGAATGACGCGCTCGCAGCGGCGCGACAAGGGGGTGGTTGACCGCATTTCGGCCGCCATTATCCTCAATGATTACCTGGCAAACTTGCTCCAATAGGCAAAAAAACGTAACTTTGCAGTAAAAATCAGACACAGATGAAACTTCCTGTATATTTATACGGCTGCCCCGTGCTCCGCGAGACAGCCAAGGACCTCCGTCCGGGGGAAAATCCTGAACTGAAACAGCTCGTCGAGGATATGTTTGCCACAATGTATGTATCTGAAGGAGTGGGTCTTGCCGCCCCTCAGATAGGGCGTTCGGAGCGTCTGGTGGTAATCGACGCCGACCCCGTGGGCGAAACATTCCCCGAGTGCAAGGGGCGCAAACTGGTGCTCATCAACCCCGAAGTAGAGGTGCTCGACGGCGATCCGGTGTCGCGCCTGGAAGGGTGCCTGTCGCTCCCCGGCATCTCGGAGGAGGTGAAGCGCGTGGAGCACATCCGCCTGCACTGGCTCGACGAGGATTTCAAGCCCCACGAAGAGGAGATTTCGGGCTTTCTTGCGCGCATCGTTCAGCACGAGGTCGACCACCTCTACGGCACGGTATTCACCGACCATCTGTCGCCGCTGCGCAAACAGTTCGTGCGCGGCAAGCTCCACAACATCATGACCGGAAAAACCGCCTGCGACTACCCCGCCAGGTACGCTCCCTCGAGCAAATCCCGGCGCCGCTGATTCACACACCCCTCAGTAACACATATATATGGCTGACGACAAAAAGATTATCTTCTCGATGGTAGGCGTATCGAAGACCTACCCGCCACAGAAACAAGTTTTAAAGAATATATACCTCTCGTTCTTCTACGGAGCGAAAATCGGCATTATCGGTCTCAACGGTTCCGGTAAATCGTCACTGCTGAAGATTATCGCCGGTATCGACAAGGATTATCAGGGCGAAGTGGTTTTCGCCCCGGGCTATTCGGTAGGATACCTCGAACAGGAGCCGCACCTCGAGCCGGGGAAAACCGTAATCGAAGTGGTTCGCGAAGGGGTGAAACCGGTGATGGACCTGCTGGCCGAGTTCGACGAGGTGAACAACGCCTTCGGAGACCCCGACGTGCTCGACGACCCCGACAAAATGGACCGCCTGATACAGCGCCAGGCCGAACTTCAGGACAAACTCGACGCCGCCGACGCCTGGAACATCGACTCGAAGCTCGAGCGCGCCATGGACGCCCTGCAGTGTCCGCCCGACGACCAGGTAGTCGACACCCTGTCGGGCGGTGAGCGGCGCCGTGTGGCCCTCTGCCGTCTGCTTCTCCAGCAGCCCGACGTACTGCTGCTCGACGAGCCCACCAACCACCTCGACGCCGAGTCGATCGACTGGCTCGAACAGCACTTGCAGCAGTACCCCGGCACCGTAATCGCCATCACCCACGACCGTTACTTCCTCGACCACGTGGCCGGATGGATTCTCGAACTCGACCGCGGCGAGGGCATCCCCTGGAAGGGCAATTACTCCTCGTGGCTCGAACAGAAGACCCGCCGCATGGCCCAGGAGGAGAAACAGGCCTCGAAACGCCGCAAGACCCTCGAGCGCGAGCTCGAATGGGTGCGCATGGCCCCCAAGGCCCGTCAGGCAAAAGGCAAAGCCCGTCTGTCGTCATACGACCGCCTGCTCAATCAGGACCAGAAGGAGCGCGAGGAGAAACTCGAAATCTTCATTCCCAACGGTCCGCGCCTGGGCAACAAGGTAATCGAAGCCCACGGCCTCGAGAAATCGTTCGGCAAGAAGCTGCTGTTCAAGGACCTGGAGTTCTCGCTGCCCCCCAACGGCATCGTGGGCGTAATCGGCCCCAACGGCGCCGGCAAGACCACCCTGTTCCGCCTGATCATGAAGCAGGAGCAGCCCGACGCCGGCACCTTCGACGTGGGCGAAACCGTAAAGATTGCATACGTTGACCAGCGACACCACGACCTCATACCCGAAAACTCGGTCTATCAGGTAATCTCGCAGGGCGTCGAGAGTTTCCGCATGGGGGGCCGTGACGTCAACGCCCGCGCCTATCTGTCGAAATTCAACTTCGCCGGCGCCGACCAGGAGAAGAAAATCGCCGTGCTCTCGGGCGGCGAGCGCAACCGCCTGCACCTGGCCATGGCCCTGAAGGAGGAGGGGAACGTGCTCCTGCTCGACGAACCCACCAACGATATCGACGTCAACACCCTGCGCGCCCTCGAGGAGGGCCTCGAGAACTTCGCCGGATGCGCCGTGGTCGTAAGCCACGACCGCTGGTTCCTCGACCGAATCTGCACCCATATACTCTCCTTCGAGGGTGACGGCAAAGTGGTATATTACGAAGGCTCGTACTCCGATTACGAAGCCTGGAAAAAAGCACAGAACGGCGGCAAGGAGCCTCCCCGCAAGCGCTACCGCAAGCTTATGGAATAAGAGGCTGAACACCGATGGTTAAATCAGTGAAATGGCTTATGATTGTGGTGTCTGCCGCCCTGCTGTGGGGCTGCAGCTCCACGCGTCATGTGCCTGCGGGTCAGCGACTTCTCGACAAGGCCCAGATAGTGGTCGACGACACCGTGAAGCTGAAGACCTCGGGACTGTACAACTACCTGCGGCAGGTGCCCAACCATAAGGTGCTCGGCTTCGCGCGCCTGCAGCTCGGCATCTACAATATGTCGGGCAACGACTCCACCTCGCGCATGAACCGCTGGCTGCGCAAGCTCGGGCAGCCCCCCGTAATCTACGACCCGCAGCTCACCGACCAAAGCGCCCGGCAGCTGCAGCTCGCCCTGGTGAACAGCGGATACAACAATGCCACGGTCGAGGTAGATACCATCCCCAAAGGGGACAAGAAAATGCAGGTACGCTATCGGCTCAAACCCGGCACACCCTACATCGTGAGCAGCATTGCCTACGAGTTCGACGACCCTCAGTTGGGCGAACTCATCATGGCCGACTCGCTCTACTTCCCCATGGTCGAGGGGGGCAAACTCGACCGCAACGTGCTCGATGCCCAGCGCACCTACATAGCCGAGCGGCTGCGCAATCAGGGCTACTACGCCTTCACCAAAGAGTCGGTGACCTTCGTGGCCGACACCGTGGCCGGCTCGCAGGGAGTGGAGCTGACAATGCACGTGAGCAACCCCAAGGTAAGCGGAGAGGGGAGAGGGGAGAGTGGAGAGGCACACCCGGGAGAGACCCCGGCCGACACCCTACGGCACCGCCGGTACCGCTACCGCGACGTCTACATAGTCACCGACTTCTCGCCCGGCGACGACACCGGCAACTACTCATTCATGGCCCGTGATACTACCACATACAAAGGGCTGCGGATACTCTACGGGCCCGACCGCTACCTGCGCCCGTCGGCTCTGAGCGACCAGTGCTTCCTCCGCCCAGGCGAAATCTACTCCACCAACTCCATCGACCGCACATACGAATCGTTCAACCGCCTCGCCATCCTGAGGTACTGCAATATCCTGACGCGTCCGGCCGGTACCGACGGCGACTCCGAACTGCTCGACGCTTTCGTGCTGCTGTCGCGCACCAAGAAGCAGGGGGTCACCGTAGAGCTCGAGGGCACCAACTCCGAGGGTGACTTCGGCGTAGGGGGCGGCCTGACCTACACCAACCGCAACCTCACTCACCGGGGCGAAATACTCACCGCCAAAATCCGCGGCGCCTACGAGAGCCTCTCGGGCAACCTCGACGGCCTCATCAACGACTGCTATACCGAAGTGGCCGCCGAAGTGGGCATCACCTTCCCAACATTCGAGGCCCCCTTCCTGTCGCAGGCATTCAAGGACCGTATGCGCGCCTCCACCGAGTTCACCGTCACATTCATGCGTCAGGAGCGGCCGGAGTACACCCGCATAATCGGCGGCGCGGCATGGCGCTACAAATGGGCCAACCGGTCGGGACGCACACGCCGCACCTTCGACCTCATCGACATCAACGTGGTGAACCTGCCCAAATCGACCGCCGACTTCATCGACAACATCGCACCCGACAACCCCCTGCTGCGATACAGCTACGAGGACCACTTCATAATGCGCATGGGTTACACCTGGCAGCACACCAACAAGCGTCCGGCATCCACGAGTCTCGTCCGGCAGCAACGCCAGGTCAACACCTACACCGTGCGCGCCTCGGGCGAAATCGCCGGCAACCTGCTCTACGGCATCTCGTCGCTTATCGGCCAGAAAAAGAGCAACGGCGCCTACAAGATTTTCGGCATACAATACGCCCAGTATGTCAAAGGCGAAATCGATTACACCATCAACCACGCCTTCTCGAGCCGCAACTCCCTGTCGTTCCACACCGGCTTCGGTATCGGATACCCCTACGGCAACTCCTCGATGATACCCTTCGAGAAACGCTTCTACGCCGGGGGCGCCAACGGCGTGCGCGGATGGAGCGTGCGCACCCTGGGTCCCGGCTCATACGACTCGCGCAATTCAGTTACCGACTTCATCAATCAGTGCGGCGACATCTCCATGATACTGAGCCTCGAATACCGCAACAAACTCTTCTGGGTGTTCGAGGGCGCACTCTTTATCGACGCCGGAAACATCTGGACCATAAAGAATTACCCCAACCAGCCGGGAGGCTTCTTCCGCTTCAGCCGGTTCTATAAAGAGATTGCCGCCGCCTACGGCCTGGGCCTGCGCATGGACTTCGACTACTTCCTGCTGCGTTTCGACCTCGGATTCAAAGCCCACAATCCGGCGGCACACGAGGAGCCCTGGCCCCTGCTGCACCCGCGGTGGAAGCGCGACGCCTCATTCCACTTCTCGGTAGGCTACCCCTTCTAAGAAACTGTGATAAAATATGAAAAAACTTATAATCTTCGACCTCGACGGCACCCTGCTGAACACCATAGCCGACCTCGGCCATGCCGCCAACTACGCACTGGAGCAGTGCGGCTACCCCACCCACCCCATCAGCTCATATCCAAAATACGTAGGGTCGGGCATCATGAAGCTGCTTGAGCGCGTGCTTCCCGAAAGCGCAGCCTCAGAGGAGCGAGTGCAGGCCCTGCGCCCCTATTTCATCGAATATTACAACGACCATATCGCCGACGACACCGTCCCCTACGCCGGCATTCCCGAACTGCTGCAGGCACTCACCGACAGCGGCATAAAAGTTGCTGTGGCATCGAACAAGTATCAGGCAGCGGTCGAAAAGCTGATGAAACTGTATTTCCCCACGATACCCTTCGCCGCCACCGAGGGCCAGAAAGAGGGGATTCCCGTAAAGCCGGACCCTTCCATCGTGTTCGAGATACTCGGCAAGGTGCCCACTCCGAAGGCCGATGTGCTTTATGTGGGTGATTCGGGCATAGATATGACCACAGCGCGCCGCGCATGCGTTGAATCGGTAGGCGTAACGTGGGGCTTCCGTCCGGTAAGCGAACTGCGTGCCGCCCTGGCCGACCATATCGTCGAGACCCCCTCGACCATCCTCCGCCTCGCCACTGAGTAAGAGCTTTCTAAATCCTCCACGGTTTTTTAAACAAAGAGGCTGTGTCAAAATAGGCGCAGCCTCTTTTTCATAACCTGTTGTAAAACATAAAACAAAGCCCTGACTTTCACAAGCCGGGGCTTTGTCATGTCAAAAAGTTTTTGTAACTTAGTGACATAAAACAAATTAAATGTCCACAAAGTTACATACAAAATTTTACAATAACAACAGATTGTTGCTGACTGTGAATCCCGGCGAGGATATCGCGGAAAACGATCCTGTTCGCGTTGTCGATGCCATAGTAGA